>VYCT01000090.1 GCA_009843785.1 Candidatus Poribacteria bacterium | reverse complement strand
CTGCCCGCGGAAATGCTGAGAAAGCGATGGATCTCTATGAATCAGCGATGGTTGACTATACGCAAGCCATCAAGTTCAATTCAGATCATAACTTAGCCTATGACAATCGCGGGCTTGCGAAGTCTGCCCTTGGGGACCTGGAATCCACTCGTGGAAATGCTGAGAAAGTGCTAGATCTCTACGAATCAGCGATTGTTGATTACACCCAAGCCATCCAGATTAACCCAAAGTATGCGGATGCCCACAGCAATCTGGCAACAGTGAAGTGTAAACTTGGAGACATTGAATCCGCACGTGGTGATGTAGAGAAAGCACAAGGGTTGTATCACGAGGGCATCACGGATTACGATAAATCCCTCCAACTGGGCACGCCAGAGAATGTTGATACCCAGACAGCGGACCGGGTACCCAAAAAAGCCAGAGATTCAACTGTGGTGCACGTGATGGGCTGGGTTAGAGTCTCAAGCCGCTTTTATAATGGTAGCGGTTTTTTTGTGGATACGGACAAAATCGCGACGAACATCCATGTCGTTGCCCAATCCGGTCCTGTTTTCGTCAAACTCAGGGATAAAGCGAAAATCTGTATAGTTGAGGAAGTTACTGCTTTTGATGCGGAAAATGATCTCGTCATCCTAAAACTCACTGATAAAGGCACGCCGCTGCTCTTAGGGGATAGCGATGCGGTTCAAAGTGGTGAACAAATTATTGCTGTCGGATATCCTGGCGAAAGATACAAAGTCATACTGGGAACGATACATAGCATCCGGAATACTGATAAATGGCTCCGGGTGAAAGCTGATATTGATAGTGGCGGTAGCGGCAGCCCTGTGCTCAATGGTAAAGGACAGGTCGTCGGGATTCACGCCGCTGGGAGTGAGGGTTACAGTTACGCGCTTCCCTCAAATGCCCTGGCGGTGCTACTCGCTGAGTCAAAACCAATGGAGTCTTTGGTGAAGTGGCGCGAGCGCTCCCCTATCCGTGCCTATGCTTACCACGTTCAGGGGCAAAATAATTACAATGCTGCACAGTACCAGGCGGCGATCGCCGATTTTGATACAGCCATTCAGTTACACCCCGAAACTCCTTACACCTATCATAAGCGTGGAGCTGCGAAGGCTGCCTTGGGTGAACATGAGGCGGCGATCGCCGATTTTGATAAAGCGATCCAACTTAACCCTGAGATTATCTACACCTATTACGAGCGCGGGAACGCAAAGGCTGTCTTGGGTAACCAGGAAGCAGCGATAGTTGATTATGATAGAGTTATTGAACTTGATCCAGAGGATGCTGATGCTTATGGTAATCGGGGCGTAGCGAGGTTCAGACTTGGGGAATCCGAAAGTGCGCGCGGGAATGCTAAGAACGCGCAAAGGTTGTATGAGGCAGCGATAGCCGACTCGGATAAAGCCATTCAGATCAACCCAGAGGATGCCGTTGTTTATAGTAATCGGGGAGCAGTGAGGTTGAGACTTGGGGAATCTGAGGCAGCCCGTGGGCGTATAAAGGAAGCACAACATTTATATGCAGCAGGAATTGAAGACTGTACCCAAGCCATTGAGATTGATCCTCAGAATGCCAATGCTTATAGTAATCGAGCGGGGCTGAAGTGCAAGTTTGGCGGATTTGAGTCCGACGGTGGGGATATTAAGAAAGCGCAGCTTTTGTATGAAGCAGCCGTTGGTGACGCTACGCAAGCCATTCAGATTAATCCAGAACATGCTGGAGCTTACAACAATCGCGGGCGTGCGAAAGAGGCACTTGGGCAGAAGGAAGCCGCAAAAGCAGATTTTGAAAAGGCTAAGGAATTAGATCCAAATATCGAACAGTACTCCCAATAAGGTAATCTTATTCGTTACGACGCTGTGAGGGCATATCGAGGGGATTATCTGCCTCAAATACACGCTGTGCCGCAGCGGGTAGTTTTCCTTGGGCCGCGGCCTGTTCCACCCAATGGGTTGGAATGCCATTTGTCCATTTGGTTGGCTCTGCTTCTGGGTCAGGCGTTCGATACGCCATAAGCAGTCCCCACCGGGTCGGCATCTCTGGCTTCCGATAGCCAACATAATGCGGCATGTGATGAACAAACGAAACCATGCTTCCGGGCGGTAGTGAGAGATGTACGATTTCCAACGGCTTCCCTGTGAAAGCGTGGATTTTACCTTTCAGCCAGCCCGTTTTCATGGCAGCGTCATCATCGGGTCGTTCCGTGCTCCATTTGTACGGAATCCGATAGAGATGTGCACCGGGGATAATCGCAAGTTCGCCGCCATCCTCGATAGCTGCCCCTTCTGGATAGCACAGCGTCCGAATACACTGCCGTTGTAGAAAATCAGTGGTCAAGGCGTGTCCAGTCCCAATCGGGTCCTCAACTTCGTACTGTCCCTCCCGATACTGGTGTGCATGCCACCGGCGCCCTTTTGAACCCGGTGCCCGGTTGAGCATGAAGCAGTGATCGAGTATAAATCGGTCTCCGAAAAGTTTCCTGAAGAGTGCCATCATTTGTGGATGAGCAGATGTCACATCCATTATGAAGTCGTCGTATCCCGCAGGGAAGTATTCCGGCATGACACCTTGTGACTTGAACCCATGTGTGACCAACGCGTTGCCCGGTCCGAACAGCCCTTGGGTATGCATATATTGACGCAACTCAGCGGTTCTGAGGAAACTGGGCATTTGCTCTGAACCCCCGCAGCACGCCGCCAAAAACGCCGGCGCAATTTGTTCTGGCAAAGGCTGCGGAAACCCCCGCGCCTCAAAGTCGATAGCACTCCACTCCGTATCCATGAGGATCGCATCGTTCATCTGTTGCAACTTCTGTAAGCTGGCTGTCCACTGCTTACGGGCAGCATCCGTTAGTATCCCTTCCCACACCCAATATCCATCGCGCTCAAACGCAGTCCGGTCAAACGTTTCAAGTACTTCCAGTTTCAACAGGTTATCCACACGATTTTCCGGGGAGTCGTCGTGTGTCGATAAGGTAGCCATTTACTTCTCCTTTAGAGGATCTCTGTAATCCATTCACCATCGTGTGCTGGATTATAGATTAACCCCTCTTTTATATCAACACAGAGATCTAAATGCTCCAAAACCATGTGTCCCACGAGGACAGGCGACCCCTCAGGCAGATCGGTAATTTGCATCGTCCCTGTTCGTTCCAATATTGTAAATTGGACTTCTGAATAAAGGACGCGGTCAACGATGCCGGTAGCGGTACGTGCCCGCCTCGTTTCAATAGGTGTGAGCCCGAGTTGTTCAATGACTGGTGTCGGTAGGCAAAGACCCGTTGCACCAGTATCAACAAGGGCATCCATGACAATGAGGCTTCGCACATCTTCAGGATCCATAACACCAAGTTTTACAGCAACCAGATCGTATAAATTTTCAAGTTCAATTTGCGTAGTATGTCTCATTCTTTTTAACTCCTATGTTTAATTCAAAAAGCAGCTATTCAAGACGAAAGGCGTAAAGTTTTGCACGGTTCAAAATGAAACGGAGTCGCAACGGTTGTATTGTATCCGCTAACGTAGCCGATTTCCATCGCATCGCGTGTCGGATATTATCACTTGTCAACGGAACGCAGTCATCCATCGAAAATCCGGGTTGAACCTGTCCCTCAGCTGTCAGCACTTCTACTTTGACCTGTCCGTCGCTTGCATCTGCGTTAATTTCAAGCTCACCGTCCGGAATCTGCAGCGGAACGGTTTCAACAACACCACCTTCCGTATCAGCATCAAGCGAAACGAAGCCGTCTAAACGCCACTTCGCAAGTCCGATCTCCTTGTGCCTATCCTTCATCTGTGCACCGTGGGTGTGTTCTGTCCCTGTATAGTACCAGTGAATTTCGTCGTCAGTAATGATCGGTTCAATAGCGGTTCCCATAATCATACCGGTGTCGAAGGTGCCGCTTTCGCCACGTGGAATAATCGGGGTCCGAATTGCGTCGGGGTAGTCCCAATTAAACCCATCTCGGCTGCAAATGAGTTGCGCGTCAATCGGTCCATCGATAGGGATTTCATGCTCCGCCGCGCCCGGTCCCGTCACATAGAGCACCCCAGCGATCCCGATATAGATATTATGATAGAGGAAACCTGACATGTTGTGGATTTCAGCACGATCCGCGCCGTATCTCTGTACACCGATTTCGTCATCCGCATCCGTTGCACCGAACATTGGTTCGAGCGGTTTCCAGGGTCCCTCAAGACGTGGGCTTTCGGTGTATGCGATCATGCGCCTTGCGTCTTTATCGTCTCCACGTATGAGAGCATAAGCACGGAACAGGTCTGTTTTTTTATCGTAGATGACGTTGAACGCGCCTTCGTTGTCCCGATCCGCAATCGGTTCAAGGTAATCTGAGTCATCCCATCGGATGCCATCGGGTGACATGAGCAAGAAGATGTTACGATACCGTCTGCAAAAACCGATCATCTTATATCGTCTCTGCGGATCCGATTCCTCGTCATCACGGAAGACACACGCGCCGTGGAGGTCCCACACGATATTATTGTTTGGGTTTCCGTTAAATTCAAACAGACCAAGATTCGGTTTCGTCCATGTCAATCCATCGTTGCTCTCTGCGTAGCAGGTAAGGTCGCCGCGATCGTTCTCAACAAATTTTCGTCCGTAAGCATCGTGGGTCTGTCCCCTGTATGTTGAGGGGTTTCGGTCAGGACGTGGGACGTAAAGTCCCGGAATCTCATTCGCCTCAAACCGCCAATGCGGCCCCATACGACACATGTACCACATACGGTATTTTCCGTACGCAGCATCGTACATTGTAGTCCCGTAGAGGTGCACACGTCTGGACTGATCCGGGCCACCGTGTTCCCACAGATTGCCGGGGTCAGGTTTAAGAACAGAGACATCATGCTTTACGCACTGATGCAGTGTGCGCGTCACGCCGTGTTTGGAAGCGATCAGCGCGTCGTCAACAAACAGTTCTGTGCCAGTATCAAGTATATGAACGGTATTTGAATTCACGTTGTTTTCCTCAATTAATCGGCAGATGCTTCCGGAGATATGTGTTTAGACGGATCAAAAGTGAAACATATTTTCAGCCTTGCCGTTTGCCTTCTTCCAATTGTGCTTTCAAGGATTCTGAACTTTCATTTGAGCCTTTTTATTTTCTAGTAGATTTAGGAATTACTTCGACACTACTTGAAGCAAAACCTCCCAAGGTTTTATGCGCGACTCAACTTCAGTCGCTTGCCCATAACTTCCGCATTTCTTCGGAGGAGGCAAGCAGTTCGTCCAGCGTTCCGATAGCCTCAACGTGCCCGTCTTTCAGGACAACAATCTGATCTGCTCGCCGCAGTGCGGGTCGCCGGTGAGAAACGACGAGACAGGTTGCCCGTCTTGTCTCAAAAAGGCGTTCCCACAAAATCTGTTCCGTCTCCACGTCAAGGCCAGACGAAAGATCATCAAAAACGAGTAATTCCGAATCTCGGATAAACATTCGTGCCGCCGCAGTGCGCTGCATCTGCCCGCCCGACAATTTGACCCCACGCGGTCCAACAACAGTTTCAAGACCTTCTTCGAGTGTCGGCAGATCTTTCTCCATAACACCGAGCCGTATTGCTCGATTTAGATCGTCCCAATTCCACGGTATGCCCATGAGAATGTTGGCACTCAGTTTTTCGCTGAAAAGTTTCGGCGTTTGCGGTGTGTAGGCACAACGGGGCGGGACGAAGAACGATTTCGGATCCTCCACGATTTCGCCATTCCAGCGAATCTCGCCTGCTTGTTTCGGCAGGACACCCAAGAGTGCTTGAACCAGCGTCGTTTTACCTGAACCGATCTGTCCAGTAACAACGGTGAACGAACCTGCCGGAATTTTCAAATCAACATCAGCGATTCCAGATACGTCGCCATCGTAGAGGTATGTAAGCCTGTCAACCGTAAGTTCATTCAACCGATCCGTTTCCGTCTTTTGAGGGATAGAAAGTGGCGGTTGGTTTTCTCGCAGATACACTGGGGTGTGTTCCACCAAATCATCCCGAGACATTTCATCGACGGTCTGTTCCATACGGGAGAATGAAACCTCTGCGCGTTGGTGTTGTGCCATTGTACTGCCGATGAGGGATCCACTTCTCGCGACTTCACCGATACACGCATAGAAGAACACGAAGTCTCCAACTGAAAACGTCCCTGCAGCCACCTGTTCCACAATCAGAATCAAAACCACGCCAGCGGCAAAGTCGTTCATATTGGAACTGACGGATTGTAGGAGCTGATTGAACAGGCTATCCACCAGCGTCGCCTTGCGACGTGAATCGTTTAACTGCCGAAAGTGTGCGATTACATTTGACTCTGTCCCTGCGACCTTCACTGCCAAGATGGATTGGAACATTTCGTTGATGAAGTTCGTTGACTGTTCCGTAGCAACGCGCTGCGCTGCGCGATACCGCTGAATATATCGCCTTGACATGTTGACGATTGTAATAATGAGAATAGCCGGGATAACCGTGATAGCCGTTATTGCTACATCTATCCGAGCCATCCAGATAATTGCTAACGTCGCGAAGATGAGATTGCCCCACAAATGGATGTACTGTTCCAAATAACTTATAATCGCTTCAACATCATCTCGCAGCCGGTTTGTCGCTTCGCCAGAGGCTGTTGAGACACTGTGTGGCGCGGACATGTTCATGATGGATGTCATCAGATTTTTTCGGAGCAGTGTTGAAAT
This sequence comes from Candidatus Poribacteria bacterium, assembly GCA_009843785.1. Classification (GTDB taxonomy): domain Bacteria; phylum Poribacteria; class WGA-4E; order WGA-4E; family WGA-3G; genus WGA-3G. Next base: position 56,671 of record VYCT01000090.1, on the reverse strand, counting down.
AGCGTAACGCCAACGCGCCCATACGAACGCTGAGGATATGAGGACACCTCGGTCACCAAATTCGGCAACAACGAAGAGCGCAACAAATGTCCATGGGTTAGCTCCAGCTGCCGATTCGCCGGAGAGCGCATCAAAAAATGCCTTCATAATAATGCCGACAACGAAAGGCATTAGATCGTCTAATCCACGGAACAGAATGGTACTGAGAAAGAGGAGCGGACGGTAGCGCATGAGGCGAATTGAGGCTTGCCCGGTTGTCATTGGATCATCTCCTCCAGTCCAGTTTTTAGCAGCTGCGAGAAGATGGAGTCAGGATTTTGGACGAGCCGCTTGCGTTCGTCATATTCTTCAATCTCTCCATCCGCTAGAATCATAATTTCGTCCACCTGTTGGACCGTTCCAAGCCGATGCGCAATAATGATGCTGGTCCGCCTCTTCAACAATCGCTGCACGGCGTTGTCAATGCGTTGTTCTGTTGCTGGGTCAAGTCGTGAGGAGGGTTCATCAAGAATGACAAGCTTCGGATCTTTAAGGAAGACCCTTGCAAATGCCAGCAGCTGCGCTTCCCCTGCGGAAAGCCCGGTACCTTCAATTAGTGTATCAAGTCCGTCTGACAGCGAGTGATACCATTCGGATAATCCAAGTTCTCCAATCACTGACAAAATCTGGTCATCGGAGATTTCTGTGTCAAAGAGCGTCAAGTTCTGGCGCACCGTTGCATTGAAGAGTTGTACATCCTGCGTAACCAGACCGATCCGATTGCGCAAGTCGTCCAACTGAATATCCTCAATTGGTTTGTTTCCAATCCGAATCTGGCCGTTGGTAATCTCATACAGCCGAAATAGGAGACGGGTGATCGTGGTTTTACCGCTGCCTGTCCGTCCCAACAATCCGAGTGATTTTCCGGGGGGTAGTTGAAACGAGACATCTTTCAGCACGGACTCTTCTTCGGTGTAGCCGAAGGTGACCTTGTCGAATTCGATGCTAAGCGCGTCTGATGCCGGAAGGGCTTCCGTTCCATCTACAATGTTTGAGGTGACCCGATAAAATTCTTCAATCCGTTTCAAGCCTGCGGTTGCCCTTTGGAGATCGTTAATCTGGCGGTTCATCATGACCAACGGACCTCGGAGCATCACTACGTATTGGATAACCAGGAGGACGGTCCCGATTGTGAACACACCTTCCCTGAACAGATAGATACTCATTGCCATCGTCAGTACCTGTCCGAAGGCAAGTAGAACGCCGCTAATCATCCGTAAAATCTCGCCCATCACGTGTGCTTTTACAGCTCGACCGTACACATCACGGTTGACATCGTAAAACCGATCCATTGTATAGCTGATGCCACCGTTTGTGCGAAGGTCCTCAATGCCTGTTAGACGCTCTTCAAGAAATCCGAAGAGTCTGGCGTAACCCTCTCGTTCAGCTGTGTAAATCGGAACAGCAACGTTTCGGGTGAGATTGTAAATCAGGATAGCAACTATCACAAAGCCGGTCAGGGCAATACCGATACGCCAATCTTCACGAATGACCAAGGCCAAAGAACCACCGAGCAGCAAAAAGCTGCCTATTACCTGAAGTATAAACTGAGAAAAGAAATTTGAGAGAGCCGTCGTATCTCCGTCAACGCGTTCTACCATTTCACCAGGGGTGTGTTCGTGGTGAAATGGCATGTCAAGTTGTAGGCAGTGGTGCGCGAGATCCCCCCGCATCTGATTTGTCGCTCGCCAGCCGACATCTTGCCCAAGGTAAGAACTGACTAACGTTACGACTTGCCTGAAGAAACTTACAGCAATGAACAGAAGACCCGCAGCGATCAGTAAGTTCCGCGTCTCTCCACCTGCTTCTGCTGTGTCAAAGAAGTAGCGCAGAATCTGTGGTTTAACAAGGTTTAAACCGACCCCACCCAACATAAACACAGCGAGTAGTGTCACACGCATCCAGTGCGGTTTAAGGTATTGTGAAAGGAGTGCAGCATACTGCCTGAAAGGGACTTTTTCCAAATTGGTGGGTATCCTTTAGGGTGAGTGCAACTTCGCGAACGCTTGTTATTCGCTTAATCTTTCTTGAGTGCCGCCCACGTCATCGCGAGTTTACCTTTACTCTCGACAGGCAGCCCAACAGTTGCCAATCTTTTGATGTCGTCAGCGTTCAACGTCCAGTCATAGATCATCACTTCGTCAATTAACCCTTTGAAGTATCTGGCACCGCAGCATTCGTCCCATCCGAACTTTAAATTTTTAACCGTTTGTTCGATGTGCGGAATATCATTTACTTCAGACGCAAGTTTGTCACTGTCTCTGTGATAAATGTAACTCGTTGCTTTGTCAGGTTCAATCGCTATCGCAACCAACGCCCATTTATTTTCTGGGATTTCCGGTGCACCTTGCCAGTTCCACGTCTGTGCGGAGTTGTTGTTCCATACATAGGTTAAGGTATTGTTCGCTGCGACACCCATCCACCACGATGATGGATCACTTCGACCAACGACAATTCCTGACCAATCTATTGTTTTCCAACCGTTGATCCGGGCGATCACCGTGATCTTGTCTGTTGTTAGCTCAAACGTATTATCGACAACCACGTGTCCACCACCACCATCAAAATCAACGGCACCGTTCACCCAACCGTCGTCAGACCATTTCGCGCCTTTTTCCAAGTTGGCATCGTTTCCATTGCCTGATTCGTCGTTGCCATTGCCATCGAGGGGCCAATAGCCGACAATTCCTTCCGTGAGATCCGCTGCGAACGCGCCTATAGTCCAGAGGCTAATGGCGATAGTTAAAACTATAATAACGCTCAGTCTGTATTTCACTTCTTGCCTCCTTATGTTACATCCTACTCTTTCAGCAGCAGGAATTAGAACACTGTTTTTGATAGAAAAAAACAGTCAAAGATGCTATACTTTCAACAAGCGTAAACGAAAAGGTAAACCGCATCTTCATAAGCCTTTATCATACAATAACCCAAGTTACTGCTTATAAGATTTTAGACAGATATACACCATTTTTGATTAAAAAAATATAAGGAATTTCCTCTAATTGTGGTGTTCTGTAGCATCTTCTACCGAGAATTCTTGTTCATTTTCTATAAGGCGACAACGTAGGTTAGAACAAAAAACAGTTTCGTGCAAGAAAAATCGTCAACTCAGGTTGGTGTGGGGCATCATTGACGAGACACTTGAGGACATTTGAATGATTGACTCCGAAAGTCATCCGATTATCGTGCTTGGTGTTGAGCGCAGCGGAACATCTGTTGTTGCCGAGATGTTACACAGATGGGGTGCTTATGCGGGGCCTCCCGAAAAGTTACATCAGGCTGATGGGCATGCTCCCAGAGGATATTGGGAGTTTCTGCCTTTGTGGGATCTGCTTGCTGAGTTAGGAGATTTTGACGCTGGCACGACTTGGTGGGATAACGATTTCCAACAGCGAATAGAGAAAAAAGCTGCTGATTCTGCGTATAGAACGAAAGCCACTGAACTGATGGCTGAAATGTACACGGGAGGTCCTTGGTTTTGGAAAGATCCAGCACTCAGCCATTTTTTGCCGTTTTGGAAAAAGATATGGACCGATGCGATTTACATAATCACGGTTCGCCATCCGCTTGACACAGCAGTATCCTGGCAGAAATTTATCATGCCAGCGAACGTACCAGTCCATATCTCCTTTGTCGCAATGAATTTGCTCCGTTGGCAGCACATGATGACGCTAATCCTGCAGCACACAGAAGATGCGCAGCACCGACTCTTTCTCGGCTACGAAGATATTATGCGTCAGCCACGCGCGCAAGCCGAGAGTTTGGCTTGTTTTCTGAATTCAAAGTTTGGAAAGCAGGTCTCACTGATTCAGGCGATGGTCGATGTCGTTGAGCCTCGGTTATGGCGAAACAATTGTGGTATCCCTTTTAATCAAGTGCCTGAGGCAACAGCAGCGCAGAAGGCACTCTATACCTTTGCAAGGCAGAAGATTGAAAACCCGTTAGAACCGTTTGACGTTGCAAAATATCCGCTACCACCCGGATACCTTGAGTTTTTAAACATTCAAGAGGCGTTGCTAAAGGCCTGGCGCAAACTTGAAGCATACGCATACACCGATGAATCAAACAACTGAAATTACAGCAGACAACGTGTGCGATTTTCTTAAAACATTCGCTACAGATATATCTATTAAAGATCTAAAACCTATATCCAACCGCCACCGCGGTGGTGATAATTTTACCTTCTACTACCGCGACGATGTTATCCTTAAGATTGCGCGCAACGCCTACCGAGCCAGGCTTCTAAGAGAAGTTAAACTCACAGAATGCCTGCACGCATTATCGATGCCTTTCACTGTAGCTAAACCGATCATAGTCCACGACCAAGGATTCTATGCGATGTTTTCAAGAATCAACGGTTCTTCACTACCTATAGATGTACTTGAGACATTTACCACCAGAGAATTAGAATCCTTTGGCAAATCTCTCGGTACCTCTCTCACCTTTCTGCACAGGCACAAATTTCCAGATGAGGTTTTAGACCACATCCCACGTGCTACCGATCCTTTCGCAGTAGCAATTCGTGACACAAGGCAGAAACTCGCGTTTATTGCAGAAAATACCACGGAAATCTATACAAGCCGATGGCGTGAAAAGCTGGAAAACCTACAGGAGCGTTTAAACCAGAGATGGGCTGTCGTTCACACAGATCTCCAAATAAATCACCTGTTTTTTGTACAGAAAAATTTGGAACAACTCGCCATTATTGATTTTGCTGATGCCTTGCTGCACGATCCAGCGATAGATCTATCTGAATTCGCTATAGAGATGTACTCAGATTTACCTCCTGATGGTATTGTTGCCAAAAAGGTTATTGATGCAGTGCTGAAGCACTATCAGACAGACGATCCTGCGATTACAGAGAAGGTTGAGTTTGGACTTCTCATTTTTCAAATTGGGCGCGCCTACCAATGGGTAAAGAACTCGGTAAATCAATCCTAATTTACCTGATTACTCTAAACATCATAGGTCTGACCGCTCCAATCTATTTGTGGATCTTGAGGCGAGTAAAACTTCCTGATCGCAAATTTCTCCGTTGCGATTTCTCCAATGATGGTGTATATTAAACTTGGATATTACGGAATTGCTAAGTTTATGATCCCATCCATGTAGCAAGGAGATTCTATGAACATTAAAGAAATTCGAGCCGTAGAAATCGAACTTAACCCAAAACCCACAACAACGCCGCGCACCCCGAGTCGAGCCAGAACATTTCCGATGAACCGACCCGACTCCCGCTATCCCGCGCCCGACAGAAAAGAGAAACATATCTCCAGCTCGGATTGGAAACGCCCCGCGTGCATTATAACAGCAGAAGATGGCACATGGGGATTCGGTATCTCGCTTTATGCGGGCCCCGTGATCCGAATCATCAATGATCACTTTGCCCCGCGCCTCGTTGGCGAAAATTGTATGGCGACTGAGAAATTGTGGGATATGATGGTGCGGTCGTCAACCGCCTTTGGTGCAACCGGCTTGACGAGTTACGCTATCAGTGCAGTTGATTGTGCGCTCTGGGATCTCAAAGGCAAAATTCTGAACAGACCTGTCTACGAACTGCTCGGCGGACCGCAGAAAGAAAAGATTTTTTGCTACGCCTCCGGTTTCGATCAGGAGTGGTATATGGAACTCGGATTCAAAGCCACGAAACTTTTCACACCCTGGGGGCCCGAACACGGGTTGGAAGGTTTACGAAAACTTGAAGAGTTGGTCGCAAGCACACGAGAAGTCATCGGCGATAAGGTTGATTTGAGTTTAGATGCTTGGACAGGCTTTGATGTTGAACATACCGTGCGTGTCTGCGAAACCATGAAACCCTACGGATTGAAGTGGATGGAGGATTACATCCCCGCTGATGATTTTGTCGGTTATGAAACAATACGTCAACGTATCCCATGGCAAACCCTCGCTACGGGAGAACATTGGTATCTGCCAACCGTCTTTGCAGCAGCAGCAGGACGACGACTCGTTGACATCTTTCAGCCGGATATTTTGTGGTGCGGTGGTATTACATCGGCGGCAAAAATTTGTCACATCGCAGAGGCGAATGGGATTAACGTGATTACGCACGGCGGCATGAATTATCCATACGGTCAACATCTCGCGTTTGCGATGCCTGCTATTACGTGGGGTGAACGTTCTGAGGGTGTTTCATCACCGGGTGTGCCGCTCGAAGAGATGGTCAAGTTGCCCGGCACCTCTGTTATCAAAGATGGCTATGTCGCGCCCTCGGATGCCCCCGGTTTCGGTCTTGAAATTGATGAGGCGTGGATAGAAAGTGTAATGGTATAAATAAAAATGAATGATGAAATTACTATTGCTAATCGAACACATTGGGAAGCCGAAGTCGTAAGAAAGAACGGCTTTACCGTCCCGTGGCTCGACCTTGATAGAGATAAGATTCTAAAATATGCTGAGGATCGACTCGATCCGGTGCCGTATGACCTCTACCAAATTTACCCCGCCTATCTACTCAGAGATGTTGCGGATAAGGACGTGCTGTGTCTCGCAGCGGGTGGCGGACAACAGTCAGCGGTGTTCGGTCTGCTTGATGCAGATGTGACCGTGATTGATTTTACGCAAGGTCAGCTTGACGGAGATATTACCGCTGCGAAGCATTACGGCTATCACGTTGAAACGCTTCGTCGCAATATCCGCGATTTGTCCGAAATTGAAGATGCATCGTATGATCTTATCTATCAAGGACCCTCTATGAGTTGGGTGCCATCCGTTCATGAAATCTATAGGGGTGTATCGAGGATTATCCGGCCCGGTGGGCAATATCGTGTAGATTTTGGCAATCCTGCCAATCATTTTTGGGAATGGGATGGTGAATGCTATCGCGTCACCGAGCCGTATTCCGAACGCGTTTTCAGGTACCCGGACGGCGCATTCGATTTCCGGCATTATTTGGGTGATATATTCAACGGACTTGTGGATAACGGTTTTCGGATTGAGCGGGTTGAGGAGCGTTCTTGGACACAGCCAGATATTAACGCCACACCGGGAAGTTGGACACATGAAATGGCTTACAACGTGAGTTTTGCTGTCGTCGCTGAGAAAGAGGTATAGGTCTGGAAGATGGAGGTTTTACTGTGGAGGCGTTGAATATTCGCAAGGCACGTGCAAACAACAGTGAATTCGTTTTTGCTGTAAAGGAGGCAGCATACAGACGGACCTAATCCTCGTTCAAGATAAATCAACAAACACACTTGAGGATGTTGCTTTCAGTCTTGAAGTATTGGAAAAGAATGATATTTCTCCTGAGAGTATCGCGTTTCTATGCAAGGCGCACCACAGTGGTCGCTGCTTGCGAACCTTGCGGAAATTCTTCCTTTCTCAAACACTTTCACCTGTTACATATCTTGCTGAATATGAAGGTGTCAAAGTATCCAAAGCGGATTGGTATGAGCACGAAGTATCGAGAGGTCGCGTGTATGGTGAATACTTACGTATCATCGAATATTCAAAGAGAGGAGACATAGCGCACCTTTAAGGTAGCAGGCACGCTCCGTGTGCCGTAGCTGGAGCATATAAATTCATAATGTCTATTGATTTCGTTGAAGCACTCTCCACGAATAACTTAATCGCGATAAAAGCAGCCCCTAAAACCGATGTTCACTGCCATGCGTTCTTCAGTGCACGACGGGAAAGCGTAGAACATTGGCTGGGACACTCCCTCACCAAACCACCGCTAAAAATGAAAGGTGTTGAGGGGATGATGGAATATGCCGACGCGGTCTTAGCCCCTCGCATAAAACACCGGGAGGGTTTCGAGTTCGTCGCTGCATCAGCCATGGATGATGCAGTCCAAGATGGCGTTGTGATGCTTGAGATGAGCTTTGACATCCGACTGGCAGAGTTCTATCCCAATGGGATAATGGAGCTTTGCGAGTTCATTGAAGCGTTAGTTGAGCGGTATCAAGCGCAGGTGGATCTACGTCCAGAGTTGGGCTTTTCTCGTGGAAATGCTGACGACCCAAAGTTGATGGCACTGGCGCACGAAGCCGTGGAATTAGGTTTTTTCCAGTCAATTGATTTGTATAGCCGTCAAGAGGTGTGTCCGCCGGAGGTTATGAAACCGTTGTTTACAAAGGCACGCGCTGCCGGACTGAAACTCAAAGCGCACGTTGGTGAGTTTGAGGACGCGGAGGAGATCCGCCGAACTGTTGAAGTCCTTGACTTGGAGGAGGTTCAACACGGTATCGCTGCGGCAGAATCGGTTGAAATCATGCGGTGGCTTTCCGAGAATCAGATTCAACTGAACGTCTGTCCGACGAGCAATGTGATGTTGGGCGGTGTGTCGAATCTCGCCTCACATCCGGTCCGTATCTTATTTGACCACGGTGTTCCAGTGACGATTAACACAGATGATCTGATGATATTTGGTCAGAGCGTTTCTGAAGAATATCTGAATCTCTATCAAGCAGGTGTTTTCAGCCCTGAAGAACTGGATGGTATTCGGCGTAAATCCCTCACAACTTAGCCAATTGTGCCAAATGAGAAATGAACTGTATCCAGTATAGGCAAGTATCAAGGAGAGAATCATGAAACTAAAGGAAAATATTGATGCCATACGCGATAGGTTGAAAAATAGAATATATCCAAATGAGCAATCAATTCGTCAATGTATCGTGGAACCAATACTTAATGACTTAGGTTGGTCAACGCGCGACCCGCAATCAGTCTATCCAGAATACCCTGTTAAGGACATCGGAGAAGTAGACTATGCCCTTTGCTATCCAGCATCAGAACCACGGGTTTTCATTGAAGTCAAGAAACACCGTAGTGACCTTAAACCGGCCGAAAAACAAGTATTCGGATATGCTTCTCGTAGAAGTGTCTCTATCGCTGTCGTCACGGATGGAGAGAGATGGCGTTTTTTTCATCCTGCTGAGGAAAGAACAGAGAAGGATTGTAAAGTGCGAGAGTTGAATCTCATCATACATAACATTTCAGTAAGTGACGATTGCTTTGAGAAATATCTCAGTTATGAGGCAATCAAGACAGGTTCGGCTCATAAGGCGATGAAACAGGATGCTGAAAAACAACACATTGCTAAATATTCACAAACGGAGTTATGCCAAATCATAGCTCAGCGATGCTGGGATGAGCATAGGAGCATAAAATACTTGGCAGTGGATCTAAACATCCCCATAGACAAAGTGCGTCGTATCACAAAGACAGCTGGGTACTTAAAGGAAGTTGAGAAGTTGATAATGACGACCCGATCAGCAGATCAATTAACTCACTGGAAGCGTAAACCATCTTACATTGCAAAACTTATGAAACTACAAGAAGCAGAAGCAGCGCAGTTGATAAAAAAAGTACGGGACAATCATTGTAAACAACTGACGTAAGATTGGCGATCTATGGATACCTCAACTTGCTACCTATTTGATTTTAGACGCACGAACACCGTTTTTGAGTGAAAAGCGGTCATTTTTGCGAAAAACTTAGCATGTTTCCTGCTATTTTCGGTGTGAATAGACACAGGCTAACGGTTTCCTATGCTACAAGGTGGCAGCTGGGGTTATGGATAGACTCCTCATGATATCCCGAATCTGTTTCTGTTGTATCTGAGCTTGCTATGGTTAATCGATCCGTGGTTGTCTCGCAGATGGATTTCTCTGTAAACGGATTTTTGAGTCCTTCAAGGGCAGTTCGATACGTGCGCCGTTGTGCAGATGCGATTCAATGATCCCAAAAATCAGTTCCGTGCTGGCATACGCACACCGGACACCGCCGCGGGTCGGTTCCCCAGTATCTAACGCGTGAACAAGGTCTTTAACCAAATTTGCTGTGCTACTGGTGCGTTCAAATTCAGGAAAGGTTTCAGGTACCTGACACGTCCGCCACCCGGGGATATCTTGTTTTTTACGGAGATGCCACTGCCAACCGTTGTTCCAGCATGTAACGGTTCCACCATCACAAATGGCTTCCCATTCACTACCCCGTGGCGTTAGCAATGCATGTGCTGTTACACCGTTTTCAAACTGGATTGTGCCGCCACCAGTCGGATCCACTTGCAGCACATCTCCATCAAAAACGGAATCGCCTTGTGGAAGATACCCAGTGACCCAACTTGCAGGCGCATCACTATTCAGACGTAAAATTAGGTCAAGATGATGGCTGGCTGAGTTGAAAAGTGTAGCGTTTGAATAGATAATCAAGGTTCGGAGTTTACCGATTTCACCGCTGTCGATAATCTCCTTCATCTTGTCGAACCCTGTATGCCATCGGCGATTTGTGCCAAGATTAAAGGCGACATTGTTTCCTTCTACTGCAGACACCATTGCTGCGGCTTCATCCATAGAAGCTGCCATCGCCTTTTCCGCATAGATGGCTTTCACACCATGTTCTGCTGCGTAAACAACAATTTCTGCGCGGTGCTCGGGTTGTGTGGCAACGCTGACGATATCAGGTTGTTCCTTTTCAAGCATCTCACGATAATCGGTGTATTGATTCGCTTTTGGGACATTATATCGGTTTCCAAAATGTTCCATGACTTCTGGACGCAGATCCGCGCATGCGATCAGGTCGGTTCGTTCTTCGGCAAAAAAGCCTGCAGCATGCGAATAAGGCAACTCAATCGCTTTGTAATCGGGGACTTCGTTATCAATAAATGCACCCATCCGGCTACAACCGATAACAGCGGCACGATACGTTTTCATGGGTATCCTCCCTATCCTGACTTACTTTGTTTAGCAGCATATTTCCTTTTATAACTAAACTTCTCTTTTCCAACACCTGAAAAACTAATTTCAATTTTCATAGCGATATTATTAGAATTTTCCAAATTCTCTATTTTATCATAAATCTCGTCAAATTTCTCAGTAAGGAATTCAGAAAGTTCGTCAATCTCTCTCGGTGGACCTGGTTTAGTCATTGTTGCCCTCCTGTTTTACTAAACTTTGGACAATTTTTACGGGCTTCCTACCGCATTCGACCAATTGTTCACTCGGTAAAAGAATAACCAATTTCATAAAACACGTCAAGAAAAATCAGTCTAATTTTTTCTTGACGCACAAAGACAAATCGTGTATCCTTTGACTCTTTACAAAAGTCAGGTTCGTTGCAGCGAAAGAACCTTGAAACGTTCACGTAATGCCTCCTAAAGTGCATCCAAAATTGTATGTAGGTAAAAGATTACTACCTTTTATCAGAGTTTTAGCGAACTTATCTTCAAATTATTCGCGAAAATTCGCGGTGATTTGAGGTAAACGAGGCAAAGGTAATTGAAACCTATGGCAATGTCCGTTTACGCAGGCACAACTTTAATAGAAGCAGAAAAAATTGTTGAAGGTGATTACTCAGCTTTTGATTGGCGAGAGCGTGTCGCCTATTGCAAGGTGTATCTTGGCATGAATCCAGCGATTCGGGATGCGGAGAATGCGCTTGACAACGACACGGACAAACCTGTCGTTGTCGCGCTGCTACTCAAATCAGAGAAAATGCTTGTGAAAAATAGGGTCAAGCATCTCAGTGCCATCAAAACCGCACGAATTATACCGGACGAGGAACTTCTCAAACGGACAGGCTATCTCTTTGATAAGGAAAAATTGCTTGGGCTTCCCGAAGGGGTCGTGATGCGTGCGAGCAATGGTGTTTACCTTGTACAGTGTGATGTGAATCAATATCAATGTTCGCTACGCGGAAAACGAGATGCGTTTAGCAGAAATCAGCAGGTCTATGTCGGGGACCGCGTCAAAATCCAAGTGATTGATGAAAGGCATGGTGTCATTGCAGCCGTTATGCGTCGCAAGCGTCAATATAAACGGAGGGGAACACAATCTAAAGGGGTTATTCTCATTCCGAATCTTGATGGACTTGTCATTGTTTCTTCCGTAAAAGAGCCACCGATCTGGCAGCGAATGCTGGACAAATTCCTTGTTATCGCCGAAGCATCGGGGATTGAGCCACTTGTCTGTTTTAATAAAATTGATATGCTTGAAAATCGTTCGGAGGTAGACGCGATGGTCACACTTTACGGGAAAATCGGTTATCCGGCCATCGTCACGAGTGCAACAACCGGTGAGGGAATCGAGAATTTGAAAGCGTGGATGAAACGGAGGACTTCTGCAGTTTCTGGGTTGTCAGGCGTTGGAAAATCCTCGCTCTTGAATGCTATCCAGCCCGGTTTGAAATTGAGGACGAACGCAGTGAATCCGAAACGAGGCGGAAGGCACACGACTGCTGCAACCCAACTTTACAAATTGGATTTCGGCGGTTTTATCGCCGATACACCGGGACTTCGCGAGTTACACTTTTACGACATCGAGCCTCGCTTAATGGACCGCTATTTTCCAGAGATGAATTCGCTCCGAGAGCATTGTACAAGAGGTGCCTGCACGCATACTTATGAGGAAGGTTGTGCGGTGGAGATGGCGTTGAAGAAAGGGAACATCTCACAGTCTCGATATGAGAGTTACTGTGAATTTCAAAAATCGAGCGGTTAGCTAGCTAAAAAGGACAGGAGATTCTGTCGGATGCGGTCTAATATGGAACTGATGAAAATACAGCTTGAGGTACTATTCACACAGGATGAGAATGGATGTCTTCAACATATAAATGAACCGACTGGTGCTGCAGAACCAGCACCTCGTTTTTTCTTTGGATACACCAACGAAGGTTCAATCTGTAGGTTCCGACATGACCTGCCCGATAATGTAGTTACGCAACTCAAAGAGATTGCTGCCACCAAACCTATGCCTATGAATTCCCAGCAAATTTCAAGTGTTCATGGGCAATTCAAGGAAATACTTCAAAGGCATGCCCCGATTGAACAGGTCTGGGTCGGGCCCGCTTATCGCTTTCCTGAACAGATAGCACTACCGACAAATGTTGTTCGACTATCACGTACACACGCGGGGCTTCTGAAAGGAGACTTTGCCGAAATGGTGTCGGAACTAAATAGTTTGCAACCCTATTTAGCAGTCATAGAGGATTCACGGGCGGTGTCAATTTGCCGAAGTGTCCGCTCATCATCACGTTCCCATGAAGCCGGAGTTGATACATTGGTTGGTTATCGTCGGCGTGGGTATGCAACCTCGGTTGTTGCTGCTTGGGCACGTGCTGTCCGTGTCTTAAACTGTATTCCTCTCTACAGCACATCGTGGGACAATGTGGCTTCTCAAGGTGTAGTACAGCGATTAGGCTTGGTGCAGTATGGTGTAGATTATCATGTGACATGATATGTGTGAGGAGACATTCTTACGTCACATTACATATCGCTGTTCGGCTTTTCAGTTCCGGGACAGTTGGATCGTTTGTGGCTTGACATCTGCTCCACATTATGATAGATTATGACGTTAGTGAGTTTAAGATTGCGCCGAAAACAACCTCTTCAACGATTAGGAGGCATGCACCATGCAACCGACGACAAAACGATATAAAACTATCTTATGGAAGGGAGTTAGCAGCCAATTTCGTTTCCTGCTTGTCGGCTGCATATTCTTCCTTACCTTTGCTTCTGTAGGTTTCACCGATGAATTGGGTTTGGTTACTGAAGTGGAATTTCAACCACTCGCGTCAGCAACACAACGGCTTATTGAGGCATTGGATTATCTCGGTTCACCGCTGTCTGAGGACGACCTTTCAGCAATTGGGAAAGTTTTGGTTTCTGAGGACCAAAAACAAGCAGTTGTTGATATTCAAAAAATCCTTGATCCGCACTGTTTGGTTGGTGTCAATATCAATCCTGAAAGCCGTGTGAAGGTTAAAGAAGGTCCAGTGAATAAGGAACTGATGCAACAGGGATGGCGCACCTTCTTGGTAAAGGTTCACAACGAAGCAGGCGTGACAGCACCGTTAGCAGCAGAGAGCGAGAATGCCGCGCCACTCTATAAACGTTCCACTGGTAGTCCTGATCCAGAGACGACTGTCCTAAAAGCGACATTCCGCACCGTTTTCTGGATATTGAAGTCTATGGCAATCCACCTTTGAAGGCAAGTCTGTCCGGATTGGCGTTGGAATATCGTATCGTTCAACTCTATAGTCGCGATGCAGGCAAACGAGAGGCAATGCTGAGTTTCAACGTCGGTCAAGGCACACAGGACATCGGATTCCGCAGCGAAGTGCCGATCTTGTTCAACTGCTTACCAGCGGTAAACGTGACGCTGGAGGTGTTAGATTTTGATGGGAAACCGACAACCGCCGGTTTTATCATTCGTGACGAATGGAACCGGGTCTATCCATCGCGTGGACGACGGCTTGCACCGGATTTCTTTTTTCATAACCAAATCTATCGGCACAGTGGCGAATCGGTGCTTCTACCGCCGGGCAATTATACTGTCGAATACACACGGGGACCGGAATATAAAGTAAAAACCCAAGCCGTTACCGTGCCGAATGCCGAGACGCATCAAGAGACCTTTCATCTCGAAAGATGGATTCATATCGCGGCGGAAGGCTGGCGTTCCGGTGACCATCATGTACACGCAGCGGGTTGCTCTCACTACGAAAGTCCCACGGAAGGCGTTACGCCTGAAGATATGATGCGCCACATTCTCGGCGAGGATCTCAATGTCGGGTGTGTACTCTCATGGGGCCCCTGCTGGTATTTCCAGAAACAGTTTTTTAATGGTAAGGTTCATGAACTCTCAACCGATGATTACGTGATGCGATACGATGTGGAGGTTTCGGGGTTCCCTTCATCACACGCTGGACATCTCTCATTACTGGGGTTAACTGAGGACGACTACAACGGTGTTGAACGCATTGAAGAATGGCCCAGTTGGGATCTTCCTGTCCTCCAATGGGCGAAAGAGCAAGGTGCGGTGACAGGTTTCAGCCATAGCGGTTGGGGATTAAAAGTAGATGGCGACAATCTTCCTAATTACAACATGCCACCTTTTGATGGCATCGGTGCGAACGAATATATCGTCGATGTTGTCCATGACGCTGTTGATTTCATCTCCACGGTAGACACACCCGCTGTTTGGGAGCTGAATATCTGGTATCACACGCTGAATTGCGGTTTCCGCACGCGAATCAGCGGCGAGACGGATTTCCCTTGCATTTACGGTGAGCGCGTCGGGTTAGGTCGTATCTATGTGAAAATGCCCCCTGGTGCCCTTGATTTCGATGCGTGGGTGGCAGGATTGAAAGACGGTCGTTCTTATGTCGGAGATGGCAAAAGTCATCTGTTGGACTTCACCGTCGGTGGCGTACCCGTTGGGGAAAAGACACCCACTGGAGAGCTTAGCCAGTTGGATTTGGAAGCACCCAGCACGGTAACGATCACGGCTCGCGTCGCTGCGCGACTTAACGAAACGCCTAACCTTGAGATAAAGAACCGCGCTTTGGATCAGCAGCCGTATTGGGACGTTGAGCGTGCGCGCATTGCGGAAAGCCAAAAGGTGCCGGTTGAACTCATTGTCAACGGTCAGGCGGTTGAGACGCAGGAAATTGTTGCTGACGGTGAAGTCGTACCCGTTCAATTTGAGACATCTATCGACAGATCCAGTTGGGTCGCGCTCCGTATTTTCCCATCGTCCCATACGAATCCGGTCTTCGTCATTGTAGATGGGAAGCCGATCCGGGCAAGTCGTAAAAGTGCGCGGTGGTGCTTGGAGGCCGTAGAGGTCTGCTGGAACCAAAAAGTTGATCGCATTCGAGAAGCGGAACGCGATGCCGCTCGCGAAGCATACAACGTAGCATCGCAGACATATCAGAAAATTCTTGAGGAATCTGATGTGGACTGAAACTGAAGTCAGAACTGAAATGTCCGAAATCTCTTGAGACAAGCAACCATTTAATGCGGAGATGAACCTGATGCGATACGACAAAAACAGATTCAAAATACAGGCACTGCCTCACCCCCTTAGTTTACTCTGGGTATTGTTCCCAGCATTTATGTTCAACGAGCTGATTTTCGGACAACGAGTCCCCAAAGTCACCTTGATTGAGAAAGAGGGTGATAAACCGTCGGAGGAACGCTCTTACATTCCTTGCCCGCACTGTGAGACGCTGAATGACCGCCGTTTGTGGGCAAAAGGAAATGCCTTTGGGAATTGGTTTGGCTTTGTTTGTCCAAGCTGTCATCAAATAATTCCTTGCCTATGGAACATTTTTAGTCTCGCTATATTGACCGTTACTTTCCCGCTGTGGTATTTTCCCGTTCGGTTTTTTCGCCATAGATGGATACAAAAAGAAAAAGAAAGATTGGCGGACGGACTTGAGCGTCCCTCGCTCCAAGCAACGTCCATACATTCGCTTCGGATAGGCATCGTTTCCGGTGTATCTTCGTGGGTGATGTGGGTGATTCTCGAGGTTGTGCGGAACGGAGGGGAATGGGATTTGAAAACGATGCTCGAAAGTTTGCCATTTTGTTTCCTTGTAGGCTTTGTATCTGACTATTCCATGAAAGAAATTGAAAAAGAAAAGGAAAGATTGGCGAATGTTCCTGAACGCCCCCTGATTCGAGCAAAGTCCATAAATTGGTTTTTAAGAGGCACCTTTTATTTTGGTGGGTTCCTGTGGGTGGCTTTCGAGATTCTACCAGAGATGTGGAAGGTTTTGAATGGTGGAAAGTGGGATTTGAGGATGATGTTTGATATGTTGCCATTTTGTTTGTTAGTAGGCTTTGTATGGGGCTCATTCATGCACGTTGTGATGAGTCTAAAGGGCAGAAAGACCTGAATCTGACTCAAGAAACCATCAAGGTCTACAATCAAATTGCTGAATGTCTATGTATTTTTATAATCCACTATAAGGGGCTGTGTTATGAAACTTATACCCCAAGAGATCGAACAATTCAGTAGGTTGGGTTGAACGGATGCCGCCAAAACCCTGAAAAACAATAGGAAAATCAAACTGAATATATGAAATCCCTTGAGAAGAGCAACCGTTTCACATGGAGATGAACCGATGCGATACGACAAAAACAGATTCAAAATACAGGCACTGCCTCACCCCTTTAGTTTACTCTGGGTATTGTTCCCAGCATTTATGTTCAACGAGTTGATTTTCGGACAACGACTCCCCAAAGTCGCATTGATTGACAAAGAGAGTGATAAACCGCCGGAGGAACGTTGTTACATTCCCTGCCCGCACTGTGAGACGCTGAATGACCGCCGTTTGTGGGCAACAAAAGGAAGTGCCTTTGGGCATGGACATTGGTTTGTCCAAGCTGTCATCAAATAATTCCTTGCTTATGGAACATTTTTAGTCTCGCCATATTGGCGATTACTTTCCCGCTATGGTATTTTCCTGTTCGGTTTTTTCGCCATAAATGGATAGAGAAAGAAAAAGAAAGATTGGCGAAGGCCCTTGAACGTCCCCTGCTCCAAGCAACGTCCATAATAGATTCGATTTCGATAGGTGTCGTTTCCGGTATATTTATGTGGGTGATGTGGGTGATTCTCGAGGTTGTGTGGAACGGAAGGGAATGGGATTTGAAAACGATGCTCGAAAGTTTGCCAATTTCGTTGATAGTAGGCTTTGGGATAGGCTGTTTCATGAGATGGGTGGAAAAAGATAAAGAAGAAATTGAAAAAGAAAGATTGGCAAATGTTCGTGAACGCCCCTTGATTCGAGCAATTCGAGCAAAGTCCACCATAAAGTCCACCATAAAGTCCATAAGGTGGTTTTTAAGAGGCACCTTCTACTTCGGTGGAGGCATGTGGGTGGTTTTCGGGGTGTGGAACGTTTGGAACGGAAGAGAATGGGGTTTACGGATGATGTTTGATATGTTGCCAGTTTGTTTGTTATTAGGCTTTGTATGGGGCTGTTTCGTGTATGTTGTGGCGAATTTGGCGAATCTACTGGAGGGCAGAAAGACCTGAATCTGACTCAAGAAACCATCAAGGTCTACAATCAAATTGCTGAATGTCTATGTATTTTATAATCCACAATGAGGAGCAATGATATGAAACTTACACCCCAAGAGATCGAACAATTCAGACAGGTAGGCTATCTCAAAATAGACGGACGCGTCATTGATGACGAACATCTTACCGTGCTACGCGAACATTACGATGCCCAATTTTCACAGAGACGCGGCACAATCGGCGAAGGGTTGCGGAACCTCGCAGTCGTCGGCGATTCGGAAAGCGATGAAGATGCTGATCGTGAAGAAGAGATGTTGCAGATCATGGAAATGTGGCGTTTGGATGAAGAATATCGGAAGTTGCTCTACCACGAACCGCTGTTAGATATCGTCGAGAGTTTAATCGGCTCCGATATCCAGTTATTTCACGATCAGGCACTCTACAAACCCGCCTATCACGGCAGTGAGGTGTATTGGCATCAGGACAATGCATATTGGCAGTGTGTCCCGTCGGATCTTGTGAGCATCTGGTTAGCACTTGATGATGCCGACGAGGAGAACGGGTGTATGAACGTTATCCCCGGCAGTTATCTGGAAGGATTGGCAGCCCACGGACGTGCTGAGTCAGAGAAAGGTAAATTACCAGCGTTGTTGCAGGTGAATGCTGATGTGGATCGTGCTGTGCCAGTGCCCGTTAAAGCCGGATGCGTGATGGTCCATCACTGCATGACACTCCACCAAACGAATCCGAACCGCTCACCCCGAGACCGTCGGGCATTGGCTATCCATTACATGCCATCCGGTACGCGAAATCGAGATGGTGAAGTGATGAAAGACAATCCGCTGTTACGCGGTAAATTGGCGTAGACGAGGTCTTACAACTGATATGTGTGGGTTCCGTCCTCCAATGTAGGAGGGGTTTTCAACCCCGATTGCGGGCTTACTTCTTAAAGTCCCCCTGATAAGGGGATTTAGGGGGTTGGATACTGTACATTGAGAGTGTCCAAGTAATTCTAAAATCTATTATGTCAAGTACCGAGCTCAAAACTACGTTCAATACCGCTGCAGTACTTTATGAGGATATACGACCCGGTTACCCTGAAGAGTTGATACAAGATATCGTGGAACTCTCTGGGATTAACGATCACAGCAGAATCCTTGAAGTCGGCTGTGGAACTGGAAAAGCGACTCAATCTTTTGCAGAACGCGGATACGAAATGGTCTGTTTGGACATCGGCGCCGACCTGATTGCCGTTGCGAGGGAAAAGTTAAGTGGATTTCCAAATGTTTCGTTTGTGGAACAAGCATTTGAGGCGTGGAAACCGGAAAACAAATTCAATCTCATTATTTCTGCCACCGCCTTCCATTGGGTAGACCCGAAAGTGAGATACCTAAGAGCGTCCGAGGTTCTCGATACAAAGGGTTGCCTTGCTGTTTTCTCCAACCAACATGTCAGAAAGGACGAAGGATTCTTTGCGGAAAGCCAAAGCCTCTACGATAAATACTACTCTCCGATGACCACGAATCGCCCTACACACGCTACGAAATTTCCCGGTGTGGAGGCATTTCACTCTCCGATTCGAGGCGTCTATCCATGGACGCAAACGTATTCATCTGAGCAGTACATCAAACTTCTCAGTACCTACTCGGGGCATATCGCGTTACCGGACGAGAATAGGCATTGTTTGTTTGATGGGATTGTTAATCTCATTGAGACGAAGTATGACGGTCGTGTAACCAAACACTACGAAGCCGTTCTTGACTTTCGGGAGGGAAAATGAAAATCACAAAGATTGAAACTTTCCAGATTGAGACCCCGCGTTATTACGGGCACATATCAGGGCATGTTATCATCAAAGTCCATGTAGACGATGGTCCCGTCGGGTTAGGCGAAGCCTCGGATAGCAAGGCTGACGATTTAGGCGCAGTAACCAAACGCTATAACGATTTACTCGTCGGCCGTGATGCGACCCGTATCACAGAGATCAACGAGTTCTTACGGTCACAGAGTTTCGGTAGCACAGTTAGCAATCTACATCTCGCTTCCGCCATTGACCTTGCACTTTATGATCTGAACGGCAAGGTCCAGGGCGTACCCGCTTACCAAATGCTCGGCGGCAAGATGCGAGACAGCGTCTATTGCTGCTATCCAATCTTCGGATGGCAGGTAAAAGAGGATTTTGAGAAGACCGCGGGTTATCTGCAACGGCTGATAGATCTCGGACACCATCTCTTCCGTTATTATATATCCGGTGACAGTGCATTGGACAACAGGTTCCTGACTGAAATGAAGTCGAGATTTGGCGAGCAGATTAAACTTAAACAACTCGACTGTTCTGGTCGCTTCAACGACTGGGAGACCGCGCTGCGTTACGCCGATGTCCTTCGGCATCACGCGCCCTACCATTTTGAACAACCCTCACGAGACCTGCAAGTATGTGCGGAGTTTACCAAACGTATGGATTTGCCTGTGAGTCTGCACGTCGGTAATTTAAAATATGGGTATGAAGCAGCCGAACGCGGTGCTTGCACTGTCTTCAACGTAGCGTGTGTAGCCGGAGGTCCGACCCATATCCGTCGTCTGTTTGCGCTGGCGGAAGCGGCTGGCATCGAATGTCTGATCGGCACGGATCAGGAATCGACGCTTGGGACAGCCGCGCAAATCCATGTTGGTGTTTCAATGCCGAACCTCTCCCTACCCTGCGATCCAATGGGACCCGTGCTTTATACAGCATCCCCAGCGAAGGAGCGCATCCGAGCAGAAGCCAGCCACCTCTATCCACCCGAAGGACCGGGATTGGGTGTCGAGTTAGATTCGGATAAATTGAAAGCGTTGACAGTTGCATCGGCATGAGATTTCAACTTTGAACTTGATTGACATCTCTCCCCAATTGTGATAGGCTAATGTGAATTCGGTGTCAACACACCGAAAACCAGAAAAAATCACTTATAGGAGGAAAAAGTATGTTTGTTATTATTGCACCGATTCAGATTAAGGAAGGTCATAGGGATGCCTTCATCGAAGCCATGATAGACGACGCAAAAGGCTCTGTCGCGGATGAACCCGGTTGTCTGAGATTTGATATAATTCAAGACGGTGCCGATCCGAATCGGATCTGGCTTTATGAAGTCTATACAGACGAGGCAGCGTTCCAAGAGCATCTGAAAGCACCACACTTCATCAAGTGGCGGGATACCGTCAAAGACTGGTTCGCTGAGAGCGATTTTAAAGGCGCAGGCGGCGGAAGTTCCAACATTTATCCCCCAGACGACGCTTGGGAGTAGCCGATTTTGATAGTTGACGCACTGTCCATAGTTTCACCTTCTGTCCGGAACATTCTTGCGGGGAAGAAGGTCGTTGAAATCCGACGTTGGCTACCACCAGAGATACCTTTTCTCAATCTCGTGCTTGTCGAGAATGAGAATTACCTGACCGAAGACGGGCAGGAGGATCCCAATGGACTGGCACGCGCGATCGTTGACATTATGGGCGTTCACGAATGGACTTGCGAAGAAGCGGAATCGCAAGGGATAGATTGGATCCCTGACTATGTCTGTTGGGAACTGTCAAATGTACGGCACATAGCACCGCCTATCCCGTGTGTCGCACGACGGAAAATCTATAAAATTGACATTGATGCGCCGCTACCTATTGGTGGTTGTTGACATCGGCGGGACAGTCAAAGTGTCAGTTGAAATACGACAGCGGAGTTTACCAACATGATGCGGTTCACTGACACACTCGTTAAGACGTACGAAAAGTACGCCCATGAAAGAGCATCGCACTCGCCTGACGAATTCAAGGTACAAGAGCGATCCGAGTTTCTAAAACTTTTAAAGGCTGAAGGACGGGAGACACTCCTTGAAATTGGGTGTGGTCACGGCCAGGATGCTCAGTTTTTTCAATCTCAAGGATTCCGAGTTTTGGCGGTGGATAATACACCAGCGATGGTGAAACTCACTGCTGAAAAGGGAGTCCCTGCGCAAGTCTTGGATTGCTATGATCTCGGTGAAATTAACGAATGTTTCGATGCAGTCTATACCATGAATTGTCTCCTGCATATACCGAAGCGGGATATTGATCAGGTTTTGCGTTTAATCTCAGGACGGCTCAATGAAAACGGATTAATATATCTCGGTATTTGGGGAGACCAAGACTTTGAGGGTATCTGGGAACACGATAGATATGAGCCGAAACGGTTTTTCTCCTTCTGGAAGACAGAGGCACTTCTTGAAGTCCTCCAGCGATCATTTAAATTGGAGTATTACCGGCGATTAGAGCCTCGTGAAGGCTGGATATTCAATTCTTTTATTCTCCGTAAACATGGAGGTTCAAAATGAGACGAACAGTTATTTATTTTCTGAGCGCGGCATTCATTTTGATAGTTCCCTTTGTCAGCAAAGCAATTGAGGACGACGCAATGGTCCTTTACTACTCGTTCGATGAGGGTAAGGGAAAAGAGGTCGAAGACCTGAGCGGCAAGGGGAATCATGGCACGCTCGAAGCCAATGCGAAATGGGAGAAAGACGGGAAGATTAATTCAGGTGTGTTTTTTGATGAACAGATTCAGAAAGGGGTCGTCGCCGCCCCAGCGTCTGATAGTCTGGCAATTACCAAGAGTTTGACGATGGAGGTATGGGTATATCCAGAAAGTGTCGGTGATTATCGCAATGTCCGTGGGCAGGCAGGACCCCACACGTATTATCTGAGTATCCATCAAGGCAAGCCGTCCGTGTGGATGGGATGTCCCGGCGCGGGCGGACGTACATGGAACAGCGCGAAAAGCGATATTCCGACCGATAAATGGTCGCACGTCGCCGCTGTTTACGAGTTTGATAAGGAACTTCGGCTTTATATCAACGGTAAGCTCGATAACACCTATATACTGAAAGGCGAAATTCCGGTTTCTCAATCGGATCACTGGTTCGGCAATCGTCTTGATGGTGCGTGGCCCTATGGCGGGAAACTTGATGAATTTGTCATTTATAACCGTGTCCTGACTGAAGATGAGATTCAGCAAGATATGGAGCAGGTTTTGAGTGTATCGCCGTTGGATAAGGCTGCGACGACTTGGGGTCTACTTAAAAGAGATAGAGATGTTGACTAAACTGACCCCGCAGCTGTTTACTTGGGTGGAAGTTCACGGTGCGTCGCGGAATCAAGCATACAACTGGAATAGTTTTTTAGTGCAGGACGAAAGCAACAGCATCCGAGCATTGATAGATCCGCTTTCACTTACAGCAAGTCAGGTTCAGCAGATTGACGAACTTGGCGGTCCAACGCATCTAATGCTAACCTGCGCCTATCACGAGAGAAGTTTGACGGAATTCAAACGAAGATGGGACTGCCGGGTTTTAGTCCATGAAAATCAGGTAGATGAGGTCGAATTTACTTTTGATGCCACGTTCGCGGACAGAGATATGCTTTGGGATTTCCTTGAAGTCGTGCGTGTCCGGAATGTCCGCCATCGTGAGGAAGTCTGTTTCTACTTAAAAAATCACAAAGGTGCACTGATCATCGGCGATCTTCTCAGTGGTGGCAGAAGAGACAGTGGCATACCGGATGGAAAAGTGGGATTTAACGCGCCTGAATATCTGGTGGATCTTGACACAGCACGCTTATCCCTCAGAATGCTGCTACATTTTGAATTTGATCTTATGTGTTTCGGGCACGGATCTCCAGTTGTTCGCGGTGCTAAGGAAGTTTTGAGACACTTTATTGAATACGCTGCTACCTGGGAAGACTTGGCTCAAAGGCGCGAAGAAGAATTTCGTTTAAATCCTGAACTTAGAAAGCTGCACCGCACCTGACAAACGGATACTGTTTAATTCTAACGAGGGAACCTTAAGCAAACGCCACTAATCACGGTCAGTACCATCGGTGGCAGTATGCGTTCAAGTAAGAATTCAACCTGACAATCAACCAAATGAAAGCTGTTTTGGGAGGTGTGTGAATGAGTGAAGACATCTGTTTCAGTCCAGAAGATCAACAGTTCGTTGATCGAGCCGTGGATTTTTGTCAACGAATGGGTGAACGTGCTGTACTAATGTTGGTTGGAAGTCGTGCCGCTAATTTTACTGATAGTTGGTCGGATCTTGACCTATGTGTCATTGGCGATAAGTGTCACCTTTCCGATGAAGATCGGAAATCTTATGAACGAGATCGGCAACTGTTCGTTGATCGAGGCGATTATGAGGCACACTGGACGTTTTATGATGAAGACGACCTACGAGCGTGGTTGGAGAGGTACCCGGATGAGATGATGTGGGTTGTTGCCAATTCGCGCACACTCTACGGTTGTTCAACGGCGGCTGAAGAACTTAAGCAACACCATTGCGTGTATCCGCCAGTGGTCGCCGAGAACAAGTTGAAGTGGATGTTCGGCAAGTATTATTTCTCACAACGCGGTCCCTTGGCGATGGCAGCGCGGAATAAGGTGGAAACGGCGTTCATCGCTGTGGGGAACGTCATTGAGTACCTTTGTAAAATATGCTGCGTTGCTGACATGAAACCGTTTCCTTATGAGAAATGGCTGGTTGAAGCGGCGAAACGGACACGATTGGGTGCAATGGTGTACCCTTCAATTCAACGGGCAATAGGCGGCATTGGAGATTTTCTCAACCTACCAACCGACCGGAATTGGCGCGACTGGGTACCGGTGAAAGAATTGCGGGGGACCCTACCGATTGTTCAAAGTGGACTAAAGGAGCTCGGTTGGAGTTGCGATTGGATTGACGATCCGAACGCAGCTTACTTTGATGAGACAGTGAGACGACCTGCGCCCTGAGTGTCAATAGAAAATATGAATACACCCATCGTAAAATAATTAACGCGAAAAAAATTACTATGCCACAATCACCTCTTCCAGTTGGAAATATCGTTCAATCTACTGCTCCTGTCGGTTTACCTCAAAGGACAGATTACGAAGGTAAATTCATTAGGCTATCACCTGTCAACCCACAAACCGATATTGAAGTGCTCTATGAATGTTCTCACGGATCGGATATAAAGGAGCAAATCTGGACCTACATGAGTTACGGTCCCTTTGATAACACACACAGTATGCAAAATTGGCTTGAAGAAGGTGCTGCGTCTCAAGATCCACTCTTCTTTACCGTCCACCACCTTGAGTCGAGGCAGCGTGTCGGGATGGTGAGTTTTCTGAACATCGTCTCAGATATGCGACGACTGGAGCTCGGACATATTTGGTATTCACCGGATTCT
Organism: Candidatus Poribacteria bacterium; assembly: GCA_009843785.1. Taxonomy (GTDB): domain Bacteria; phylum Poribacteria; class WGA-4E; order WGA-4E; family WGA-3G; genus WGA-3G. The sequence continues at coordinate 31,637 of VYCT01000090.1, read as the reverse complement.
CAGCGATCGAACGTGAACACCGAAGCCATATATTTAATGCTCTGTGAGGCTTTTGATAGACTGAAATGCCGTCGTGTCGAATGGAAATGCGATGCTCTGAATGAAAAGTCTCGAGCAGCGGCACTGCGACTCGGCTTTAAATTTGAAGGTATCTTCAGACAGCACATGATTATAAAAGGTCGGAACAGAAACACTGCTTGGTATTCAATGTTAGACAGCGAATGGGCTGCTGTTAAGAAGCACATGGAGACATGGTTGTATCAAAACCCCGACCGGAAGTTGTCTTTAACAGCACTCAACAACGAAAAATTTTAAGTTAATTTTAAGTTAATTGAGAAAGGAAGGCTAAGATGATTCATACATTGGTTCGAGATTGGATGACGCAAGATCCAATCACAGTTCGACCGGAAACGAAGATTATTGAAGCATACCAATTGATGGTCACCACTCGGATTCGACGCCTGCCAATCATAGTTCGTAATCTCCCCGTTGGAATCGTAACCTTAAGCGATCTATATCAAGTAAAACCCTTTGATATAGTGAGTGAAGAAGAACAGACGCTCTGCCAAACGTTGGAACAGATGAAGGTAGAGGAAGTGATGTCACCTGACCCGATAACAATTACTGAGGATGCGACGATTGGCAAGGCGGCACAAACGATGCTTGAACACAAGATTAGCGGTCTACCCGTTGTCGCGCCCAAAGCGGGTAATCTTTTGGGTATCATTACAGAGTCCGACATTTTCCGGATCGTTGCCCAGGAATGGTCAACACGCCATCACGGTTCGCTTCCTCTACCACGCAGGTCGGCATAGTGAAAATGAGTGACTTAAAACAATACGTCGAGAAGCGTAAAGTCAGAGACTCTAAATTTGCCGAGAATGACGAAACTGGTTATTTGGAATTCGAGATCGGAGTTCTACTTTGGCAAACCAGAGAGGAGGTGGGTTTAACGCAGGAAGAGGTCGCACAAAAATTGAATACCAAGAAGTCTGCTATCTCAAGAATGGAAAACCATGCGGAAGATGTGAGATTGTCAACTTTAGGAAAGTACGCAAAAGTGCTTGGCAAGACATTATATTTGTCGGTTGGATAAGTAAGGAGATATGTTGATGAGCAAATTGAAATTCGCTTGCCACCTGATCCAATTTGGTGGCGAACAGCAAGAAAATCCAGAGAAAGTGTTACGAGAAGTCGCCGATGCCGGTTGGGAAGGCGTTGAAAGTGTTCCTTTTGAAGGAGCAGACGGACTGGTTGAGATGGCGACGCTTGCACGGAGCCTCGGACTCCATATCGTCAATGCCGGTGGTCCAGGGCTTGACAGGGTTAGATTCAACATCACCCTCGGCAATAATGCTGCCGAAGTGCCCTCATTGAGGCGTTCAGAATGGGGAGGACCCAACCCAAGCGATGAAGATTTTGAGAACGCCGCCCGAACATTAGACGACATCCTCGCGTATTGTGACGCGCACAATATCAAAGGTTTCCACCATGCCCATCTCGGCACGATGCTTGAAACGGTTGATGACGCGGAACGTCTCTTGGCAGCAGCACCGAGCCTCTGGCTGCTATTTGATACAGGTCACATGCTTGCTGCAGGGAGCGATCCGATGCAGGTTTTTGAAAGCGAAAATTTACGGAATCGGATTGGACATGTCCATCTTAAGGACTGCCACGCCGATGATCCTGAAACTTGGGATTACAGAACGCAACGTTTCGGTGAGAAGGCACGTTTCGCGGAACTGGGTGCCGGAAACTTAGGGCTTGATGTCAAAGCCGCACTTGAAGAACTTGAAGCGGTCGGTTATGACGGATGGGTTTCTGTCGAACTTGATCGTCCGTATCCGCCGCGTCCCGCAGCCGAAGCCGCTGTCGTAAACCGAGAATATCTGCGGGGTCTCGGATATTAAACGGAGGCACATTCCTATGCTGAAGCGAATCAAAATTCAAGGGTATAAATCACTCGTGGATCTTGAGGTAAATCTCAAACCTCTTTCCGTGCTCGTTGGTCCCAATGCTTCGGGAAAGAGCAATTTCCTTGATGCCTTGCAGCTTCTGTCTCGGATAGCAACCTGCCAAACTTTGGAAGATGTATTTGAGTCCCCGTATCGAGGCTATCCGCTGGAATCGTTCACTTTTGGAGAAGAAGGTATCAAGAGTCTCATGGAAAAAGAAAGTGTGTCCTTTAGTATAGAGGTAGATGTCCAACTTTCCACTACCGTTATTGAAGGTATCAACCAACGTATTCAGCAAATAAGAGAAACAACAGCAAAAAACACACAAAGTGTAGATAAACCTGTTTCGGACCGACGGGTCCTCGTGCGCGAGAAAGATCTGCGGTACAGGATTGAAGTTGAAATGCTCCCGGGATTCGGTATTTTACGAGTGGCAGATGAATATCTCGCAGCATTAACCGACGAAGGACAACCAAAACAGAACAGGAAACCTTTCTTAGAGCGGATCCAGAATCGGTTGCACCTGCGGATGGAGGGGCAAGCGCATCCACTCTACTATGAACGCTATCTTGACTACAGTATCCTTTCAAGATCGCACTATCCACCCCACTACCCTCACTTGACTGCGATGCAGGAAGAGTTGGCAAACTGGCTTACCTTCTACCTTGAACCCAAAGAACAGATGCGACTTCCAAATCCAGTCAAGGCAGTTCACGATATTGGACCAATGGGTGAGAATCTCGCAGCCTTTCTCAATACCTTGAAAGCTCGTAATAAGCGACAATTTGAATCCGTCGAGAAATCCCTCCATGCCATGATTCCATCTATAACTGGACTTGATGTCAGTGTTAACGAGTTAGGTGAAGTTGAGTTGGATCTTCGTGAAGGTGAAAAGCGCATCTCTGCCCGTGTTTTATCGGAAGGCACACTCCGAATTTTAGGAATCTTAGCACTCATTAGTGCTGAGGAGCCTCCAACGTTGATAGGATTTGAAGAACCGGAAAATGGCATTCACCCTCGCAGGATTCGACGCATCGCTCGGTTTTTGGAAACCCGCATGATTCTTGAAGACATCCAATTCATTGTCACAACACATTCGTCGCTTTTGCCCGACCTTATTCCTCCCGAATCGTTATATGTTTGTCGTAAGATTAACGGAAACACAGAAATTAAGCCGTTCAATATGATGCATATCCGACCACTCTGGAAGAAGTCAGATATTGAGGTGGCGTTAGAGGACGAAGATGCTTTATCCCCTTCGGAGCGTATCTTGCGGGGGGACTTTGATGCGTAATATCAGTCTGTTCGTTGAAGATGAAACTTATGAAATTTTTCTTGCAGCGCAACGCCGGTTCAGAACTTGGCAACAGCCAGAAGATTGACGCCACGCTTTCATTTTTTACGCTAAACCCGCCGCATGCCTTCCCGCAGCAGGGTCTCCAGCAGCATAGAACGTCCCGCTATTTTTATCAATATGGATCATGGAAGGCGCGGCAATAGCACCTCCGTGCGTCCTGAGTTGATGCCCACGACTGGCAAGTTCTTCCCTGACGTTTTCACTCACACTGTCGTTGATAGTCAATGAACCGACTTGCCCGAATGTCTCTATACGCTTCGGATTCGGATCAAACGAATCTTGGTGATGTGCGGTGGCGAAACGCGGGGCTGTAACAGCGTCTTCCGGTAGCATGCCGAACTCAACGAAATTGAGCAGCAAATTCATCGTCGCTTGATCTTGCAAGTCTCCACCGGCAACACTGATCGCTAAAATCGGAGTGCCGTCTTTAAGCACCAGCGTAGGCGTAAGTGTAATTCTTGGGCGTTTTCCAGGCTGGATACAATTCGGGTGTCCGGGGGTTGTGTTGAGACTCCGTAAACGGTTGCCATAACTGACCCCCGTCGGCCCGACCATACCCCCTGCATGATAGACATTAGCACTCGGTGTCGCAGCGACGACATTCCCCCATTGATCGGCAACTGTGCAGGTTGTTGTTCCACCTACACCGGGTCGAAACACGCCGTCCGCTTTTAGCGGCTGCATGTTATCCACATCGCCGGGTCGTGCCTGGTGTGATGCTTTCTGCATATCAATGAGAGGTCGGCGGATCTCAGTATAGGCATCGGAGAGCAGCTTGGATAAAGGGACATCCACAAACTCTGGATCGCCGTAGTACGCGTCTCGATCAGCCATCGCCAGTTTGAGTGCTTCCGTGACGACATGTACATAGTCCACTGAGGATTGCTCCATCGCCTTGAGATCGAAACCTTCCAGTAAACGCAACGCCTGACAGAGATAAGGACCTTGCGTCCAAGTCCCGCACTTGTGCACCGTATACCCTCGGTAGTCCACCGATACGGGGTCTTCAACAAGCGTAACATGGGCAGCGAGGTCTGACTTACGGAGAAACCCACCCTTGTCAATGTAAAAACCTTCCAAGGCATCGGCAATATCGGTATCAGCACCGTTCCGTCCGTAAAACCGATCGCTTGCCGCTTGGATTTTTTCCTCACGGCTCCCAGATGTCGTCTGTTCCGACTCGACCATGCGACGCAGCGTGACCGCCAAATCAGAATGCCAGTCTGCATCGTTATCGTCAAGCAGCGCAAGCGTAGGCGCGACGATTTCTGCAAACGTCATAGTGCCATACAGTTTGAGCGTGGTCGTACAGAGATCCACAACTGACGGCACGGGTGCCATCTTAATATCACCATTAGGGATACCATTTTCCATATACCAATCAATTGCGGTTTGCGAAAGCGGTGCACGCCCCTGTCCAGAGAGTGATTTCACTTCCCGCTTTTCAGCGTTGAAGATAAGGAGTGGCACCTCACCCCCGATAGAACAGGCACCGTGGTCTGTAACATTGAGTGCGAGAATCGTTCCCGCTGCTGCATCTGCTGCATTTCCGCTGGCTTCCAGAATCTCGATTCCTGCTGCAACTGCTTTCGCACCGCCCGCAGCAACAACGCCGGTTTTACTAACGGCTTTCCATCCAATTTCTTGCGTGTTTGGCATCGGTTTCTCCTTTGTTTTAGCGTCAGAAGTTGTGCTTATTTTCCAATCTCCAGCTTGCTTTAAAGCATAGCACAAAATCGCATGTGTGTAAATATTTTATGCCTTGAATAATGAACGGAACTCGGTTAAAATATTATTCAAACAGTGAATCAAGTACATAAATAGTGCTCACACAGTCAGCCCGTTTGGAAATGTGTGCAATAAGCCTAAAAGGGATTTGAAAGAAGTCGGGATGCGTCATCCAATATATCATGTAGTTTTTTTTAAGATACAGGCCCCCTACACGCTTCGCGTCTGTTTTGATGATGATACGGAACAAGTTATAGACTTCCAGCCCACATTAGAAGGAAAATTATTCGGGCCACTCCGCGATGATTCTTTGTTCAACCAAGTGCAGATCGATCTGGAAGTCTATACGCTGGTATGGCCGAATGGGGCTGATTTTGATCCAGCGACCTTATACCATTTCTAAAAGTTTATATTACATTAACCTGAAACCATCTCTACCCAGGCCCGGTAGGTTCGGTTTCCTAACCGAACCGGGCATGATTCAAAAATCGTGGCATTTTAAGATGGATCATCAATTAGATTTGGTATTACATGATTGGCCCGAGCGTTTACCTGAACTTAAGAGAATTGCCGAGTGCTGGTCTAAGGAAATCGAAGCATCATGATCGAAATAATATCTCACAACTATGCAAGCGAACTGATTTCACTGTCAGGTGTCTACTTAGAACAGAATGAGAGCGAAAACAATAGAGTACTCGGTTTAGCTTATAAGCTTGCTGAAGCTCCACACTATCAGGACTCTGAGCCACGGCTTCTGTTGAGTATTCTGGAGCGAGGGAAAGCCGTCGGTGTCGCAATAATGGTGCCATGGTGGCAAAGCATCTTGAGCAAATTCGGCACACAAGTCCAACCAGCTATGACGCATCTCGTCCGCCATCTACGTGAAGCTAATGTCCAAATACCAAAAATTCATGGACCAGCATCAGAAGCCCAAGCCTTTGCTGATTGTTGGGTTGAGGCAATGCCCGGCGTATCCACCGAAGTAGCCATGCGAATGCGTACATTTGAAGCAAGAGCAGTTGCGGATCTGCCACTTTCACCCGGAAAGTTACGTCTTGCTTGCCTGGAGGATCTCCCACTCATGGCGCAATGGCATGCCGCCTATTTGGAAGAGACATGGGGTGTAATTTTCAATTTTGATCGTGCCAAGAGTTATGCTGAGCAAGGCATCAAAGATCAGGAGCTATATATTTGGGATCACGATGGCCCAATTTCTATCGCTAGGACAGATCGTCCAACGAACAATGGCATAGCAATTCATACAGTGTACACACCGCCAGAGCACCGCAACAAAGGATATGCGACTACATCTGTTTTGTTGTTGACGAAAAAATTGCTCGCGGAACGCTATTCATTTTGCTGCCTCCATACCGATTTATCAAATCCAACCTCTAATAGTATCTACACCAAAATCGGTTATATGCCAATGGGAGATGCATTAGAATTTGATTTTGTATCTGCAGATGAACACAGCGGCACCTAACACCGTGTTTTCGGTTATGGTCCAAGAATCTCTTCGCCAAACTATAGCGCGGCGGAGGCACAATTTTAGCACTAACAAAGGAAAAATATGGCTGAATATAAGATTGCGGTAATTCGAGGAGATGGAATCGGGATTGAGGTGATAGAGGAAGGCATCAAGGTCCTCAACGCTATCACCGATAGGTATGACATCAAATGGGACTTTGTGGAGCTTCCTTGGGGTTCAGATTACTATTTTGAGCATGGGCACATGATGCCAGCAGATGCCCTTGATACCCTCGCGGCGTTTGACCAGATTTATCTTGGTGCAGTCGGGCACCCCGACATCCAAGACCACATTGCGCTCAATGGACTTTTGCTGCCTATTCGACGCAGATTCGATCAGTATGTCTGTGAGCGACCGAGCGTCCTCTATCCCGGCATTAGCACACCACTCAAGGATAAGGAGGCTTGGGAGATTGATCTGGTGGTGATAAGAGAGAACACGGAAGGAGAGTATGCTAACGTCGGGGGGTTTCAGTACCAAGGGTTTCCCGAAGAGATCGGCGTGCAGGTTGGTATATTTACGCGCCACGGCTGCGAGCGGATTATTACTTATGCCTTTGAGCAGGCTCGCGCACGAGGTAAGAAGCGCAAAGTCACTTCGATCACCAAGTCAAACGCGCAGGGCTACGGTATGATTGTATGGGATACTGCCTTCGAGCGAGTGGCTGCAAAATATCCCGATATAGAGACAGAATCGTTGCTTGTGGACGCAGCCTGTATGGATTTCGTGCGGAGACCAGAGGATTTTGATGTGGTCGTCGCCAGCAACCTGTTTGGCGATATCCTTACGGACATCGGCGCGATTATCACCGGAAGCATGGGATTGGCTCCGAGCGGCAATATCGACCCGCAACGTCGATTCCCGTCGATGTTCGAGCCGGTTCATGGGAGTGCGCCGGACATCATGGGAAAAGGCATCGCGAATCCATTGGCGGCAATTATCTCCGGTTCTATGATGTTGCGCTTTATCGGTGAGGTAGAAGCCTCGGAAACGATAGATGCAGCTGTACTGAAGGTCGTCGAGGCAGGCAAAATCCTACCACCAGACCTCGGTGGTCAAGCCACAACCTCACAAGTCGGCGATGCTGTGGTCAATGCACTCGGCTAATGTGCTTTTCATGGACTGTGCAGTTAGTTGGCTTGAGGCACATAGAGTAAGTGAAAGTGATCATCTGATATGTCGAACTCACGTTTTTGAAACATAATTAACCTTACGCGTGGAGAATAAATATGGAACTCGGTTCAATTCATGATGCGGCAGCGAATGGGGACCTTGATCTGGTAAAGAAAATCGTTGAACAGGATCCTCGTCTGGTCAACCAGGACGACGAACACAAGTGGCGACCTATATTTCATGCCGGATTAAGGCGACATTGTAATGTTGTTAAATATCTAATAGATAGTGGTGCTGATTTGGCAGCGCATGATGGTTACGCGATTCATTATGCTGGAGAGGTACCAAACAATAAGGATGTCGTATCATTACTCATTGCGTATGGAGGCTTGGATGCACATGCCAAGCCATCGAGCGAAACGGCGCGCCAGTTTATATACGCCGTTTTTTTAGCCAATGTGCAGCGAGTCAATGCAATGCTCCGTGACAACTCAAAGTTGGTACAGGAGCGTTACGCCCGTGGCGATACAGCCTTGCACCATGCTACTCGGAACGGGGACCTGGAAATTGTAGAACAGTTGGTCGACGCTGGAGCGGATGTCAATGTAACATCAGATCACGCGCATTTTCCCCTGTACTGCGCAGCCGGTCATGGACATGTAGAAACGACGCGGTATCTGGTGGAACATGGCGCGGATTTGCAAGCCAGACTTGCGGATGGCAAAACCGTCGTTGAGTGGCTAAAACAATATGCCGATCATGACCGTCGCTTGAAATCCTGTCTCGATGTCTTGGAGAAATGATACCTCAAATGCTGTACGACGATCGCGCCGACGGTATGTTTTTTGACTCTGAAAAGGATCAGTAGAAATGCCGCATGATATAGACTTGGCGAACCTCGAACTCCGCGAACTTACACCAGACCGTGCCGACGATTTTCTTGACTACTTCGATGGAGACGCATTCGCCGACAATCCCGAGGGAGCCTCATGCTACTGTTGCTATTTCCATTGGGTCGGAGCCAATGGCGAAGATTGGTCTGAGAGAACTGCCGCAGCAAACCGTGCGTGGAAGGCTGAACTCATCCAACGCGGTGAAACGACAGGCATCCTTGCTTATCTTGACAACCGTCCGGTTGGATGGTGCCACGCAGCTGAAAAACGTTCCCTTTCGCACTTGGCTGCTATGGGCGTTCTGGCGAGTCCTGACGATGAATCTGTTGGGTCCATTGTGTGCTTCGTTGTAACCAAACGCTTTCGAGGCACAGGACTCTCAAGCCTTCTGCTCGAGGCAGCGTGTGATCTACTCGCCAAGCGAAACCTACGGATTGTGGAGGCGTACCCAGACCGTCGAGCCACCGACAGTTACTCGAACTTCCACGGACGTCTTGACATGTTCCTTGAGGCCGGCTTTCAGGTCTATCGTGAACTGGAAGGCGATATGGCTGGAATCGTGATTGCTAGGCGAAACCTAACGAGCCAGCATTCGGTAGAGTTGTCCAACCCGCTTTAGAGGCGGCCATCATGTATACATCATTATTTGTGCAAAACCCTCAAAACAAGGAAAAACCCTAATGAAGGTCCAGATCGCTACACGCGCTGATGTTCCGGGTTGGCTTGAATTGGCATTGGAGGTCGAATTTCTCTTCGGACCGATGGTTGACCAGCCTGATTTTCAGAACGCCCTACGCAAAACATAGATCGAGGAAGTGCATATTGTGTTCGGGAACAAGATCGATCTGCTGGAGCACCGTTGATGGGAGGCTTGTTTCTGTCCTTCAGACAGCCTGAGTATCATATTCGTTGGCTGTCCGTGGCAGAGCAATGGTGTCGCAGGGGTATCGGCACAGTTCTTTTAGAACATGTATTTGATTTGATCAAACCACCTGCTGAGTTATTCGTTACAACATTCGGCGAGGATAATCTGGAAGGTCAGTCAGCGCGTCGATTTTACAAGAAGATGGGTTTTGAACCTTTTGCAAAGGCATCTCCAGGACCTGAAGGAGGATCCAGAGAAATCTTTCAAAAATCCTTTCTGTCAGATCCTGTTTGTTCTATTTGAGTCAATTGCCTGTTTATTGGATTCAGGTTCTAATAATATCTACGCCAAAATCGATTATGTGCCTGTTGGTGATGCATTGGCATTTGATTTCCTAACTTCAGCGTGGAAGGAAAATCGTGATCTCAGAATACATTGACAAAGTCAAAGTCGGTGGATCTCTACAAGTCAGTGAAGCCGAGCAATGTTTGAATACAATACTCGAAAAAGATGTACCGGACCAACAAATAGCAGAATTGCTTATAGCACTCTCTGAAAAGGGCGAAAATACCGATGAAATTCTTGGGTTTTCAAGAGCATTGTTGGCGAAGTCGAGACCCGTTCCTCTGACTTCCAACGCCATTGATTCATGCGGCACGGGGGGTAGCGGTTTGGATCGGTTCAATGTATCCACCACCGCTGCATTTGTTCTGTCTGTTGGTGGTGTTCCAGTTATCAAACATGGCAATAAAGGTTCAAAGCGACCGAATGGAAGTTTTGATTTGCTGGAAAAACTTGGCTGTGAATTCGATTTTGAAGATAACCGATTAGCGGACATTTTCACCAAAACGAAAGTCTGTTTTCTCTTTGCTCGAACATATCATCCGGTGATGAAAGAGGTTGTAGCTGCCAGACAAATGGCAAATAGGAGAACCATTTTTAATCTGAGTGCACCGCTATGTAACCCCGCAAATCCGCAATATCAAATCCTCGGGACGATTGATGTAGGTATGGGCAGACAGTTGGCAGAAGTACTCCGCCAACTTGGACGGACGCGATTCTTAATTGTTGTTGGTAAACCCGGAATTGATGAGATTTCGATCTCTGGACCCACGCATGTATTTGAAGGGGTTGGAGATATAACCAAAGAATATAAAATTACACCTTCGGACTTCGGAATCACTGAGCAGGACTACAGCACCATTCCGGGCGGTGATAGGGACGAGAATGCAGAGATATTCCTATCCCTTTTACAGGACCAGACTCCCGAACCAATCTTGGACCTCGTCTGCTTGAATGCTGGTGCGGCCTTCTACTGTTTTGAGCGGACAGATTCTATTAAGGCAGGCTTTGATCTAAGCAAAAGCCTCTTCGCCAAGGGTTTGGTGCAAGATAAATTCCTTGAATATAAACGTTTATCCAATAGAAGGGGTTAGAAGATGGAAAGTACAAGACCACGACAATACTGGGACGATTACGCATCCCGATTTAAGAACCGAAGTTTGGCAGAATTATACAAGTTTCGCCCTCCATATCCAGACGAAACCTATGAGATACTTCTAAATTTGCTGGGAGAATCGCGAAGGAAAGTTCTGGATGTCGGATGCGGTCCCGGAAAAATAGCACGAGCACTCGTCAATCACGTGGACGGTGTTGATGCTGTTGACTTCTCAATGGAAATGATCCAGGTAGGAAAGTCGCTCGTCAACGGTAATCACCCAAACCTCCGATGGATCAATGGACCTGTTGAGAAGGTGCAGTTATATCCACCCTACGATATGGTGACGGCTGGTGCAAGTATTCATTGGATGGAGTGGTGCGTAGTTTTTCCGAGATTCAAGGAAGTGTTAACCACAGATGGGTACCTCGTCATCATTGATGGGGATTGTCCTGTTGAATCGCCTTGGCATGATGCAGAGCTTTCGCTGATCCATAAATATTCTACCAATAGACACCATGAACGGATCGATCTGATTCAAGAGCTCGTGAATAGAGGGCATCTACAGCTGATTGGAGATAGGCGAACAACACCCGTGAGTTTCTCGCAGCCATTGACAGACTATGTTCAGTCTTTTCATTCGAGAGAAAGTATGTCCAAGGAACACATGGGCGCGGAAAATGTCAAGGCATTTGATACCGAACTGTCGCATGTCTTGTCTGACTTTGTTGATGATGAAGGTTTCCTCACTTTCCAATTAGAAGCGAGGGTTACTTGGGGAAGACCCCTGACATAGAATATAAAGACTAAACATTCCATTGAATCATTATTCTTTCGTTTCCGTATAAGGATGGAAGTTCGGTCCGCCGCCGGTTGATTGAATACTAAAGCCGCTCCACCCCCACCTTTTGTATTTACCTTTTCCACGGGTATATATTACCTGTGTCAGATGTTCATCGGTAATCGTGATGTTGTAACGCCTCTCGATCGTCTCATTTCCAACAGGAATCTGCAGTCGCTGGATCTGTTTCTCACCACCCGCAATGAGGTTTATCTCCAAGGGTTCAGAGTCGTTCGCACTGAAATAGCAGGTCACTTCGTATGCTCCGTTGGGGAGTGCCACTCGGAAGACACCATCTTCTGTTCCCCAAATGCTATCCTCGTAGGGCTGTGAAACTTCAGACTCGTTTTCAAAGCCTTCCCGTTCTGATTCCGTTAGCCAGCCGTATTGCCCATCTGTATAGACTGTGTCCGCATGGATAGCGATGTGTCCCAGTGCCGTCTGTCCCTCTTCGGGTTGTAGGTCAAAGGCGACAGTAGTGCCACCACCCCACATTTGTGGATCTGGGGCTGCGCGCTTACGGCGATAGAGGCGGTTATAGTCGTTGGAATCGATGAGTTCATATTCTTCCTCCAAACCAGCAACATCGCCATACTCCGTCCGCCAAATGATAGCATAGTCAGCAGGAAGCTCTTTTTGCTTGTATTGCAGCGGAAAATGATCCGTATTCGCCTCGTAGTTATTGAGGTAACCGATCCCCTTATGTGTTGCCAATAGACACTCGATGTGCCCAAACGGTTCAACATACTTGGGTGTAAAACCGAGTGAATCTGAAAAACCGCCCCATTCCCCTGGTGTGCTCGTGAGGATTGTATCCTTCTCATCCATACCTTCGAGTGAGAGCGCGTTGGTGATGTCCCGATTCAGTAGCGCATACGTGTGGACATTGTAGCCGAGATGCCATAAGGATAGAACGATGATGACTCCCGCTACCCCATAGTTTACGTAGCGATGCACGTTGACAGCGAAAAACGGGAGCAATACGAGGAATATGTACAGATGGAACCGATCGTTTATCCAACCGCCGCTGTAGCCCGACCATGGTGCTATAAAATACATCGCAGTGATGGCGATTGCCATGATCAGAAACCCGTCCATTTGCGTCACAACGCGTGTCCAGATCCGTTCGCCAGTCTCTTTCCATTCCTCTGATTCACGGAATTGATAGCACTGCTGGATTCTATTGATGACCGTAAGCACAAAGGCGACAGTAAAAAAAACTAACAACACCCGTCCGATAAGTATATGGTCATCTCGAAAAGAGACCAGAGATTTCATACCGAAGAAATAGTCGTTTAGCCATTCAAAGCCTTTATGGTTACCTTCACCACCGTGGGCGTTGGTAAGATAGAAGTAGTAGGAGAACAAAATAAAGTAAGCAGGTATAAGGCTCCCTATGAAAGTCAGTGCAGGTTTGAGTTTCGTCAGTCCCTCCTTGAAACGCTGCGTCAGTGGTTGTGATGTCTCCTTATACCCCCACATCCCACGCAGTGCCTCATAGCCTGATGAGAAAAGCGCGAAGAACGTCAGCGACATGATAAGCAACGCGTAGGAGTGATAGTGTGTGAGATAGGTCGCCAACAACAATATGTATATGACCACAATGTTTGTCAATCCGAGTTTATCTTTGACTCTCCACCAGTAGCCAAGCGTAAAGAAAAACAGAGACATACTGAGGACAAAGTTGTAGAACCCCATGTGGAGTAGGTAATTATAGGCATACATACACCCAAGTAGTCCGAAGACCATATTTTTCTTTTCGACACCCTTGAGGAAATAGAACAAGGCGAGTGGCAGAAGACCGATGCAGAGCGTAAGCACGATCTTTTCACAAACGAGCGGCGGAAAGATATATAACAATAATAGTAGCAGTGCGTGGGATGTCCAGTTCGGAAAGACAGTCGCGTTCAGGTCGTAGACTTCGCGTAAACGGTAGTTTTCGTGATTGTGGTATTCCTTTACGACATAAGCGTTGTAGATATGGCTCGCTCCGTCCTGCGTCGGAAAATACTTGAAACCCCAGACTGGCAAAAGATGTAGCACCAACATCACAATGACTGTGACATATCCAATAGGTAATAGACGTTCTTTCATTATCCTTTTGACCTCATTTCCTTTTTTACAAAATTCGTCGAAATTAGTCTCAATTAGAAAGTTGTTATCACATGCCCGTTTGGACATGTGGGGTTATGCTTCTCCTTTGACCCAGCCGGTGCGCGTGCGAAGTTGGTGCTAATGTCTTGGACACGTCCGCCCCAACGTCTTTCCAGTATGGCTAAAAAGGCGATACGCCTCCCCTTCTTTGCTCATCCGGGATTTGGATGATTTTTTCGGGGTGTGTTCTATTCTTTTTGGATGTCACTATAATTCTACACGAATATTCGTTTTTGTTTCAATACCCAAAATCCTAAAAAAGTTGACATTCATCAACAAATAGGGGTATAATCTGAATATGGAAGATATCTTAAACCAACGCCTTGAAGAATTACCGCACAACCGATACGATATTGTCAGCAAACATATCTTTGGAACGTTCACCGAAGATTTATTGCGGGCCCTGACCAAAATCCCAGGGCTGAAGTTCCTTGAGCAACTTGAGACGGAACTTCCCACCGTTGAGATACGCCGTATGGACGTTTTGGCGAAGACACTTGTTGAAGAACAAGAAGTCTTAGTGCATATTGAGTTCCAAGTTAGCAGAGAGACGAGGGCAGAGATACTCCAACGCAAGGTTGGCTATTTCGGACGATGCTTTGAAAGATACGGCTTGCCGATTTTATCTTACATCATCTATTTGAGCCCGGATGCGGGCCAGAATGACCCGGGCGGGTATAGCCAAGAGTTTCCGGGACACAAGATCGAGATAGAGTATCAAGTGATCCGCCTCAGTGAACTCGAGGGTCAGTCCATTTTTGAGACGGGTCAGACTTCCTTGATGGCATTTGCGCCGTTGATGCGGCCACGGGCAGGGGTATCAGCGGTTGAATGGGTTAAGGAATGTCATCAAATCACACGTGCACTGTCGTTGGAGCCGGAACTTCAGAATGCCATCCGAAAAAAGATGATGAGCCAATTCGCCGAATACGGGTTGGGCAGCGGCAATCTATTGCCGAGACACGAAAAAGCTTTGCACTGGAACGTCGATTTTCTCTTAGACTTGCAATCAGCAGAACTTATAAGTATCCTTGCTATCCGTTCCCCCGAACGTTTGGAAAATAGGATCGCCAAGCAACTTGAACGCGATCCACGGACAGATATTATTGAACCGGGTTTAGGCGCGAATGATGCGCGGGGTGCCACACACCTGTTACGCTTCCGGGCAGATGATATGTGGTGGGCATCCTTCGTTGAGACGGTTGGCAATACCTGCTTCTGAATTTTCATATCCAACTATAACAACTTTTGAGGTAAATATGCACGATCCACGACTTGATGAACTCGCAAACGTTCTCACGACCCATTCTACCAAAGTCCAACCCGGCGAATTTGTACTCATAGAGGGCATTGACATTCCACAGGAGATGGTCATTGCCCTCATTCGATCCGTTCGGAGTGCAGGCGGGATTCCGCTCGTTGAATTGAAACAGAACCGTATCCAGCGTGAAATCATTCTCGGCGGAGACGATGCTGGCATAAAACTGATCGGTGAATACGAAATATATCGCATGAAAAAGGTCCAGGCGTACATCGGGATACGCGGTAGCCACAACATTACAGAGATGTCCGATGTTCCATCGGAGGCACTCCAGCGTTATCAAAAGCATTGGTCGCGACCGCTTAACGATATCCGCGTGCCACAGACAAAATGGGTTGTCTTACGATGGCCCCACCCCGCAATGGCACAGCAGGCGAAGATGAGCACAGAAGCATTTGAGGATTACTATTTCGACGTTTGCACACTCGACTACAGTCGAATGGAACAAGCGATGGTACCCCTCAAGTCTCTGATGGAGGAAACGGATGAAGTCCACATCGTCGGTGAGGATACCGATTTACGGTTCAGTATCAAGGATATTTCTGTGATCCCTTGCGCAGGTGAATATAACATCCCCGATGGCGAGTGCTTTACCTCGC
Source organism: Candidatus Poribacteria bacterium (assembly GCA_009843785.1). Taxonomy (GTDB): domain Bacteria; phylum Poribacteria; class WGA-4E; order WGA-4E; family WGA-3G; genus WGA-3G. Next base: position 15,845 of record VYCT01000090.1, on the reverse strand, counting down.
CTGTCCGTGATTCAGTCAATGGCACGATCCACTTCAATACACCGACAATCTATCAAGGCACAACCTTTACGGACATCCGGCTCCGCTTTGAAGGTGGTAAGATCGTCGAGGCATCGGCGAATAACACTGAAAGACTCAACGCCATCCTTGATACGGATGAAGGGGCACGCTATATCGGCGAGTTTGCTATTGCGTTCAACCCGTATATCATAAATCCGATGTTGGATATTCTGTTCGATGAGAAGATCGCTGGTTCTTTCCACTTTACACCCGGTCAGGCTTATGAGGAAGCAGACAACGGGAATCGATCCGCTGTCCATTGGGATATGGTGATGATTCAGACACCGGAGCATGGAGGTGGAGAGATGTTCTTCGACGGAAATCTGATTCGGAAAGACGGACAATTCGTCCATCCAGCATTGAAAGGGTTGAACCCGGAGAATTTAAGATGAGCAGAGCACAACATCGGGTACATGGAGATCCACAACGGTTTGAAGTTGTCGCAGATTTCATTGCCGCGCACTATGGCAATACGATCTATAGTGTCGCTGATGTCGCTGGTGGAAAGGGAATATTGACGCGTCTTCTCACGAAAAAGAAAAACTTTGCATGCGAACTCATTGATCCGCGCCGCACAGTGCTCAAAGGGATTGATCACCGTCCTGAGCAATTTGAACCCGATATGGCTGATTATTATGATCTGTTGGTTGGACTTCATCCGGATGGCGCATTACGTCAATTGGGAGAGGCAGCCCTCATTCGGCCCGCTGTGATAATTCCGTGTTGCAACTTCTGGGATGAACAGCGTCGTGGGCAGTATGAGTTATTGACAGCAATTGAGGACTTCTATAGACGACATTCAGTCCGGTTTGAACGAATTGAACTCGACTTCAAAGGACCGAAAAATATCGCTATCGTATCCGAACCTTTTTAACTATGGGGACCTGGACTGCTCTCCACTTAGTTACGAGCAGGTTTCTGGTTAAATCTCAATCATATTTGGGCATTTTGATGCTTCTTTATCTTGGAAAGATTAAACGAAAGTGTAGCCTGCAACAACAGCGCAGGCGGATTTAAGAAATACACGCAATAGACAGAATGCCCTTCACTGCTCCGCAAGGAATAATTAAAAAATGGCACAACAGCCCAATATTCTCTTTCTACTTACTGATCAGCAACGTTACGATTCACTCGGTTGCAACGGTGCTCCCGTCTGCAAAACGCCTGCCGTTGACGAAATCGCTGCAACCGGTATGCGATTCACGAACGCTTATACCCCTATAGCACTCTGTTCACCGGCGCGTGGTTCACTGCTCACCGGACTCTATCCGCATAACCACGGGCAGCTGTCGAATATGGGGAATTTCAACGGCGTATTTGCAAACCAGATCCTTGACAAACCCGCATATCCGAAACTTCTAACAGAGGCAGGTTATCGCGTAAGTTGCATCGGTAAATGGCATCTCGCCAAGCAAGGCGACACGGAGTTCTGGGGTTATGACAAATGGCACCCTTATAATGAGTGGCATCAGTGGCTCCGTGACGACGGAATCGACTTCCGAATTGATAGGGATGCTGTCCAACCCTTTGAGTGGGGCGGCGAAGCACCTTTCTATGGTAGGCTTCCGCTTCCTGTTGAACGGACGATGGAGGCGTGGACAGCAGATAAAACGATTGAACTAATCAACGGCTATTCGGATACTGAGCAACCGTTTATGATTGCTGCGAACTTCTTCGGGCCACATTTCCCGTACGCCGTACCAGCCCCTTATGATACGATGTACGATCCGGGCACCGTTGAGCGGTGGGGCAACTTTGATGAACAGTTCATCAACAAACCCCTCATCCAGCAGAAGGAGATGCTCCGGTGGAATGCCAGCCATCTTACCTGGCCCGATTGGCAAAAGGTTATCGCCGCCTATTGGGGATTCTGCACCTTCATTGACGATCAGGTACGACGAATTCTCGACTGCCTTGAAGCGAACGGTCTGGCGGAAGATACTATTATTATTTTTTCAACTGACCATGGCGATATGCTCGGCAGCCATCGGCTATTCAATAAAGGGTTCCACATGTACGAGGAGACGCACCACATCCCGCTCGTGATCCGTTGGCCCGGTGCAACTTCACCCGGCGCGACGTGCGATGAATTTGTGAACCTTGTCGATCTCATGCCTACGCTCTTGGAACTCGGCGACGCAGCGAGGCCCGATAACCTTGACGGTAGATCCATTGTGCCGCTCTTACGCGGTGAAACCGTAGCGGATTGGCCCGATGACGTGTTCGCCGAATTTCACGGGTATGAACCGACGCTTGCCTCTGTCAGGATGGTCCGGACAGATTCGTGGAAGTACGTCTACAATCCATACAGCGAAGACGAACTCTACGACATGAAAAGCGACCCGCACGAACTCCATAACGTAGCAAATCAACTCGGTTACAAACACGTGCTTCGTCGGATGAAGGCGCGTATGGTCAATCGTTTACGTGAGACGAAGGACAACATCGTCACGGACGGCGGATGGCAGAGCAATTCCTTTGACCTGCTCATTTCCGGGCGGGAGCGGTAGTTCTGAAGTACATTAGACATTATATCAATTTAATTGTCAAATGTTTTTCGGTTTCATTAGGATCCGTAGGGGCGGGGTTTCCCCGCCCGATTGCCCGACACCAACGCTCTTATCCGGGACGAGGGGACCTCGCCCCTACGCGGTTCCCCGAATGCCCTGATTAAACCATTATAACAATACCTTCGCCAAATTATCCGGGTCTGATTTGATTTGAAGTGTAGTGAATAGCACCAATAGACCCAAGGTGTTCAGCGAGGTTTTCAATAACAATGGTTTCAGGTTTTTCAATACCTTCGCCAAAATCGTAGGGGCGAGGTCCCCTCGTCCAGATGGGAACACGGTTTCCGACGCATCAGAACCCCCAGCATTACAAGGATGCATATACCGGAACATCGGGCGGGGAAACCCTAGAAGAAACACCCTATCAAAAACCCTTTACGAAACCGCGCCGGGAGTCCTATTTATAGTGAAGTTTAGAATTAATTAGACACTCAAAAGAGGCGAGGATACAATCCTCGGCTACCGGGTCGGGGAAAAGTGTCTCTTTATTTTTAGGTTTTACTATAAAAACACTCCCGCAAAACACTGAAGGTATTTTTATTTAGGAGATGCTCGAACATCACAGGGCAATGCGTTGTATTCAGGACACATCTATCCAACTCAAATGCAGATAATTGGCGAAGGTATTGATTGAAAATAAGGTGTTTTTTTCACATAGTCGGGGTTTATCAACGATCATTTTTTAGCATTTTCAGAACCGCGCATTGAGAGAACCCTTATAGATAGTGGTTTCTGAGGGCTTTTGAGAAATCCCAGTTAAACAAACTTTTGGAAACCCAAGAGTAATTTGGTTTAAACAATGATAGCTTCTGCGCCGTTGCAGAAGCTATCATTGTTTTCACTTGTGTCAATGTCAATGTTAATTGTTTGGATCAGGTGCATGCTGTGATGCGGAGTCTGAACCAAGAACAGAAGTGACATTAGCTGAAGCCGATGCACTGGCTTGAAATAGGTGATCACCACCGAAAGACATAGAATCACTACCACCGTTTTCAAATTCAAAGCTATTTGCATCACCTTCCATGTAAGCAAAAGCGGAAACAGATAGGTTGCCTTTATTACCAGCACCGTGTTCTGTGGAATCGGCATAAGATGATGCAGAAGCGTAAACGTTCCATTGTCTTCTGCCTTGTTTGTCTCGGTTGACTTCAAAAGACCAAGCATTCGCAAAAGCTGCTACATCACCACTGGGCGATTGTGTTTCGCCAGATACGGTGAAATTAAGAGTTAAAGCAAACGTAATCGCTATAAGAAAGAGATTTCTTGAATTGGTTTTGATATTCATTTGATTTTCCTTTATGGTTGAACCTTGGGAAATTGATAAGCATCAATTCCATCCTTATCGAATTGTAAGACCCTGACTCCAGGCGGGGTCTCACCGGTAAGACGGAATATTTCTAAATCTTCCGCCGTAATAATCATATTGCCTGGAGCATGTATGCGAGCAGAAAAACCAGTTGGCTTTCCTTCTTCATTTCTCAAAATTTCCCTTTTTACGTATATTGTATTATCATAGTATGGATAAACAATTTTGGTTGTAGCATCAAGCGAACCACCAAGGCGACTGCCTATGCCTTTGTCTGTCCATAATTTGATAAGAACACGGCTTAAAAGTTCTGCATCTCTCTTTTGTGATTCAGAGTAACCTAATGCATCAAGATCAATTTCCCATGCAGGTTTGGTGCCCGGATAATCCGCTGGTATTTCTGGATAGGGTCCAAATCCATAGAGCGAGACAGGTACATCTTCATCAGGTGCTTCTTCCTCTGAAACAAAATCGTCTGGTAGGAACGCATTCGCGATGTCTGCGAACTCCGTCTCATTCGGGAACGCCTCGGTTTCATCGAACATCGATGCGTCCGTGTTTTCATCGGGCGTGTTCGTAACGCCTTCGTTTTGAAAATCAACCGGTGCGGTGCTTGTTGACGACTTGTTTTTCAGCGGCGACACCACCGGTTGTGGTCTCTTTGCCAAATCAGCATCAGTGGTGCGGTGGACGTGCCAACTATGCAGTAGGCTGCCCCCGACACACAGCATAAAGAAAACGAGACCGGCTTGTATCAATCGACTGGAAAGTAAATCATGTAACATATTATTCACCTTTTCGCTTTAGCTCACTTATCTTTGGTAGCACTATTGATGTCCCTACGTGCTACAAGTTGACCTCACGTTTATAGTTAGTAGCAAGTATCATGCCAATATGCTTACTATAGTTTGGACAATTTTCCAGCGGGGCAGGGAACCCGCCCCCTACGAGGGACGCAGGGTTGTAGGGGTTGGGTTACCCAATCCGTCCGAAAGTGTCCGTTTTTCTATGGGTTCTGTGAATGTGCGAAACTGATAGAAAAATAGAATACCTTTGAAAACACGACACGAAAACGATTAAAACTGTCCAAACTACAGTATGCTTAAGAAACGCGAATGTGTCTGAAAATTCCTGAAATTCTAAGATATTTTATGCGTGCGAAAGTAGGCAGCCCGTGAGTTTATGAGCGTCATAAGCCTCCTTAATTTTTTTCAAAACCACCGACTCGCTGTGGAAATGGCAACCGTTTGGGTTCTTTTGCCTATGAAGGCACACGCAAAAATTGCTTAAGCACACGCAAAAATTGCTTAAGCACACGCAAAAATTGCTTAAGCGAGGTTTGACGTTTTATTGTGCGGTGCGCGTTTTTCTGGAGTAAACAAGTATAGAACTCAGGATTGAAAAACCATATACACAGGTAGACCCCTCGCAGAGAAAGCACTCGCAGTCTTTCTCTATTGCCACGGACTTTCTATGAATGCCATCGCAAAAATGCTGCAAGCCTCCCCCTCCACTATCCTTGACTGGATACGAAACTTCGCAGGCGAACACGCCAAACCACCACACCCCGAGGAGACCGATGCTGTCGTGCTTGTACTTGATGAGATGTGGCACTATGTGAAAGAAAAAAAAAACAAACTCTGGATCAATACCTTCGCCAAATTATCCGGGTCTGATTTGATTTGAAGTGTAGTGAATAGCACCAATAGACCCAAGGTGTTCAGCGAGGTTTTCAATAACAATAGTTTCAGGTTTTTGCGGAAGCATTTTTAATGTTTCTTGTAAATACTTCTATCCTCTATAGCGTGCTTTTAGGTCTAAAACTCCAAAATCGTTATATTCCGAACCGAACATCTCCCTGAGTTTGGCAGAAACATTGACCCTAAACATTGACAGGTTCGCGGCGTTGTTGACGGGTATCTCCTTGACATTCATAAAATCGTCTAACCCCCAAAACTGTTTTGCGTCTCGGAAGTTGAACTCGATTTGAAAGCGGAGTGCGTAATAATCAATAAGTGTTTCAGCGTCCAACTCCAGATCGGATGAAAACAATAAGACGTGCGATGTCTCTTGCGTCTTTGCGTGAGTTTTTCGCAAACAGACGACTTTCAAAGGGTCGGGGAAGCGTTTGTGTCGCCCTTCTAACTGAAAATAATGATATAATCTCTGACATGGGTAAACATCCTTTTTAGTTTTGTTTTTGTTTACCCATAACTTTACGATATAAAACCTATTTAATCAATCAATTTTGGCGAAGGTATTGCTAAATAATGTTGTTTTTCGTTGGGGTGTCCATTTTTGACGTAATGTGTGTGTTGACATTTTGGGCTCCGATAGGAATGTGTTTGTTTCTACTGAGTATACAAGTTTTAGATGGAGGTGTGAATAAAAAAGTGCCATTTTTTATTGACGACTTCTCTTCTTATCTGTTATCATTGCTACAGTTGAGAAATGATGTAGCGGGGTTTAGAGGGTATCTTGCTAACTCTATCATCATTATTGGGTTCACACCCTCCTTTTTTTAAACTCACGTTTTTGTAGTAAAGTTCGTTTTGCGAGGTTGATAGGTGTCTTAGTAGACAACCTATGCTACTTAACATATAGAAATCAAAAATGACACCATCCTTTAACAATGCTTTATTTTCCAGTTATCATCTTGAGAAGGTCGTAAACGATCAGGCATCAGCTACCTTAGAATCTGCCTACGCACAGATTAAACAGCTTTATATCTCTGTAGCTGATTTTGTAGAGACACGGAATGAAGCACAGACAGAAGAACAGTTCATCCGGCCAGTGCTGAGACACCTCGGACATGTCTTTGAAGTGCAACCCCTACTACGAACATCCTTAGGTCCAAAGCGGCCGGATTATGCCTTTTTTGCGGACCAAGAATCATTGGATGAAGTACGTCAGCAGATTGATACAGATACCTTTTTCAACACAGCAATCGTTGTTGGCGATGCTAAGGCGTGGACCAGGAACCTTGATAAAAAATTAGTGGGGAGCGGGGATCCCTTTTCCAATAATAATCCAAGCCATCAGATTGATTACTATATTCGCACATCAGAACTCACATGGGGAATCCTGACGAGCGGCAAATTATGGCGGCTTTATCATCGCGATACAAGTTATAAGTTGGATAGTTTTTACGAAGTTAACCTTGAAAAGATACTAACCGATGACGATATAGACGCATTTCGTTATTTCTACTATCTTTTTCGGCGTGAGGCATTCGTTCCAGATACTTCCAATCGCTCTTTTCTGGATGATATGTTATCAGGCAGTATCCGTTATACTGTTTCAGTTTCAGATGATCTTGGAGAGAAGATATATTTGGCGTTGGAGGAACTCATCAACGGATTTTTAGACTATCAAGGAAACAATTTAACGACTGCTGCTGCCGATGTAAAGAAAATACATGAAAGCAGCCTTATTCTGCTGTATCGTCTGCTGTTTGTGCTATACGCTGAAAGTCGTGGACTCCTTCCACTTGAGAATCCTGAATATCAGCAGGAATACAGTTTGGAGAGAATTGCTACCGAGATACACGGCACATTAGACACTGAATCCGTAATTCCTGATTTACGAAGCGATTATTGGAATCGACTCCAAACCTTGTTTACACTTATCGACAAGGGATGGGAAGAAAGCATCCCTCAATATAATGGGGGTCTTTTCAATCCAAAACGTCATCGATTTCTGGTAGAGAAGAAAATTGGGAACCGATCTCTCGCTGAGGTCATAGATACATTAACTCGGACGAAAGAGCGAGAACGGATCGCTTATCAAGATTTGGCGATTCAGCATCTGGGGAATGTTTATGAAGGCCTGCTTGAATATGAGCCGACTGTGGAGAGTCAGACTGAAAGAATCAAATTAAAGAAAAGTAAAACCGCTAAAAAGGCGAGTGGTAGTTATTATACTTCCGATGCGATTGTGCGATCGATGGTTGAAAACGCACTAAATCCCCTTTGTAAGCGAAAAGCATTTAAGGAAATTTTGAAGCTTAAGGTGTTAGACCCGGCTATGGGAAGTGGACATTTCCTTATTGGCGTGATTGATTACTTGGCATTGGAATTGGTAACCCATCCTGACACACCACCCTTGCAAACTGGCGACGTTGACACAGAAATTGCCTATTGGCGCAGACGCGTCGTCGAAACGTGTATCTATGGTGTAGACCAAAACCCGATGGCAGTAGAGTTAGCGAAAGTATCTCTCTGGCTCCACACCGTATCAAAAGGAAAGCCGCTTTCATTTTTGGATCACCATATCCGGTGTGGAAATTCGTTGGTTGGGGCAAATATAGCTCATCTCGCGAATTTACCTGTAATCCAAAAATCTCGACGTTCCCAGGAAACACCCCAACCTGCTTTAGATATGGTTTTCGAGTTCGCAGACACTGTCTCTGAAGCAGTCGGACACTATCTCGTGATTGATAGTATGGAGAGTACAACTATTGACGATATTCACGTTATGGAGCAAGAACTGGAACAAGCACAGCAGACACTCAATCAACACAGGAGCGTTGCGAATCTTTGGTTGAGTGTCTATTTTGGCAATATGGTTAAGCGTGGTGATTACCATAATATACTCAATGCTCTGAAATCCGGACAGGTGGCAGACTTTTCTAACGTGCAAGGTTATCAGGAAGCACAACAATTAGCGGAAGACTATCGCTATTTTCACTGGGAGATTGAATTTCCAGAAGTCTTTTGCGACGAATCTGGCAACAAATTGGAAAACCCCGGCTTTGACGCAGTCATTGGGAATCCACCATACGGTGCGGAACTTGATTCTTTTGAAAAGAGGCATTTGGGTGCTATCGTGACAGATACCGGAAAAAATAAAAATAGTGCTGCGTTTTTCATAGACATTGCTAAAAACCGTTTGCTGAAATCAGATGGGATGCTTGCTTTTATCGTGCCGAAGTCACTCTTATTTGTCGAAAGTTGGCGGACGCTGTTTTTCGCATTGTTGGGAAAAACTCGGGTTTTAGTTGACGTAGGAGAGGCTTTTAAAGGAGTCAAACTGGAGCAGGTCATTTTCATCTATGATGCCTGCTGGACAGAAAATTTTTATGAAGCCTATAAATTTGTTGACGAGACCTGTGAGAATAAAATGGAAATATGTCATACCGATTCGCGACAGTTTCAAACGTGGATATGCGATGTTTCGACTGAAGAGATTCAAATCGGTCTAAAGGTGAGACGAATTGGGAAATTGATGAAAAACATTTCCGATACAAAGCGAGGGTTACCGTGGCAAAGCAGACTGAGTGGATCCGGTGATGTTCCAGTCGTTGGGGGGAAACAGATCGTTCGGTACGGGACAAATGGGATCAAGGGTTTTGTAAATTCCCAAGACTTAGAACCTCCTGAAGATTCAGATTCCCCAAATGAAAAAGTCGAATTTTTACAACAACCGAAGGTGATGTCACAGAACATTATAGCACATATTACAGAGCCAAAGCCACATATCAAAATTATCGTAACAGCCGATCAGACAGGCGACCTGTTAAGCGTAGATACAGTAACAAATACTGTTCTTACTGATAGAAACATCTCCCCGATTTTTATCTCGGCTCTTCTGAATTCGGAGTTGATAAACTGGTACGCCCATAAATTTATTTTTGCTTCCTCTGTTAGGACTATGCATTTTGACGAGGACTATGTTGGCAAGATACCAATCCCTGTTGTAACAACGGAAGTCCAGGAACCTATCGTTGAATTAGCAGAGCAGATTATGGCAGCGAAGCGGGACAATCCAGAAGTTTGTATGTTGAAGAAAGAACGGAAAATTGATAAGTTAGTCTATAGTCTATACGGATTGGAAGCAGAAGAACGAAAAATTGTTCAATCATCAATTGGAGATGCGGAATAGAGGCTTCCGTGCAAATCTGTGACGGAGCAGGGCTATTTAGTTCGGGGCATTTTCTCTTGCAATTTTGGTTTTTGTGTGATATATTACTTAAACCAGTTTTGGGTGGCATTGCTATAAAGCGGCTCCCACTCCATAGTGTCAAACAGGAGAGAATTTCCTAAGAAACAGTCTGTTCCAGAGAATAAAAAGGAGTTGCATAAAATGCAAAATCGACGTTTTAATCGAGATATTTTTGGTAATCTGAAAACACAAAAGGCGGCACAGAAAGCACTGCCGGTTTTAATTTTATGTGCATCGGCAGAAAAACCGAGGGCAATACTTATGCGGGAATTAGCCGCGGCGATTGTGCCAGATATGAAACAATTCAATTGGACGATAGGGTTTGCTCTTGCGTGGATTCACAGAACGCTTTATGATTTGCAAGAATCAGATGATTGGATCTATGGAGAAATACCAGGTATTACCGCAATTGTCTTAGGTAATCCAGAAACGCCTACAAACTATTGTATGAGGGAGACTGCACCCTCGTCGTGGGAAGACTACGAAACCAATCATGTCTTGCCTGTTTTTGAATATCCACATTGGGATAAGGTTATGGATTGCCTATTTGGAAGTCTATAACCGAACGAACCTAACACAAAGGCGGTGGATTCCCTGTCTGCTGCCTTTTTTATGAAAATACAAGGAGATTAGGCTTGCGAATGTTTACACAAGCAGAATTGTTAGCTGCACGATTTTGGTTTCACAATACCAATATAAAGTACGAAACGATAGCAGAGAGGACAGGGATCAGTGTCGCTGAAATTGAGGCAATCCTTGAAAGTGAAGAATATCGCGAAGCTGTTGAGGGATTGATCATCTCAACCCGAACACCTAGAAAACTTCGAGAGTGGATAGACACCTGGACCCCATCAGGGCTAGCAATTCGGATTTTGTGTCCTTTTCTCTCCGCCTCAGATCCCCATCTGCTTTGCATTCTTACCGCTTACTCGCTATGAGTTCAATGGAAAGGGGGCAATTTATGTCTGATAAAGTTATTTCTAAACGTGAGTTTGAAAAAAGTTTATGGTTTAGAAAGCATCGGTAAATCGCTGATTTGCTGAAGTTCAGAAAAGTTCAGCGATGGCTTGTTCTCCAAAAGCTGATAAGCAATCAAAGCTGAGACGACGTTGACTTGAAAGTTAACGTCGTTTCGGTGCCGAGTGTGCTCTAACTATGTTTGGGTTTTCAATATCTTGATCACCGATTCAATGAGCATGCGTTTTTTCAGCAGCACCTCATCAGAAACCGATAAGTCCAATGGGTCCATGTTCTTGCGAACTTTGTAGACCAAGTTGACACCTTGCTCACGGAGCAGCTCCCGAAGGTCTTTGGAGATATATCCTTTATCCGCGTAGAGACTCCCATGTAGCCCTTCAGCGAACTTTGGCAAGGGGCTACGGTCATCGGTATTACCAGGGGGCAACTCAACGTCTAAGATTTCACCGGTGTCATTAATCACTAAGTGAAGTTTGAAACCATAGAACCACCCCATAGATGTTTTCGAGCATCCGGCTTCTAAGGCAAAGACGCGGTGCGATGAAATTCGCCTGTTGTCGCAAACCCGCAGCCGTGTTGAATCAATGAAAGAGATACCCCTACAGGTGCCAAGGTGTACTGAGAGATAAAACGTCAAGACCGTCAGGACTTCTTGTTTCAGCTGCACGAAACGAGAATAACTCACCAGATACGGAAACTCGTCGCGCCAGTAGACACAGACGTGTCTTTGGTAAAAATGCTTAAACGTCTGATACCCACTTTGATGGAAGGCGATGAGGAGCGTCATCACTTCGCTGGGATGCAGTTTCCGTGGACGTCCGCGCATTTCCGTTGGCACTTGCTTTGGCAAACAGTGCGTCGCCTGCCATTTCTCGTAAGCAAGAAAAAAGTTTAGAAAATCGTGATAGATTTTACTATGTTTTTGTAGGTTTTTATAGGTTTTAGAACACTGCAGTGAACCCCTTCATCCAAAGTCGCCTTTGTTAACGCAGGCGAGGTCGAAATTAAAAGTGGTATAAAGGTTCTCGTTCCTTCGTGAATGACACCTCTATCCACGCGCACCTCGTACGTAGTTTCGGGAATAAGTCCTTCAATTGTATAACTTTTTTCTACGGTACGCTGCCAGTGCGCCCCCCCCAATTCTCTGTATATGTTTTCTCGGCAGACTGCCACTCCCCTTGTGGTGTTTTTTGCCTCCATTCAAAGAGAAAGGTTTCACTTGCGGAACCCGAAGCATCCTCCGTATAACTGAACTCAAATGTGACGATTAGTGAGGTGTCGTTATCACCTGGTTCAACTGAGACAATACCAGCGTAACTTGTAGTTTGTACACTACATATCAACACTACCCCCATGAGAATGGACACGGTGATTTTACGATTCATAATTAACATTTTTCATAACAAACTCCTTTTGCGTCGTTTTCCGATCGCAACCTGCAATAGGGGAGATGCATGGAAGACTGGAAGCGTGTTACCTTTTAACTTTCCAACCTTCCGTGTTTCTCTGGTAAACGTTACTTGTGTATTAACATCTTCCGCGTCGCAGAAAAATCGCCAGCTTTGAGCGTATAGAAATAGACACCACTCGCCACAGATTCACCGACGGCGTTTCTGCCATCCCAGTAGACAGCGCGACTTTTGCGTTGATAACTCCCAGCATCTTGATAACCCAATGATAGCCATCTGACGAGTTCCCCATTGACTGTGTAGATACGCACATCCACATTCGCGGGAGACGATAACTGGTAGGGGATCCACGTTTCAGGGTTGAATGGGTTCGGAAAGTTTGGGAGGAGTGCTGTTTCAGGGAATAGTCTTTCAAGTGATGGGGCGGACCCTATCGGCATCTCTTTCGCAATCAAGATAATATCGTCTATATCGACAATCCCATCGCGGTTGACATCGGGGTTCGGAGACGGATTCCCCACAATCTGTTCACCGTAGCGAGCGGCAGTTAGCACGAGATCAACAACGTTTACGTATCCATCACCGTTGACATCTGGATATGATGCGCTCATATCGTCTTGGATAGGTTCAATAGTTGGTGTGCTCAAAAGTTTTGCATCGCCTATGGATGCTGTGTCACAATGCTGCCGGTCACCAGCAGAATTGAAACGAACCTGAAGCGTTTTGGCATCCGTGGGGATAGCGAATTCTACTTTTACCGGTGCATCAGCCCCTGTAAGTTTCTGAGACTTATAGATCTGTTTCCCATCTATTTTGAAAGTGAAGTAAACTGAACCGCCTAATCCACAGCTGCTATTATCATTGGGTCTCATTGCGTGGTCGTGTTCATCTGCGAGACCGATATATCCTTGAAACTGTGTGTAATTTGCACCTGTTAGATCGTAGTCGAAGATGGCATCCGACTCGTGAAAAGGGGTGCCAGAAATACCGCGTTCAAATGCCATGCCATCAATCACAATTGGGTTTCCGTTGTTAGTTCGGTCGTCAATCGGCTGTCGCCATGATGTCCACTGAGAACTTGGGTTTTTCGGGTTAAGCCCGAAATCGTTGGAGATCGGTTGGGCACCATTGATGAGTGAAAGGTATGTTACGCCGGGGGCGTTTTCGATAATATGTGTTGACAAGTCATAAAGGTAGTAATTGCCCCGTTTATCTATAATTTGGACGATCACTTTTTCATCACTTGCAATGCGAGATTTCGGCACAATAATTTCGGCAGTATCCTTGTGGTCTGTCAGAGATGTACATCCGATGAGTTCAATATTTGTTGGCACATAGAAATGGGCTTGGACAAGTCCATCGGTATCTGATAGGTCAATTTTCAAGCGAACGTTGTCATCTTCAACCACTTCAAGCGGGTATCTTCGCGTAATCGTAGGCGCGGCGTTCAAAGTTTGACTGGCGTTAAAATAATGATGGACATCCAACCATTCAACCTCACAACGTGCGAGATGCTCGGTGCCTGCACCCATCAGGTAGGTGTTATCGCTGTTGTTATGCCGCAGTCCGAAGGTGTGCCCGAGCTCATGTGCGACCACGGAGATAGTAAGACAATCCCCATCCGCAGGGACAAGTGCGAAACCACTACTGATTCCGGTGCCGACATAATCCCATCCTAATCCGCAGACTCCGGGTCTCACGCGTGGGCCACCTTCAATAAAAATCAGGGCAATGTTATTTTGAGTCCTGAATTGTTGGGGCAGTTCATCCACAAGGGAACTTCCGTTTTGGTAATAGTGCTGGTTTGAATACTTGCCGTTGACACGATGCACAACCAAATCACCACTACCATCGGTTTCAAGTTTGAACGTCTTTGGTGAATAACCGTGGCGATCCATCTCATCTAAATAGAACTGTTGAGCACCTTTGACCAACTCCTCTATTCTATCATCAATCCCTTGTTGGTGTGTGGTATTGATAGGTAAGAAATAGATTGTTCTGACGGTGTAAGTTGGTGCCGCATCAGCGAGGGATATAATGAGGCATAGAAAAGCAATAATGAATAGTGATAGTTTTTTCATGATTGTTCCTTTATAGGGTGGAGGGGGTATATAAACAAAACATGTATACACCTCTTAAAAGCAGGTTGTTTTTCTCAGTTCTCGCGGAACCTGCAGAAGCGAGTTTCTGAAGTGCATACGCTTATTTAGACCACAATTTCGCAATTAAGATAAGGTTTTTCGTTGAAATTCCTTAGATGTCGAATACCCTAACGCCGAATGTGGGCGTTTCTGATGATACACCTGTGTGATAAAATACCCGATGTCCTCGCGAGCCTCGTGGATGTCCTGATAGTCATTGAGGTGAATTGCTTCCTCTTTGAGCGTGCGGATGAGTCTTTCAGCATATCCGTTCTCCCAAGGCCGGCCGCGCCGTGCGAGAGAAATCTCAACGCCGTATGCCTTGAGCGTGGCAACATAAGCGTTTGAAAGATACTGCGCGCCTTGATCGGAATGATGTACCTCACAGACGCTGCGGCAGAACGCATCTTTCAGCGGTTTGAGCGTCAGAGATTGACTCAAGTGTGAACCGAGTTGCCACGCTTTGATCACTCGGGTGAAAACATCCATCAGCACTGCGAGGTAGATGAAGCGTCCCTTGAGACGGACATAAGTCATATCTACCACCCAGCCCTGATCTTCACGAGAGACTTCAAGGTTTTCGAGCCGGTTGCTCCAAGGTTTCTCGCCTTGAAGCGACTGTGTTGTTCGACTGGAAGCCCGCTTGACAGCGACTAAGAGATGATGCTCTCTCATCAACCGAGCGACACGCCGCGTGCCAACGGTGTATCCCTGACGCTGTAGCATCTGTGTGATACGCCTATACCCGTATCTCGGATAACGCACCCGCGAGTTTCTCTATTTCAGCGAGGAGAACCGCTTCAGAGGGCGACTCGCTCGGTTCATAATAGAAACTGCTCCGGTTGACTTCGAGGATTTCACAAATATCTCGCACGGAATGCTCCTGTCGCAATGCCAAAATATGGCACCGCTTTTCAGCTAACGTCCGTCCAGCTCCGTCAATAGTTTTTTTTGGATGTCTAAGGCGCCCGCCATTCTCCCAACGAGGTGTTCAAGATGGACGATACGCTCAGCATCCTTGCTCGATTGCTTATCAAGCGGAGCAACACAGACACCGCATTTTCAAGGAACTGCTGCTTCCATTTTGAGAGTTGATCTTCGCTGAGGTTATGTTGACGACAGAGTTCCACTTGGGAACTTTCACCGCGAAGGGCATCAAGAACGACCTCGGTTTTATACTCGGCGGTGAAAGTTCTTCGTTTTCGTTTCGCCATCAGATTTCTCCTTTCTCTAAGATTGTATTATACCACAATCTTGGTTTAGGGAGTGGTCTAAAAAACCGCGTGCAGTACATCCTTCAATTGTCTGCCTCACTCTTGTAGGAGGGATTTGTAACCCCGATTCTTACTGAAGGGTTCTGTTCCAGATTTTCTTTGACATTTCATAACGGAATTAGTCGTTTTGGACTTGCAAAAAGTTGTTAAAAAGTGCGTTAAAC
>VYCT01000315.1 GCA_009843785.1 Candidatus Poribacteria bacterium | reverse complement strand
ACGCATCAAACTAAAAAGACTATACCCGCAAGTTCAAAGTTGAAAGAATACTAGTGAATACATTCAAACGGACGAGGTAACCGTTTTCGTTCCAATATGCCAACTCATCTAAGTTCAAACCAAAAGTCCGTTCTTGTGGGACCGATTCTGTACGCATCATTATTTCCTGTTTTTGTGGTTGTCGGAGTGAGAGTAAGCCTCAGAGATTTAGATTTACTATTCGGAGACAGGGATGACTTCGCGTTCAACTTCGTGAACCTTGTCCGGAAAAGTCTCGCCGCGAACCCACATAACAGGTTGCCCCTTCCTCCCATTTGCCCATTCTGCTTGCGCACTGAGATAATGCGCAACGAAACTCCGACGGAACCGTAGGCTATGATTGTCCATACTCTTATGCAGAAGATGGCTATGGAACCAGATCACCGCACCGGGGGGCACTTCGACAGCAACGCCGTCCTCGTCACGTACCCCTTGAGCCATCTTGAACTCGCGTTGTTGTGAACCTTCAAGGTCGTCATGCTGAAAAATATCCCATTTATGGCTGCCGGGGATAACGTAGAGACAACCATTCTCCCGATCTGCTGGGTCGATAGCCGTCCATGTGCCGACGGTTGTCGCTGTCCTAAACCGAGTACGGAAGTAAAACTTATCTTGATGCCATGGAAAGCCGAGACCAATCTTCGGTGCCTTCCAGATAAACAGCGTATTGATACCGAGAATGTCTGGACCGAGGATATCAACGATCGGGTCGGTTAGGCGCGGATCACGCACACGAGCGAGGAATTCTGGATCGTAGCAGCTCGGAAAATGGATCTTGTGCATCGCATAAATGCCTTGCTGCTCTGCCTTTCCATCTCTAACGAGGGCATTCTGATCAATATGTTCAGGCGGGAAGGGACGTTTTCCGTCAACAATGTCTTCCGCAACTTCCCGGAACGCATCGTTCTCTTCAGGCGTGAATACGTCCAAGCGGACAAGATAACCGTTCTTATTCCAATAAGTTAATTCGTCTTCACTCAACCCAAAACGCTGATCCTGTGGTGGCGATTTTGTGCTCATCACTTTCTCCTATCTCTGAATATACGGGACGGATGAAAAAAATCCGAACCGCCACAAAGAATCATAGCATATTTGGTGAAAAAGTCAAGAAAAATCAGAACGGTTCAATTACGGCGAGGCGACTTGAGGGGAAAAGCGTACATAATTCCGCAAAAAAGTGTAAAACTTTACACACCCACTCCAAAGTTTGCGTAAATATGCTAAAATATGCTAAAATAGCGTACTGGTTCAAAATCACTGTCTGATACGGAGGAACGACTAATGAGCACGAGTGAATCACAAGCGAAGGAAACTTACCGCGCGACTGCATTCGCAGATTTCAAACCTGAACTTTCGGCGCCGGGTGCCACACCTGAAAGATTGGCATACTTGAAAGAACACGGTTTTGTTATCATCAACGATTTTGTTGATAACCCGTGGATTCCTATCCTTAGAGAAGCCGGACGGCGTGTTACCGAGGCGTGCGCCCCTGAACACGTCTACGATAAAATCGACTGCTCAAAGGGCTATGTCCATCGTGCCGCACACAATGAACCGTGGGCGATCCGCGGACTCATTCATCCCGCATTCGGCGAGTCAAGTTTCGCTGAATTTCACGGCTCTTCAGATTTCTTAGATTTCATTGCCGCTTGGTGTTATGGCGTCCAACCTGAGGACCTGACATTTAGCGGTATGCTGCTGTGGGCGAATCCACGGAAGCAGGAGAACGGACCCAGTTGGCACCGAGACGTGACGTGGTGGGGCGACGGCGCAGGCTACTTCTCACAAAAAGAAGTCCGAGGTGATACCCCAGAAGACTATTCCGAAGAGGTAGAACGCATCCGCTGGAAAGAAATCCAAGAAAGCAACGAGAAGCGAATTACCGAACGGAACGGTGTGAGCATGTTCTTGGCACTCGCGGACGACGAATGCCATGAGCTGATTCCGGGTAGTCACCACCGATGGCGCACACCGTTTGAGCATGATGTGCTACTCCCACAATCGATGAAGGATCAGGGTGTTCCGTATACACCGAGTTGGAATAAGAAAGACCCGTTACCCGGTCAGGTCGCGATTCGGCTCAAGCCGGGTGAGGCACTCATCCGCAATGGCAACAACATCCACACTGGGCACACTGTGCCTGAACGTGAACGTAACACATTGTCAATCGGTTGGTCGAAGTGGTCGGGTGAATTCACCGGCGAACCCTCAGTCGCAGACGCACGAAACGCGTGGCAACTTGATCCAGCTGTCCGAGAAGCTTTGCCACATACCTGGATGCAGACAGCATGGGACCGCTGGGCGGAAACCCAAAAACTCGGCGACACACTTGAGGATCGATACGCTGGATTTGATATTCAACAGATCAAATCTGGAAAAGTCGCCGGATGGCGCACTGAGTTGGAACGTCAAGCCGCTGCAGCCGGCGATGCATGGGAATCCTTTCAAACTGTTGGCTAATGTCACAACTTCGTTGACCATAATAAGCGTAAGTTGTTGTATGGGCAGGTTTCGTACCTGCCCTTTATCCATATACTTTTGAGCGTTTTCAAATCCTCTCTTCAGTAGGAGCGAGCTGTGCTCGCGACTGTCTCTCTTCAGTAGGAGCGAGCTATGCTCGCGACCGTCCGAGCAAAATGCCTAAAAAACGCGAAAACTAAATCGTCCTGTCCAAATTTTTTACTTGACTTTACATCCCAAGTATGGCATCATAAATTTAGATGCCCTTTCCTGCTCAAAACACAAATCAACCGGTGCATCATAATTAGACAGCCACTGACCGCATTGCCTAAAAAATCAGCATACAATTGGCAGATATTTAACTCGCTTTTAGACTTCTATGCAACGCCCGAAGCGTGTTATATTGTGCATATAATTAAAACAGGTCAGCGATTTCTGTGCGAATCGACATTGGCATAAGTATTGCATCACACCTTGTATAGAGTTCACGCGGTTTCTAAAACCGCTGCCCTTTAACATTTTGCACCCTCGCTGCAGAACCAGTGATTAATAAGGAGGCGCGCTGCAATGACAGGATTTGAGGAATACAGCACTGACGAATTTTATGACGAGATGTTTGCTCCAGATGGAAGTGCTCGCCCCGCTGCCCAAATGTTGGTAGAGCGGATTGAGGGCTTTCCTGAAGGCGAACTCACGCGTCGCCAAATTGCCGCTGAATACGCGTTGCTCCGAATGGGCATCACGTTCAACGTCTACGCCGACGAGCAGGGTGTCGAAAAAATCTTTCCGTTCGATCTCATCCCACGAATTATTGATGCCAGTGAATGGGAATGGATAGAACGTGGACTCAAACAGCGCATCCACGCCCTGAACCTATTCATTGACGACGTGTATCACGACCAGAAAATTCTCAAAGACGGTATCGTTCCAGCAGATGTTGTGCTTTCATCGGAAAGATACCTACAACCCTGCATCGGTTTAGACCCGCCGCGCGGGATCTGGTGCCATATCACCGGCACAGACTTAGTTCGCGATAGCGATGGACAAGTTTATGTATTGGAAGATAATCTCGGTTGCCCATCTGGTGTCTCTTATGTCGTGGAAAATCGGCAGTTAATGAAGCGGACCTTTCCCCAACTCTTTGGGATGTCCCAAATTCAACCGGTCGAAGATTATCCGAGCCAACTGCTAAATACGCTCCGGTACCTCGTAACCGACAAAATCTTGTCGCCTGAAGTCGCGGTACTCACACCGGGCGTTTATAACTCCGCATACTTTGAGCACTCCTTTCTCGCACAACAGATGGGCGTTGAATTGGTTGAGGGACGCGATCTCGTCGTAATGGACGGGTTTGTGCACATGCGAACAACGAAGGGCTTTGAGCGTGTTGATGTCATCTACCGCCGCATTAACGACGATTTCCTTGACCCGAAGGCGTTCAAACCGGAATCAATGCTCGGCGTTCCCGGATTGATGGATGTTTACAAAGCCGGACGTGTCGCTTTGGTTAATGCCCCTGGCACCTGTGTCGCCGATGACAAAGTCGTCTGTGCTTTCGTCCCTGAAATCATCAAGTATTATCTCGGCGAAGACATTATCGTCCCAAATGTTCCGACCTACATGTGTTGGAAAGATAGCGATCAGAAATATGTTCTCGAACATCTTGACGAACTCGTCGTGAAAGAAGCCAACCAGTCTGGTGGCTATGGAATGCTCATCGGGCCCCATGCAACTAAAGCAGAACACGAGGAGTTTGCCCGCCGAATCAAAGACAACCCGCGCAATTACATTGCCCAACCGACACTCGCGCTTTCACGAGTGCCGGTGATGATTGACGACCATTTTGAGGGACGGCACGTTGATTTGCGTCCGTTTATCCTTTATGGTGAAGAGATTTACGTCCTTCCAGGTGGATTGACACGCGTCGCACTCAAAAAGGGGTCGCTTGTTGTCAACTCCTCACAAGGGGGCGGTAGCAAAGATACGTGGGTCTTATCGGGACCGGGGGCCCCGCCCGTTACGGGGAACGGGGCGTAGGAGGTTGCCATGCTGAGTCGCGTTGCAGAATCAATTTATTGGATGAGTCGCTACATTGAACGCGCCGAGAACGTCGCCCGTTTCGTCGATGTCAATCTGCGTTTGATCCTTGATGCACCCGTCGGCATGCAGGCACAGTGGGAACCGCTTGTTGCGACTACAGGCGATGATGAAGTGTTTGCTGAGCGTTATGGCGAAGCATCACGTGAAGCCGTCATCCGATTTTTGGCGTTTGACACTGAAAACCCAAATTCAATTGTCTCTTGCTTGCGGGCGGGGCGAGAAAACGCCCGGTCCATACGCGAAAATATCTCCTCAGAGATGTGGGAGCAGCTAAACGATGCCTACTTACTCGTCGCAAACACTTCCGAACAGTGGGCAATGGCAGAACCCCATGAATTCTTTACAGAGATCAAACTCGCATCACACCTCTTCATGGGACTTACAGATAATATCATGTCGCACAGCGAAGGGTGGCACTTCTGTCAGTTGGGACGCTTGATTGAACGCGCCGACAAAACCTCACGAATCGTTGATGTCAAATATTTTATTCTCCTGCCCTCTATCTGGGATGTGGACACACCTTTTGACGACATTCAGTGGGGGGCACTGTTACATTCTGCCAGTGGTTTTGAGATGTACCGCCGCACATACGGACTCATCTCCCCAGAAGACGTTGTCGCTTTTCTATTATTAAACCGTGAGTTTCCACGCTCGGTTCTCTATTGTCTTTCCAAAGCGGAGGAGTCACTCCACGCTATATCCGGCACACCGCTGGAGACGTTCTCCAATACAGCAGAGCAACGTTTGGGACAACTCCGTTCGGAATTCGCTTATGCCCAAGTCAAACAGATCCTCTCAAGTGGTTTACACGAGTTTCTTGACGCATTCCAGACCAAACTTAACTTAGTCGGCGCGGATATTCACAAAACATTTTTCGCATTGCGACCCGTCAATGGAGAACCTATTCAGGAACAGACTCAGGAACAGACGCAGTTGTAGGTTGCGCTATTGTATATCCGTTAAAAAAATCAGAAATTGTCTAATTTTACAAGAAACCCGATTTGGACAGAGGCCCCGACCCGTTACTGGGAAGGGGGACAAATCGGAGCAGAAACCCAATACTTAAAAAAATGGCAATTCGTGTAGCAATCAATCACAAATCCCTTTACCAATACGATCGGCTTGTCAACTTGTCGCCACACATTTTTCGATTGAGACCCGCAGTCCACTGTCGAACACCGATTGAGGCGTATTCGTTTAAAATCGAACCTGAGAATCACTTCATTAACTGGCAGCAAGACCCATTCGGTAACTATCAAGCCCGCGTCGTCTTTCTCGAACCTACACACGCCCTATCTATTGAAGTAGACCTTGTCGCGGATATGACGGTCATCAATCCGTTTGATTTTTTCCTTGAAACGAGTGCCGAACACTATCCATTTCTGTATGAAACGCAGCTCAGAGAAGAATTAGCCCCGTTTCTTGAAGTGAAAGAGAACGGTCCACTCCTGACAGCCTGGTTAGCAGGTATCCCGCGTACAGAAAAGAAAATGATCGATTTTCTCGTCGATATCAACCGGTCGCTGGCGGAAAATGTAAAATACACGATTCGCATGGAACCCGGGGTACAGTCCTGCGAGGAAACGTTAGAAAAGCAGATTGGCTCATGCCGGGACACCGGATGGTTGCTCGTTCAGATTATGCGACATCTCGGTTTGGCCGCCCGTTTCGTTTCCGGTTACCTTGTACAACTTGTCGCCGATCAGAAACCTGTAGACGGACCCGCTGGTCCGGCTCAGGACTTTACCGACCTACACGCCTGGTGCGAAGTCTATGCCCCCGGCGCAGGGTGGATAGGACTCGATCCAACATCCGGACTGTTTGCCGGTGAGGGACATATTCCGTTGGCGTGCGTCCCGGATCCGGTGAGCGCAGCACCCGTCACCGGCTACATGGACCCCTGTGAAACAGTATTCACCTACAGCAACACTGTCCAACGTATCCACGAAGACCCACGCGTCACGAAACCCTACACCGACGCACAGTGGGCAGATATTAACGCCCTCGGTCAGCAGGTTGATCAAGATATAATTCAGAACGACATTCGATTAACAATGGGTGGTGAACCGACTTTCGTATCAATTGACGATACAGAGAGCCCAGAGTGGGATACAGAAGCCGACAGCCCAAGAAAAAGAGAGTTAGCAGCAGGGCTTCTACGGCGTTTGCGGGACAGCTTCGGACCCGGGGGCGCACTCTATTACGGACAAGGAAAATGGTACCCTAGTGAACCGTTACCGCGCTGGAAGTTTGGATGTTTCTGGCGTAAGGATGGGGTGCCCGTTTGGCGGAACGATAAACACCTCGCCGAACCTCATAAAGATTACGGTTTCAGTACTGAAGATGCTCAACGATTTATGCGTCATCTCACCCAACAACTGAATATCGCACCAGATCAGATAATATCGGCTTACGAAGACGCGCTTTACTTTCTCTGGACGGAAGATAGACTGCCTGTTAACATCAATCCACTCGATTTTAACTTCAAGGACGCATCTGAACGGCAACGACTCGCACAGCTGCTACAAACAGACACCCTCGGGGAGCCGATCGGCTACGTACTACCGCTACGTTGGAATCGCGTAGACGATGTCTGGGAAAGTTGTGCATGGCGTTTCAAGGATGAACGCATGTCCTTAATCCCCGGCGATTCACCGATAGGGTTCCGTCTACCCTTGGAGTCTATACAATGGGTGCCACCTGAACAGCGAGAGACAGGTTACGAACGGGATCCGCTCGAACCGCGCGAGGCGCGCTTAAACGCGTCGGCACAAACGAACTTACAAAACGCCTCTACTCAGGAAGACGGGACACCGAATACAGTAAACGGTGAAGCACAGCAGAAGTCACGCGATCACGATGATCGTGATCGCGTGCTTCCGCAGACGGTCTTTCAGACAGCACTCTGCATTGAACCGCGTGAGGGACGGTTGTACATCTTTATGCCACCCCTGACGCATGTTGAGCACTATCTATCGCTTCTTGAAGCTGTTGAAGCCACAGCAGAAGCTTTAGAAATGCCGGTGATCCTTGAGGGGTATGAAGTGCCCCACGATTGGCGAATTCAAGCGTTGAACGTGACACCCGATCCCGGTGTCATTGAAGTAAACATTCACCCAGCAGAAAACTGGAATGAATTAGTACACAATACGACAACCCTCTATGCGCAAGCACGGTTAGCCGGATTGAGTGCCGAGAAATTCATGTTAGACGGTAGACACACCGGTACCGGCGGCGGCAATCACGTTATCATCGGTGGGCGCACACCTGCTGATAGTCCGCTGTTACGGCAGCCTCACCTCCTGCGCAGCCTCATTACCTATTGGCAGCACCACCCCGGTTTGTCTTACCTCTTTTCCGGGACCTTCATCGGTCCGACGAGTCAGGCATCGCGCGTCGATGAAGGGCGCGATGACCAACTCTATGAACTTGAAGTCGCTTTCGCGCAGATCCCTAATGGCGATGCAGAGGACGCACCGCCTTGGCTAATTGACCGGCTCCTGCGTCATTTGTTAGTAGATCTCACAGGCAATACGCACCGCGCAGAGTTTTGTATCGACAAACTCTACTCCCCCGATTCGGCAAGTGGGAGGCTTGGACTACTGGAGATGCGCGCTTTTGAGATGCCACCCCATGCACAGATGAGCATTGTGCAAATGCTCCTCATTCGGATATTGGTCGCCAAATTTTGGAATACGCCTTACCAAGGTAGACTCGTGCGCTGGGGGACAGAATTACATGACCGATTTATGCTGCATCACTACGTTCGAGCTGACATAGAGGAAGTCGCTAACGAACTTCAAGAGGCAGGTTATCCGTTTGACATGGTGTGGCTTGAACCTTTCTTTGAATTCCGGTTCCCGAAATTGGGAACTGTAAATATACAAAATATTGAAATCGAATTGCGGATGGCAATCGAACCCTGGCACGTGTTAGGTGAGGAGATAACGCGCACTGGCACCTCACGGTTTGTCGATTCTTCTGTTGAACGACTACAAGTGAAGGTGAACGGATTGACGGATTCCCGATACGTCGTTACATGCAACGGGAGGCAATTAATTCTTCACAATACAGGCACACACGGAGAATATGTCGGTGGCGTACGCTACCGCGCCTGGCAACCGCCATCAGCATTGCATCCGACTATCGGTATACACTCACCACTTGTGTTTGACATCATTGACACGTGGAACGGACGCGCAATTGGCGGTTGCACCTATCACGTCTCTCATCCCGGTGGAAGACATTACGATACTTTTCCAGTCAACGCTTACGAAGCAGAGGCACGCCGGACAAGCCGCTTCGGCACAGACGGACATACGCCGAGTGTTATCCAATCGCAGCCCGCGGGACCCACGACTGGACATTTCCTCGCTGAAGGAACAACGCCAGGGCCTATAGATGTCCCACCAGAAGAGACGAATGCTGAATACCCGTATACATTGGATCTACGTAGAACTCTTTAACTCGATATCAAACGTTTTTTTTATATTGGGTTTGTTCTCCGATTTTTTCCATTTTGACCAACAACTCGTGCCTTACTCTACTATATTCGGAGTCGAGTTGTTGGTCAAAAAATCGGGTTTCCGATGAAAAACAAATTCTGATGAAAAATGGCGAACAACCGTAGCCTGTAATGAAATGGAAGGCGGATCTACGGAATGAGACTCCAAAGTACCAACTCACTTGACCGAACCGCAAGGAACTTTAAAAAAGTAATAGGTGATAGTTATCACAACACTAAGTCTGCTGAGCAACAGATCGATGAGATGCTAAGTCGGGATAGGCAAATCAATCCGCACTGGCACGGCTTCATGCAAGCCCTTGACACACTCGGACTCACAGAGATGGAATCTCGGCACAAAGAGGTCCAGCGGCTGCTCCGTGAGAACGGGGTCACCTACGTCGTACACGGCGAACAGCAAGGCCATCGTCCGTGGGAATTGGATCCCATCCCGCTGATTATCTCAAATACAGATTGGGACATTATCTCCACTGGGCTTACGCAGCGGGCGAAGTTGCTAAATCTAATCTTGGAAGACCTCTATGGTGAACGGCGTTTAATCAAAGAAGGGCTGATACCACCCGAAGCCGTCTATGCCCACGCTGGATTTCTACACGCGTGTGTCGGACTGATCCCCTCTGGATTCCCGTTTCTCTTGAACTATGCCGCGGATTTAGCACGAGGATCGGACGGCAGAATGTGGGTACTCGGTGACCGAACACAGGCACCATCGGGGGCGGGTTATGCGCTCGAAAATCGCACCGCGCTTGCACGCGCGCTGCCGAACCTCTTTGGCGAGGTCGGTGTTCACAGACTCTCCTTCTTCTTTCGTTCACTACAGAACAGTGTGTTGGACCTGCAATATGAATTTGGGCAACTCGGGCAACTCGAAAGTGTTTCCCGTATGACTTCACGCCAAAAAGACAATCCACACGTCGTCGTACTAACGCCTGGGCCCCTCAATGAAACCTACTTCGAGCACGCCTATCTCGCAAATTACCTCGGTTACACCTTGGTGCAAGGCGACGATTTAACCGTATGGGACGGACGCGTCTGGTTGAAATCGCTTGGCGGCTTACGTCCAGTTGACATTATTCTCCGTCGAGTAGACGACATTTGCTGTGACCCATTGGAACTCCGACAAGACTCACGACTCGGTGTTGCAGGCTTGTTGGAAGTCATTCGACAAGGAAACGTAATTGTCGTAAACCCACCGGGCAGCGGCGTTTTGGAAAACCCAAGCCTGATGCCATTCCTACCGAATATCGCAAAGCATCTAATCGGCGAAGAACTCCGCCTCCCGTCTGCCGCGACATGGTGGTGTGGGGAACCGAAGCAGCGAGACTATGTACTGGCAAATCTTAAGCAGTTGGTTATCAAACCGATTTATCGTCAACCCGGTGGCCGCCCCTTGTTCGGCAGTGAACTGAGTCGGACTCAACTTGACAGGCTTCGCGCCCAGATCAATGCCGAACCGCATCTCTATGTTGGACAAGAATATATTCATTTCTCCACAACGCCTTCACTCGTCGAAGGTAAACTTGAACCGCGGCGCACGATTCTGCGAACTTTTTTATTTTCAGCGGAAGCACGCCATCACGATGATCCTGATCGCGGGACTTCCGAAGAAAAAGACGGATATGCCGTGATGCCGGGCGGTCTCACCCGTTGTGAAGGCGAGAACGGCGGATTGACAGTTTCAATCCAAGGGGGCGGCATTAGTAAAGACACATGGATCCTCGCACCCGAACCGGAACCGCATATCAGTTTATGGCAACAGCGAACAGAACGGATACAAACTGCCGCTGCTTCAGAGGGGTTGTCAAGCCGAGCCGCCGAAAATCTATTTTGGGTCGGACGCTACGCGGAACGCGCGGAAGGACAAGCGCGCCTACTCCGAATTATGCTCGATAAAGCCAAAATGGGGAAGATGGGGTTAGAGACATCGCACTTAGGGCAGGTCGCACCTTCTACGCTCTTCACAGAGACTTTCGGCGAAGAGGCGAGGGAAGTCTCCGAACTCACCTATCTCCGCAGCATGCTCCGCTCCCTGACCGGTTTAACCTCGTCACACCCAGGTTTCGCAAATAAAGGGGAGCAATCGTTAGAAAGCGAACTGCTCTCAATCATGCTCGACACAGAAAACAGCGGGAGTTTAGTGTCAACGCTTCAGGCACTTGTCAGTGCCGCGTATGCAGTTCGAGACCGCTGGTCTACTGACACTTGGCGTGTGATGAACAATATTGAAAATCTATGTACCACGCTCGAAAATAGCGTTCCTAAAGATGCTAACACAAGCGCACAGATATTGACAGACCTTGTGTTGCAAGAGGCGGAATTGGCTTCACTTGATCAACTCATGATTTTTCTCTCGGCATTGAGTGGGCTTAACGCCGAAAGCATGACCCAGACGATCGGTTGGATGAGTTTGGATATGGGGCGACGTATCGAACGTGCACTCCTGCTCATCGTGCTGTGTCGTTCAAGCCTTGTCGCTGTGCAAGACGAATGGATCGAAGATCTGTTGCTTGAATCTGTCCTCGCTGCCGCTGAAAGCCTCATCACTTACCGAAGCCGCTATCGTGCAGCGCTGCACTTTCCAACAGTCCTCGAGCTGCTACTTCTCGACGAAGATAATCCGCGTTCGCTTCTCTATCAACTTAAACGTCTTCAGGAGCAGATCCGTGCGCTGCCGAGAGAAAAACTCGGTTACCGACTTAGTGAAGAGGAACAGCTGATTTTGGAGGCACTCACGCAGCTTCAACTTTCCGATACCATGGATCTCGCCGAGCGTTCGGAGCAGACAACACAACGGAATGGGTTAGAAAAACTTCTCGTCCGTCTCGCACAGATACTCGTTGATATGTCTGATGTCTTGACGCATACCTATTTCAGCCATAGTCAATCATCCGTTGTTAGCAATCAACTTTAACCATTTTATGAACTATAAAATTATTCATAAGACTGAATACAGCTATACCTATCCAGTAAACCTCTGCTATAACGAAGCGCGACTGACACCGCGTCATCATGTATACCAGCAGTGCAATGACAGCCAATTCGTTGTCCAACCTGAACCCAAGGACTGTCGAGAACGTCGGGACTTTTTCGGAAACACTGTCTACTATTTCACGATCCAGCAGCCTCACAATCAACTCACCGTTACAGTTACAAGTCATGTGGAGCTCAAAGATAGAGAGTTACAACTCAACTTCGCTGAGCATTTATCATGGGAAGAGGCACACCAGCAGCTACATACAGATTTGAATCCAGAAATTCTGGAGATACGGCAGTACGTTCTCAATTCGCCAATGATTCCAGCGATGTCCGAACTCCACGCCTATGCTGAGAAATCGTTTACCACCGGACGCCCCCTACTCGAAGCTGTTGAAGATTTAAGCACGCGCCTCTACACCGATTTCACCTACGATCCAGATTTCACAACAGTCGCAACGCCACTTGGGGATGTGATAAAGCACCGACGAGGGGTCTGTCAAGATTTTGCGCATCTCGGTATTGGCTGCCTACGCGCCTTAGGATTCGCTGCCCGTTACGTCAGCGGCTATATTCAGACAGAGCCACCACCTGGCCGAGAACCCTTATCGGGGGCTGATGCGTCCCACGCATGGTTCTCTGTCTATCTCCCACAACTTGGCTGGGTGGACTTCGATCCGACGAATAACCAGATGCCAACCGATCAGCACATCACAGTCGCTTGGGGCAGGGACTACGCGGACGTAACGCCGCTAAAAGGCGTTGTCTTTGGAAGTGGTACGCATAGATTATCTGTCTCAGTAGATTGTCAGAGACTGGATTCGGGTGTATAAAGTTTTTCACACGCACTTATGAAAAGTACACCGTTGTAGCATAAACTGTTAGTTTGTACCATGCCCTTTCATAATGCTAAAGCGTCTATACGCCTAAAAAGCTGCCTGCTGACAACCCGCTGGATTCCCGCATCGGCTGTCATAAGCCAGACGCACATAATGGACCGCAAGAAAAATAGAAAAGGAAGAAAAAAATGACAATTGAAGCGTTTCAGAAACAGATTGAAGATATCTATTACACGCGCGATGCCGAGCGCGGTGT
Organism: Candidatus Poribacteria bacterium; assembly: GCA_009843785.1. Lineage (GTDB taxonomy): Bacteria > Poribacteria > WGA-4E > WGA-4E > WGA-3G > WGA-3G. Next base: position 587 of record VYCT01000315.1, on the reverse strand, counting down.
ACCGTTAACCTTTACATGGTTCGTTGAGGAGGTCGGCGAATTAGCAAAAGAGATCCGCAAACAACCGCAGAACATCGAACGGCTGCGCGAGGAATTCGCCGATGTCTTTGCATGGCTCGCCACATTAGCAAGCCTGCTCGGTATTTCCTTAGCGGATGCCGCACAAATCTATGCCGAAGGCTGCCCAAAATGCGAAAACACTCCGTGTGATTGTTAGAACACAACTGGTATCACTCGAGTAGTGGACACTTGCCTTCAAATTCAAGAAGTACAGGTTCTTCGTTTATATCAAACTGCGATCGCCGTCCCTTAAATTTGACCTGCAACTCTGTAGAATTGAGCAGTTCCACATCCAATTGGAGTATATCTTCAACCGTGTTTGACAACTTCAAATAAAGCACTGAAATCAGACGAGCGAACTTCTTGAATCTCTTTGGTGCTTTTCTGAAGTGTTGATAGAGTTCTGGAATAGGTGATTTAAGGGCTTGGAGCCTGTTTCCATATTGCGATGAGAGTTCGCCACGAATTTGAACCTCTAGTATTCTTTCAACTTTGAGTTTGAAGGTAAAGTTTATTGACTTTTCGGT
>VYCT01000357.1:12366-13895 GCA_009843785.1 Candidatus Poribacteria bacterium | reverse complement strand
GACCTAACAACATCAACCATATTCTAAACCCCAAAAAAAATGGGGGTAAGTGACACAAAATTCTTGTTGCTTTCTTTATGCATTTATGATATACTATTGCGTAACCGATTTGAAAGTGTTAAAAGCACTTTGAATATAAGGAGGAACTGGCGGATTAACGCGGTTACGCGTTTTTAAATGGACCAGGTATCTTAATGAACAACGAACAAGCAAATACAAATGTGTCCACTGTTGATGTGGAAGAAGAAAAACACTCAGCTGAAGGATCAGCTGACGTGAATCAGGAAGTAGTGAGCGAGACAGAGACGCCAGAAGCTGTGCAAGCAGCTTCAACAACCGAGGCAGATGTTGAGGGACAAGAGGAAGTCACGAGTAGTGAAGACGAAGCGACTGCTGACGATACTGATCCCGATCAAGCTGATGAGACTGACGCCGAAGCAGCAGTAGAACCGGTCGTTAGCGATGCTGATTCTGAGGAAACGACAACCGCTACTGATGAAACAGTGCTTGAAGAGACAGCAGAAGTTGCTGATGCTGAGGTTGATACGGACTCTGAAGAAGCGACAACGCCCACTGATGAAACACCCCCGCCTGAGGAACCAGTGGCTGCAGCGGAAGATCCACCGGAGCCGATGAGTCCGGAATCTCTTGAGGAAGCGTATGATAATTCGATAAAAGCGTTTACGGACGGAGAGATTGTTAAAGGTGTCGTCGTAGATGTCAATCGTGATGAAGTCATGATTGATATCGGCTTTAAATCTGAGGGATATATCCCCGCAGCAGAATTTGAGCCTGGGCAAGACGGGACGCCTGCTGTACAGGTTGGCGATGAAATCGATGTCTATATCGTACGGCGCGAGGACTCCGAAGGGCAAATCGTCCTTTCAAAGAAAATAGCCGACCAAACGCTCATTTGGGACGAAATAGCAACCGCGTATGAGTCCGGTGAGCCGGTGCAGGGACGTATTACTGAGCGGATTAAGGGTGGATTGCGCGTGAGCGTCGGATCCCTACGTGGCTTTTTACCGGCTTCACAGGTTGAGTTACGTCCCATCCAGAACCTTGAGCAGTACGTCGGGCAGACGCTGGAGATGAAAGTTATCAGCCTGAGCAAGCGGCGGCATAATATCGTTTTATCGCGTCGGGCATGGTTGGAAGCTGAGCTCGTCCAAAAGCGATCAGAGGTACTCAAAACTCTTGAAGTCGGGCAACTGATAACTGGGGTCGTGAAAAATATTACCGCTTTTGGCGCGTTTGTTGACCTCGGGGGCGTTGATGGTTTGCTCCATAAAACAGATATGGCATGGAAGCGGATCCATCATCCGTCCGATGTCGTTTCCGTTGGCGCAGAGATTGAAGTCCAAGTTATCGGTATCAGCCAAGAAAACGAGAAAATTTCGTTGGGCTTGAAACAGAAGACGCCAGACCCGTGGGCAAATATTGAGGAAAAGTATCCAGTCGGGTCTTCGGTCCGCGGAGTCGTCGTCAACATTGTGAACTATGGTGCGTTCTTACAACTTGAAGAAGGC
>VYCT01000357.1:0-12266 GCA_009843785.1 Candidatus Poribacteria bacterium | reverse complement strand
AACTTGAAGAAGGCATTGAAGGGTTGATTCACATCTCTGAACTCGCTGATCGCCGAATTGAAAAGCCAGAGGAAATTGTCTCCGTGGGCGATGAGTTAGACTTAAAAGTGATTAACCTATCGCCGAAAGATCGGCGCATCGGCCTGAGTTTAAAGGCACTCCTTGCTGAGCAAGAGCGCGCCGCAGCACCTGATGAAGCAGAAAAGCCAGCGAGAACACGTTCCGAGCGTCCGTCTCGCTCACGGCGAGAACGGGAACCGAGACGCCAATTGCCGGCACACGAAGAGACTGTCACCACATTGGGTGCTTTGCTTAAGGAGGAAATGGGCAAATCAAACGCTGAGAATGCTCAGAACGTTGAAAGCCCTGAGAGCGTCGAAAACGTTGAGAGCACCGAGACGGTTGAAAGCGTCGAAAACGTTGAGAATACTCAGAACGTTGAGGACGTTGAAAGCGTTGAGAGCGTTGAGGTCGTCGAAGATGTTGAGAGCACCGAAAGTGTTGAGAGCGTTGAGGTCGTCGAAGACGCTGAGAGTGCTGAAGGTGCTGAGAGTGCTGAAAGCGTTGAGGTCGTCGAAGACGTTGAGAGTGCTGAAGGTGCTAAGGGTGCTGAGAGCGTTGAAGGCACCGAAGATGCGGAAAACTCTGAAAGCACAGAAAATCCCGAGAACACGGAAAACTCTGAGAATTAGGTTTCACGCCATAATCTCAGAACCATACTTCGCTATTTCAATGTACGGGTGGGTACATGTACCCACCCATCGTCTCTTGTGGCAAGACTTGATCATCCACAGAGACCTTGCCCTACAAAACAGGGTGGAATAGATACGTAGAGTAGGAGAGGCAGAATTGAGCAAAAATTTTCTGTTTACGTCCGAATCTGTCACTGAGGGACACCCCGATAAAATTGCAGACCAGATTTCTGACGCGGTACTTGATGCCATATTTACAAAAGACCCGATGGGTAGAGTCGCCTGTGAAACCTTGGTGACAACCGGACTCGCTGTCATCACAGGTGAAATCACGACGACCGCAGACTATGATGCACAACAAATCGCACGCAAAGTCCTTACCGATATAGGGTATACGGATATTGAATACGGCTTTGATGCCGAACGAAGTGCTGTGTTGAGCATTATTGATAAACAGTCTCCAGATATTGCAATGGGAGTGAACCCCGGCGGCGCAGGCGACCAAGGATTAATGTTTGGATATGCGTGCACCGAAACCCCTGAATTGATGCCGCTACCGATTACCCTTGCCCATCAATTGGTACGACAGTTGGCAAAGGTTCGTAAAGATGGCACCCTTCCCTTTATCCGTCCCGATGGAAAATCTCAAGTAACTGTTGAATATGTTGACAACACACCTAAAACAGTGACCACAGTTGTTATTGCCTCTCAGCACGATCCAGATGTTGCCGATACTGAGTTGCGAGAAGCAATTATAGAAGAGGTCATCAAAAAAATTATTCCTAAAAGCCTCCAATCTCCAGACATCAAATATCATATCAACCCTACCGGACGGTTTGTGACCGGCGGACCGCAAGGAGATGCCGGGTTAACAGGCAGAAAAATTATCGTTGATACGTATGGCGGGATGGGACGGCACGGGGGCGGCGCACTCTCAGGAAAAGATCCGACCAAAGTAGACCGGAGCGCAACTTATGCAGCACGACACGTCGCCAAAAATCTCGTTGCAGCAGGACTCGCAGAACGGTGTGAAATTCAGATCTCCTATGCAATTGGCAGAAGAGACCCTATTTCTATTATGGTAGACACGTTTGGCACAGGGGATGAAGCAGCACTCACGGAACTGGTCAACGCCCACTTTGACTTGACCCCGGCGGGTATTATTGAACGGTTGAAATTGCGCCAGCCGATCTATCAAAACACAGCCGCGTATGGACATTTTGGGCGCGAGGAACCCGGTTTTACTTGGGAAGAGACCGATTACATAGAAAAACTCCGGTAGATTCAACGTATTCGAGAATACCGGCGAACAAAAGGAAATTAATGAACTACGATATTAAAACGACTGAGCTCGCAGGGGCAGGCAAACAACGCATTGATTGGGCAAACCGGTTCATGCCTGTTTTAGATTCCATTCGTGCACGCTTTGAAAATGAACGGCCTTTAGACGGATTGAAGGTAGCCGCATGTCTGCATGTCACAACTGAAACTGCAAACTTAATGAAAACGCTAAAATCAGGTGGTGCCGAAGCCGTTGTCTGTGCATCGAACCCTCTCAGTACGCAGGATGATGTCGCCGCATCTCTTGTTGTTGACGAGGAGATCGGTGTTTTTGCCATTAACGGCGAAGATACAGAAACCTATTACAAACACATTGATGCGACCCTTGATTTACAACCCACTATTACTATGGATGACGGGGCTGACCTTGTTTCCAGACTTCACTCTGAAGAGACGAATCCGGCTTTAGTTGAGCAAGTCGTTGCTGGAACCGAAGAGACAACAACCGGTGTTATCCGGCTCAAGAGTATGGCGGCTGAAGGTGTGCTGAAATATCCGATTATCGCTGTAAACGACGCACGCACAAAGCATTTTTTCGATAACCGATACGGGACCGGACAAAGCACATTGGACGGTATCATCAGAGCAACGAACCTGTTAATTGCTGGAACGACAGTTGTCGTTGCAGGTTATGGGTGGTGCGGCAGAGGTGTCGCGAGTCGCGCACGCGGCTTAGGTGCGAACGTAATTGTAACCGAAGTTACCGCCTTGAAAGCATTGGAAGCGGTAATGGACGGGTTCCGAGTGATGCCGATGCAAAAGGCGGTTCAGGAAGCCGACCTCATTATAACGCTCACAGGCGATATTCATGTTTTGCGGAAGGAACATTTTCAGGCGATGAAAGACGGCGCAATTATTGCGAATTCCGGTCATTTCAACGTCGAGATTGACATTCCTGCGCTCGAAAAGTTGAGCGTTGATAAAGGGAACGCGCGCCCCTATGTAGACGCATATATGCTTGAAGATGGTAGGAAACTCTACCTTGTCGGTGAAGGCAGATTGGTAAACCTCGCTGCTGCCGAGGGGCATCCGGCGAGTGTTATGGACATGAGTTTTGCCAACCAGGCACTCTCTCTTGAATACATCGCTAAAAATCATGAGCAATTTGAGAATCGCGTGTACGATGTTCCTGAATCTATTGACGAGACCGTTGCACAACTGAAATTACAAGCGTTCGGTGTCGAAATTGACACGCTCACGGCAGAGCAGGAGAAATATCTCAACTCGTGGGAGATGGGAACTTAACATCCGAGGGTTGCGTATGAAGAAATCGGAAATCGTCGAAGGCGTAATATTACTCCTTTCGGCAGTATTATTATTACTCATCTGGGCAGCATCTTCTCAGGCGATGCAACTCCCGCCAGCGTTGGTAAAAGTACTGAGTTTTTCACAGTATCCATTAGTTGTCCTGCTGGCTGTAATTTTCATCCGCAGACTGCGACGGGTTATCCGCGCGTTCCGCGAAAATAAAAATAGACCCGGTCCTTTCTGATCTTGAACGGAATCGAATTTACGCTGGATATTTGGGAGACAAAGGCTTTTAGAGTATGGGAGTTTTAGTTGTTGGAACAGTTACTTTAGACACAGTAGAAACACCAAGCAAACGCGTTGAAGATGTCCTCGGGGGTTCTGGTGTTTATGCTGCTGTCGCAGCGAGCTTTTTTGGGAACATTGTTCAGCTTGTCGGAGTCGTCGGTGCTGATTTTCCGCATGCCTACACAGACTTCCTCCAAACGCGTGGCATTGATCTCCAAGGATTAGAGCGGGTTAAGGACGGAAAATCGTTCCGATGGGGTGGTCGTTATGCTGAAGACTTTAACGTACGCGATACCCTCTTCACAGAATTGAATGTTATTGAGGATTTTCAGCCCATTTTGCCTGAAACTTACAAAGATACCCCTTATCTTTTCTTAGCGAATAACTCGCCTGTGTTACAGTTGAGTATCATTGAACAAGCGACAAATCCGAAACTTATTGTCTGTGATACGATGGATTTTTGGATTAATGAACAGCGGGAGGCGTTAGAGGCACTCTTAGCACGTGTGGATGTCCTCATCTTGAACGATAGTGAAGCGCGACTCTTGACAGGTGATGCTAACTTGGTGCGCGCTGCAGAGGCAATTCTGCGCTATGGTCCAGAGCGAGTTATCGTCAAGAAGGGCGAGCACGGTGCAATCAGTATCACAGAATCGTCTTACTTCAACGCGCCAGCATATCCGCTCGCGCAAGTAACCGACCCGACAGGTGCAGGCGATAGTTTCGCCGGTGGGATGATGGGATACCTCGCTTCTGTTGGAGGGACATCGGAGGCAGCGATACGGAGTGCTATGGTATATGGGGCAGTTGTCGCCTCTTTTAACATTGAAGATTTTAGTGTCAATCGACAAAAACGTGTAGCACTTGCCGAGATTTCAGCGCGGTATCAAGAACTTCAAGAAGCTGCCCGTTTTTAATGTAAACTGTGAATCGCTCTGTCGTCCGCCGCTTCAGCGGATTCCATTACCATCTCTGAGAGCGTCGGATGTGCATGAACAGTATGTGCTATATCCGCTGCAGATGCTCCCAAACGGACCGCGACAGCGGCTTCATGGATAAGCGTGGAAGCCTGTGCACCGACGATATGAACGCCAAGAATATCCCCGCTATCGGCATCAGAAACAGTCTTAACGAATCCATCCGTCTCGCGTAGGCCCAACGCCTTCCCGTTTGCAGCATAAGGGAATCGTCCTATTTTCACCTCATAACCTTCATCTGTTGCCTCTTTCTCTGTCATACCGACGTGTCCAATTTCGGGCAAGGTGAAAATACACCACGGAATCACTTGGTAATCCATCTCAGCAGGGTTGCCGAGACAGTTTTGTGCCGCAATCTTTCCTTCGGCGGATGCGACGTGTGCCAGCAAGTACCGGCTTGCGACATCTCCAACGGCATAAATACCTGGAATGTTCGTCTGCAGCCTTGTATCCACGACGATTTTTCCGCCATCAGTGCGAACACCAACCTTTTCTAATCCTATACCCTCAGTATTATAACGTCTCCCAATTGAGACGAGCATTTTTTCTGCTGTGATCTCTTCACCAGATGCGAGGACTGCTGTGACGCTTTCATCCGATTTTTTGACGTGTGTAAGTTCAGCACCGGTGTGGATGGTGATGCCTTTTCGCTTCATGAAAAGTTGGATGTGTCGGATAACTTGGACATCCTCAGTCGCCAAAATAGTCGGAAGGAGTTCCAATACAGTCACCTTGCAACCGAGTGCGTTAAAGATTGCGGCAAACTCACATCCTGATACGCCACCCCCAACAATCATCAGGCTTTCGGGAAGTTCTGTGAGGTTAAGAATGCCTGTTGTCGTCAAGACTTGGTTCTCATCAATTTCAAAGACAGGTGGCTCCGCAGGTTCGGAACCCGTGGCGATGATTACATTTTTTGCGTGCAATTCCTCAGTTGTGCCATCGGATTTGCTAACACTAATGGTGTTTCTATCGGTAAGTGTAGCTATTCCGTTGAGGGTGTCAACCTTGTTTGCCTTCAGAAGTTGTGCGATACCCCCTGTTAGCTGCTGGATAACTGCATTTTTGTGCGCCAATACCTGTGGATAGTCAATTGTGGCCTCACCACTGATATGCACACCGAAGTCAGGTGCTTCCTGAACTTGGGTAGCGAGGTTAGCAACAGCAAAAAGGGTCTTCGTTGGAATACATCCTCGATTCAGGCAGGTGCCGCCCCACTCTCCTTTTTCTATCAGACAGACGCTACCACCGAGTTGTGCCGCTTTAATGGCAGCAACGTATCCGCCCGGTCCGCCACCGATAATTCCGACATCATACGTAGACATAATTTCTCCTATTCTATGAGATGAATAGAATTTTAGCACAAAGATTGCCGGTTGTCAAATTACACTAATAGCATAACAGAGGCATTCAGTTCTCTATTCTTCTGTCTGGTTTTGAACCCAGGCCCGGTAGGTTCGGTTTTGCGGCGTACACGCCCAAATGCGATCTGCATTCCTAACCGCACCGGATTCTACGCGGAGACCTTGAAGACTTCAAAACCCTCTTTAGTCCCATAGGGACGATATGTTTATAGCAGCGTTTTCGAGCAAGAATCCAAGCCCTGTAAGGGCGGCATGTTTATATCCACAGTTGCTAAAACGCTGCTAAAAATCGCTAAATTGACACCTATGGTGCGGTTTCCTAACCGCACCGGATTGTCAAAAAAAGACGCGAAACCCGATAATTTTTTAAAACTGAATGGCTCTGATAGGATAAAAAAATTGAAAATTTATCTTGTGTCTGATATAATCAAATAAACTCTATAGAAAGTTTAGATTGGTATGCAGATTCCGACACTCATTGACAATATAGAAGGTAACACCCTCCAAAGAGTTCTCGAAAGCCTCCTCGTAAAAAGTATCCGTTTAGATATAGCGACTGGTACTTTTGAAATTGGGGCGTTTCTATCGCTCGGAAAGACATGGCAACACCTTGATGGTATCCGTCTCCTGATGGGAGACGAGACTACAAAGCGCACAAAAGATCATCTCATCAAGGCACTGCAAGATGTCACCGATGCCAATATTGAATCCGAAAAAGAACAGGATGACACCCTCCACGGTCTTGCTGCTGTCCGAGACGCAATTCGCCGCGGGAAAATTGCCGTACGCGTTTATGACAAAGCCAAGTTTCATGCGAAACTCAACTTGATGCGCGCTCAAAATTCAAGTCCGGTTGACTTTGTTACCGTAGGAAGTTCTAATTTTACCCGCCCAGGCCTCACCCAAAATGTAGAGTTAAATTCCTTCATTACTGACGCTACGCATATTGAAAAACTCAGTACTTGGTACGATGCACGCTGGGAGGAAGCCTCTGAGGTTAAAGCGGAACTGCTTCGCACAATTGAACGGCATCTTAGAGAATATCCACCGTTTACAGTTTATGCCAAAGCACTCCATACCTACTTTAGAGGACGCGAAAAACCCGCTGATGAGTGGGAAGAAAAAGAATCGATAATTTACCGAACGCTTTCACAGTACCAAAAAGATGGTTACCACGCCGCGCTCCAGATAGCAGATACATGGAATGGCGCGCTTATCTGTGACGGTGTCGGTAGCGGTAAAACCTATATTGGCTTGATGCTGCTTGAACGCTATCTTAGGGAAAACAAACGCGTCCTGCTCATTACGCCTAAATCGATAGCAGAGAGTGTTTGGAACAGTCAGATTGACTTTCGGCTACAATCGAAATATGACTTTCTGCTCCAAGAGCACTTCAGGATTAAATTGCATACTGATCTTGGTCGTCAGAACGGGATAAACGAAAAAGAGCGTCGCTACTTCCGGGATCACACTGATGTTATTATTATTGACGAAGCACACCATTTTCGGAACCCGAATTCCAACCGTGGTAGACTTCTAATGGAGCTTGCCAGAAACAAAAAACTCTATCTCCTCACTGCCACGCCAATCAATAATAGCCTTGACGACATTTATCATCTGATTAACTATTTCGCACAGAACAACAGAAGGCACTTCGCCAGCATCGGCATGCATGATTTTCGTAAATACTTTCGCGACATGGAAAGACAGCTTGAGGATGAAACCACCGAAATTACCGATCAAGTTGAAGAAGATGACTTTTTGCGACAAGATCCACTGTTGAAACAAGTATTGATTCAGCGGAGCCGTAAGTACATCAAAGATGCGGAGATGGCATTTGGAACGCATATCCTCTTTCCGGAGCGTATTATAGAACCTACAGTTGACTATTCGCTTCGCCGGGTTTATGGAACCCTCTATGACGAATTACGGAAAGCCTTTGATCGACATAATCCGTTTCTCAATCTGGCTGTCTATAACACAGTCAAGTATCACAGAAACCCAGAAAAACAGATTGAACAGCGCGAAAAACAAGTAATCGGTCTCATCCGGACGCTTGTACTCAAACGTTTGGAAAGTTCATGGCGAGCGTTTGAAGCAACGATTGAGAATCTACTCCTCAAGATGGCAGAGTGGCTTGAAAAATACGCACCTGAACGCTTTAGAATGTGGGAAGGCACAAATACAAGATGGTGGGGGGTTGTCCAAAAGCACATTCGAGAACGACTTCAAGAGGATGGAATTTTAACACAGAATCCCTTGGAAACTCTGCTAAACTCTGTTGCATCCAACCCTTCCGAAGAAGAGGACGATCTCGCTTCGGTTGAGGACGAAGACGTTTTCATTCCAGAAGATCACGATCTGGATAGGTTATTTGACGACGTTTTAGAGGATATGAACTTCTTGACAGTCCTACTCAGTAAGATCTATAGATCTTTTTATGCTGACGAATTAGCTAGCGAACCAGACACGGAAAAAGATGATAAACTCCAGCAGCTGCTAAACCTATTAAAAAAGCACCCGAATGAGAAGTTGCTTATTTTTACGGAATTTTGCGACACCGCTCGGTATCTCTACGCTCAACTACAGCAAGCAGGTTTCAGGCATATTGAACAAATTGATAGCCGACGTAAAGTCAACCGCGAGGAGATTATTGAGCGATTTTCACCTTGCTATAATCGGAAATCTCCTGAAAGCGTTGGACCTGTTCAGACACTCATTACGACAGATGTTCTCGCTGAGGGGCTTAACCTGCAAGATGCATCCGTTATCATCAATTACGATCTGCACTGGAATCCCGTCCGTCTTATGCAGCGCATCGGTAGATTAGACCGACGGCTTGACCCAGAAATTGAGACGCAACTCAATCGCACAAATCCGACTGTTCACGTCTGGAATTTCCTGCCCCCGGAGGAACTTGATGACATCCTCAAACTCCGAAAACGCGTTGATGGTAAAATCCTTCGCATCAGCCGAACCCTCGGTATTGAAGGGAAGTTTGTTTCGCCCGATGACGATGATGAAACCCTCCGACTGTTCAACGAGCGGTATGAAGGTAGAGAAAGCATTGAGGAATTGATGAACCTTGAACGTCAGCGCATTTCTGAATCAAACCCTCAGTTATGGCAGCAACTGCCCGATCTTCCAATGCGCCTCTTTTCCGGTAAAGGTGTAGATGACGAGCCACCGCCTTTTCTCAATCGCGATGGCGAACCCATTCCGCTTGATCGCTTTGGCTCCGTTGGACTTTTTTGTTGTTATGAGATGCCAAACGGTGAAATCAAATGGTGCTTCTATGACACTGAGATTGATGAGGTCTTTGATAATGTTGAGGAGATCTGGCCCGAAATCCGGTGTGATGAGAATACCACACGCTGGACAGAAAACGGGCCCGGTGGGCTCGTAGATGCACGGAAAAAAATTGAACGCCACATACGCAAGTACCTCATGCAGATACAAGCACCTATGGGGGCTAAACCTAAACTCATCGCATGGATGGAGGTTTCCTGAAATCAATTTCCGACAAGGAGACTATAGCAACCAAATGCACAACGAGTTTTCACCCAAAATTCAAGAGGTTCACAACTTTGAATCCTTGGTCTACTTTTTACGGGATAGCCTCAATTGGCCCATTCCGGACGAAGGGCTGGAGTTTGAAGAAATTACCTATGATTGGTCTGCAGAAGACCTTGAACTTAACCCTGACACTCAAGCCCGAATTGTTAGTTGTCGGCAATTGCAGCTTTATGACGTTGAATTTGATTTGTCTACAGTGACGCGTAAACCTAATGCTAACACCCAGACCTATCAGCAGCTGCAACTTTTAGATTTAGACTCACTGGAGAACCAACAACAGTGGGGTATCTTCTTTATCCAGTTTGATGATAACGTGGAACTTGATGCCTGCAGAACACTCTTACGCCGAGTGCTCCGAGGACTTGTTGACAGACGAGGCCGCAGTGTTTCACTCCCTTTTTGGCAGCACGATAAACTTCTCTTTATCTGCACAACCGCGAATTTCCAAAACATCGGCTTTGCATGCTTCAGTGGCAGAAAAAGCCGACCTATTGTTGATGAATATATCTCGTTCATCCATTTCAAATTGGATGTGTAGGTTTACATTCCCTAATTGTCCAGGGCTATTTGGTTTTTCCGTCTGTGTCCAATTTTCAGCACGAATCTTAACTTCCCAGATACAGGAACCCTTGTAGCATAGGCTGTTAGCCTGTGCTTGTATGAGGCGCAACCTAACAGGATACGCTACAAAAGAGAAAACTAAATGCCCTACCTAATTTGTCTGAAACCTTTGCCTTCTTGATGCATTTGTGTTATACTTTGAAATATACCTTGAGAGGAAACACAACGATGAAAAAACTAACAACATGGCACGAATTTCTAATTGAAAAACTCGTTAACCGAGAGGAAGCTATGAGTTACCTCCAAGTTTCATTGGAAGAATATCTTGTTGATGGAGACACACCCTTTTTTCTAAAGGGCATCCGGAATATTGTAGAAGCCCAAGGCGGGACTTCCAAAATTGCCAAGCAAGCCGGCATCACCCCGAAAGCCCTCTCAGAATTTCTATCCAGTGGAGACCCACTGCATCTTGGAACCCTGAGTGTCGTTCTCAAGGCACTCGGATGGCAGCTCTCAATCGAACTACTAACAACAGAGAATGACAGCAGTGAGTTCGCAAGCGAACAATTAACAACATCAAACGCGCCGTTAGAGACAAGCACAGAGCTAGTCTCTGAATCACATGCCACCTGATTTGGAAACAATCGAATGCCCGACATAACACCAAACGATATTCACTGCATCCGTAACTTTGACACGCTTTTAGATTTCTTACGCGAGAAACTTGGTTGGCACATCCCCGAAGACGTTGAATTTGAAGACGTAGCCTATCCTTTATCTGCTGAAGACCTTGACCTTGATGAACTCACGCAAGGTCGGATCGCGGACTACTGGCAATTACCGCCATTCCCACCCAGTCAACCCACACTTGGAATTTTTGAGGATACGCAGCCGTGGGGTATCTTTTTCCTTCAATTCAACAGTGAAGACATCTATCGAACCGCACTGCGCCGTGTGCTCCGCGGACTTGTTGAAAGACGCGACCGAAATTCAAACTTACCCACTTGGGAACACGATCATCTCCTCTTTATCTGTACCACAACCGACTTTCAACGTTTCGCTTTTGCACATTTTGCTTCTAACGAAAACTGGCGACGTGCTGTGCTTTCGATCTTCTCTTGGGAACAGGGTGATACCCACATCCGTACGCTCTGTGAATATAACCTCTCTGCGCTTACATTTCCAAGCGACGGCTTTTCAACCGATCAGGAGTGGCTCCAAGCGTGGCAAAAAGCGTTTGATGTTGAGGAAGTTACCGATAAATTCTTCGCCGACTACCAGCGCGTCTTTTCACAGATGGAAACCGCTGTCGAAGGTATTCCAGAAGCAGATAAAGAAGCACGGCGACTCTACACGCAACGCCTCTTTAACCGACTGATGTTTCTGCGTTTTATTGAGAAGAAGGGGTGGCTCACCTACAACGGTAATCGCGATTACCTCCGTTCCCTCTTTGATGCAACAGAGGCACAAACAGACGAAAACTTTCTAAACGACCGGCTCTATTGGGCATTCTTTCATGGACTCGGTAATGCAGCAGATCAACCAGAGGAATCATCTGCAGCTGTTGAACGTCGGGGAGAAGTGCCATTCCTCAACGGCGGACTCTTTGAGATGCAGGACTATGATAAACGCAACGATGTACATATTCCTAACGACAAATTTGCCGAGATCCTGAAGCTTTTCGAGCGGTACAACTTCACGGTAACCGAATCTACACCCCTTGATATTGAGGTTGCAGTTGATCCAGAGATGCTCGGAAAGGTGTTTGAGGAACTCGTAACCGGTAGGCACGACAGCGGCAGCTACTACACACCGCGTCCAGTTGTTTCCTTCATGTGCCGAGAAAGTCTGAAAATCTGCCTCCAGAATAAAACCGATGAGACACCCGAAACCCTCAAGGCGTTTATTGATGATGGCGATGCAACTGAAATTCGGAATCCAGAGAGCGTACTACAAGTCTTGCAGACCTTGCGAATATGTGACCCAGCGTGTGGAAGTGGTGCCTATCTACTCGGAATGATGGGCGAATTGCTCCGCTTGCGAGAGGCACTTTTTCAAAGCACGCAAATTGATTCTCCAGTAATCTATCGACGTAAACTCGACATCATTCAGCAAAACCTCTACGGCGTGGACAAAGACGAATTTGCTGTCAATATCGCTATGCTCGTCACTTACCCCCATTTTTTTTGGGGTTTAGAATATGGTTGATGTTGTTAGGT
>VYCT01000275.1 GCA_009843785.1 Candidatus Poribacteria bacterium | reverse complement strand
GTTTCTCACACTTTTAACACTAAAAACCTTTCACCACAAACCTTCAGAAAAAAAATGGGGGTAAGTGACGATGTCAACCGGAATTGATAAAAAATTCCTAAGCACTCATATTACCCAAGCCCTGATTTCCAATTGATATTTTTTTTCTTCCGTGTTATTCTTATAACAAAACGACCAGGAGCATTTCTCATAGCATGCCGAACACCGCTTGTATCCTCGCAATTGACCAAGGGACAACAGGGACGACTGCGCTTCTTGTTGACGTAGCAGGTAATATCGTTGCACGCGGCTACCAAGAATTTACACAATATTACCCACGTCCGGGTTGGGTAGAACACGATCCAGGAGAGATATGGAATGCCACGCTACAAGCCATAGACGCACTTTTTGGAGAGACAGTACCAAACATTATCGCTCTCGGCATCACAAATCAACGCGAAACGACTCTCATCTGGGACCGGCAGACAGGCAAACCGATCTATCCTGCGATTGTATGGCAGTGTCGGCGCACCGCAGACAGATGTACTTCTCTTGAAAAACGGGGAGTCGCGGGCGAGATAAAGACGAAAACAGGTCTTGTCTTAGATGCCTACTTTTCAGCAACAAAGATTGCATGGATTCTTGATAATGTTAAGGGCGCACGGGCACAAGCCGAACGCGGTGAACTTGCGTTCGGGACCGTAGACACTTGGCTCCTATGGAAATTAACAGACGGTGCTGTTCACAAAACGGATTATACAAATGCGGCGCGTACCTTGCTCTTCAATATTAACACCCTTACATGGGACGCTACCCTTTTAGAGATATTCAACGTTCCACAAGCTATACTGCCTGAAGTCTATCCGTCTGCGAACAACTTCGGCACAGCAAGTTTTTACCGTAATTTTTGGCTTGAAACCTTTGGTAAAAATATATGTTTAGATGGAATCCCAATCGCTGGCATTGCGGGGGATCAGCAGGCTGCGCTCTTCGGGCAATTATGTACTGAACCGGGCATGGTGAAAAACACCTACGGGACGGGTTGTTTTCTCATGCTTAACACAGGTGCCGAAAAGATAGAAACAGAGACTGGGCTCCTGACAACACTTGCCTGTAGTTTAGATGAAACCCCCGTTTATGCGCTGGAGGGGAGCGTATTTGTCGCTGGCGCTGCTGTCCAATGGCTGCGGGACGGTATCCAGATTATTGAAAACGCAGCGGAAACGGAAGAGATCGCATTGAGTATCCCGGATTCAGGCGGTGTCTTCGTTGTCCCTGCGTTCACTGGCCTCGGTGCCCCCTATTGGGACGCTGAAGCCCGCGGTGCAATTCTCGGTTTAACACGCGGGAGTACCCGCGCACAGGTGATTCGCGCCACTTTAGAATCAATTGCCTATCAATCGGCAGATGTGGTCACTGCGATGGTGACAGATGCAGACATGAGGATTGATCGTTTGCGTGTTGACGGTGGTGCCACTGTGAATGATTTTCTGATGCAGTTCCAAGCGGATATTCTTGGGATAGATGTAGAACGCCCCGCACAAATTGAATCAACCGGATTGGGTGCAGCGTATCTTGCCGGTATCACAACAGGAATGTGGAATGACATTGCTGAACTGGAGGCATATCGATCTGCACACGCCACATCCGCAGATGAAGTTTCTACAGGTCGCGTCTTTTCACCACGGATCGACACAAACGAACGGCATCAGAAACTCTCACAGTGGAAAAAGGCAGTGCAACGCGTTATGAGTTAAAATGCGACTCCAATGGAAGTATTCGCTTGTTATCAACCTTTCTGTCATAGCAATCCTCGTGGCACTTTACTTTTTTGATAGCATCCGTGTCCGAAACGAGATGAATGCGCTTCACGCCTTGGGGGCAGAACGTGGTGCTGAACTGAGAAAAATCGCTGACAACACGATTCTGAATGCTGTTGTCAGCGAAATCGAAACGACAAAGGCGTTTGATGTCCAGCGCTTAAATCAGGTGCTGAACGCGCTGAAACGGGAACATCCGGATATGCGAGATGTTCTGAACATCCACATCTCCTTGAGCGATACCCGTATTCGTTCGAGCTTACTTGCCGGTGCAGATGCTGTTGTTATTAATCTGGATTCAGCGGATCTTGAGCAAATTGAGACCAAAGGCGCGACGATCCACGCTGTTGAGGGGCAGAATGCGACGGCTATTGTTATTAAATACATCGCCGCTCTGACTATGCCAGAACCTGTTGAGTTAGAACCGAGTCGTTTCGCGGCGTATGAACAGAGATTTGATGAGGGAATACTGCCCTTAGATAAGGCTTGGTATGATGATGTTTGGTGGAAAGTCTTTACTGAAGAGGTCTATGTACCGGAAGGAGCAGTGATATCTGAAGAGAAAGGTAGGCGTTGGCGAGTTACGGATCAGGAAGACAGCACTCTCTACAATTTATGGAAACAAGATGGACTTTTATGGATTCAGAGATGGTTGACTGGCTACATACAGGTGCTTTTTGATGTGCCTTATATCGACAGATCAATCCGATACTCCCTGTTGATGCATGCAATACTGATCGTGATTGTCGGTGCCCTGCTTGTAATCTTGATTGACCTAACGACGAATCACTTAATTATGAAGCCATTAGAACGGATGACCCATATTATTCAGAGTGCAGAAAGTGGCGATTTATCGCTTGATCAAACTTATTCCTCGGATGAAATCGGGCGAGCAACTCATAATCTCGTCCGGATGCTGTGGCAGCTGCGGGATTCTCATTCTAAACGGATTGCTGCCTTAGGTCAATTTGCCGCGGGTGTGGCCCACGAAATTCGGAATCCCCTTAATTCCATCGGAATGACGGCGCAACACCTCAAATCTGTCTTCTCACAACCGAAAGTGAGTCACGAGGATATCGAAGAGGCAAAAGAGTTGTTAGATATCGTTGACCAAAAAATAGTGGAACTCAAGCAAACTTCAGAGGCGTTTCTCACTTTAAATCGACCACGAATACTGAATGTAGAACCGGTAAATCTCAATATGCTTGTAGATCAAGTTCTATCGGAATTCACACTGATCGCTGAGGAAGCTAAGGTGCAGATCATCAGAAACTACGATGCCAATCTACCGAATGTTCCGCTCGATGCAGCTTTAATGCGGCAGACGCTCTTCAACTTTGTGCAAAACAGTATCCAAGCGATGCCGAAGGGTGGCAGTATTTACATTAACACGCTACTTGAACAGATAGAGCAAGACCTGGAATATGCGGTGATCGAAATTCGAGATACCGGCATCGGTATTCCGGAAGAAATTCAGGAACAGATTTACGACGCTTATTTTACAACGAAAGATGCTACCGGGGGTATAGGTCTTGGACTTGCGATTTCACACCAGATCATCACTGCCCATAAAGGCAAGATCGAAGTCCGCAGCAAAATGGGAATGGGTACCGCCTTTAAAATCAGTCTTCCACTGAATGCGAGTACACCTGTCTAAATTTTTAGGACGCAATGAGGAGCACCGAAACAATGGCATCTATACTGATTGTAGACGACGACCAAGCACAATTGACAATTTTACAGCGCATTTTAAAACGTGAAGGGTACACGGTTGAAACCGTTGAAGATAGCAAAGCCGCGCTTGAGCACTTAGAGAAACAGATGTTTGATCTCGTTATCAGTGATATGTGGATGTCTTCACGGTTTGAAGGCCGAGAGCTGCTACGGGAAATCAAACGTACCGATCCAGATCTGCCGGTACTTATCATGACAGCGTACGCCGAGTTGAATGATGCCGTTAATCTTGTAGCACACGAAGGGGCGTTTTACTATCTCGAGAAACCGATTCAGATTGATGTTCTGAAACGGGAAGTGAAGCACGCCCTGCAGACACGCGGTGCCCTTGGAGACCGAGAAGCGGTAAACGACGCCGCAACGCCTGAAATTCAGATTGATGAGATTGTCGGTGAAAGCGCGCAAATGCAAGAGCTTTTCAAAAACATGGCTCGGATTTTGCATCGCGGTGTCACGCAAGTGCTCATCACAGGAGAAACCGGCTCTGGGAAAAGTTTAATTGCGCGTGCGCTCCACAAACACGGTCTCAGAAAAGGCAAACCTTTTATCGCTGTCAACTGCGGCGCGATTCCAGATACGCTGATTGAAAGTGAGCTCTTTGGTCACGAAAAGGGCGCATTTACAGATGCCGCGCAGCAAAAGAAAGGCCTGTTTGAAGTCGCAAATGAAGGGATACTCTTCCTTGACGAGATCGGTGATCTTCCGACTCAGACCCAGAGCAAACTCTTACATGTCTTAGAAGAGCGGGAGATACGCCGAATTGGCGGGACTCAGAGTATTAAAGTGGATGTATGTGTGATTGCCGCCACGAACAAGAACCTGATTCAAGCCGTCCGAGATGGTGCCTTTCGCGATGATCTCTATTTCCGGCTGAATGTAATTCCGCTTCACGTCCCACCACTTCGGGAACACCCAGAGGATATTCCGATGCTCGTGAATTTCTTCATCCAGAAGTTCAGCAATGAGTATGCGGAGGCGTTACCGAAGCAGGTTACACCACAAGCGATGTCAGCCCTCCGACGTTACGAGTGGCCCGGCAACATTCGGCAATTAGAAAATTACCTCCGTAGGATATTTGTGCTTTCAGAAAATGAAGTGATCGATAAAGACGAATTGCCGCCAGAAATTTTAGATACTTCGCTGCCTACAACCGATGTTGAGTTCGATATACCAGAGGAAGGGGTTTCATTGGAGGAAATTATTAAGGAATATGTGTACAGCGCCCTGGCGAGAAGCAATGGAAACCAGATTCAAGCTGCAAAACTGCTTGGTATTTCGCGTCGCAAGCTCCAACACCGGATGCAGAAATATGAACTCCAAAGCCAAGATTTCAAAACAGAAGCGTAGGGTTCTAATAGCGTAGGATATCGGTATCAATTTCCTGTGCCCAGCGATCAATACCACCGACTAAACTCCTTACCGACTTAAAGCCGAGTTGTTGTAAAAGGAACGCCGCATCCAAGCTTCGCATTCCCCAGTGGCAATACACCACTATCTCACTTCCCGGTGTAACCTCCCGAAACCGTCTTGGCAATTCACCGAACGGAATCAAAATAGCACCTTCAATGTGAACCATCTCATACTCCCATTTTTCGCGCACATCCAACAAAACGAAGGGTTTGTCTAGGTCCATCATCTCTTTGAGGTGACTGGGTGTAATAGTGTAGGTGTCGGAGTCTAAAGGCAGTATCGCCTCTGCTACACTTGGCGCAGCCTTGGGTAGATTCCGCCGCTGCCAATTTCGGGCATACCGTCGCCGTATTTTTCTTATTGCTTTTCTGATATATTGGAACATGTTTGCACTTTTCTTCTAAACTGGAAAAGTTCATAGCGTTTGAAAACGCTTCACACTGGAAGCCGAAACAGAGTTCAGCGCGCCCGAAAATGAATTCCTTATCGTTAAAAACGCATCGTAACGCCCAAAGTCGGAACGATTGGAAAAAGAGGTTCTTCTTCAATAGCACACTCAATAGCCCCCGTTTCTTCATTAAGTACTTCACTAAATGCATATTGATCCAAATTTCTATGATTATACAAGTTCAAAATTTGGAAATACCAAGACAGGTTCCACCGCCGATAAGAACTCTGCTTTGTAATACGAAAATCAAGGCTATGATATGCCGGCATCCGCGCGGAGTGTGTTTCCCCAAATTGCCGGTCGCAGGCGATACGACCATCAGGTAACCGGACCTCCGTGTGAATAAGCGGCGTTCTCGGTTCACCGGTGTGAAAACGCCAACTGAGATAGAGATGCCAAGTTGGTGCGAACTGATAGTTACTGCTAACGGCAAAAGCGTGCCTGCGATCATGTTGACGAAAAATCGTTGTGCCGCCTGCAATTTCTTCAGCAATGCCGTAAGCGTAACCGAGTGTCCACGACAAGCGATTTGAAACGGCATGCATCATGAACACCTCAAGCCCTTTTGCCTCTCCGGACTCTGGTGGGGCGAAAATTTGATTTTGCCGACCGAACTCACGCAGCCGTCCGACAAGATTATCAAATGTGTTGTAATAGCCCTCTACACGTACTAAAAAGTTATTGCTCGGCGTATACTCTGCGCCAATAATATAATGCGAGGCTTGTTCCGCACGTCCAACCGTCTCAACACCGTCCTCTACAGGAACACCCATTAGACTAATCGGTTGGTGATAAATGCCCCAAGCTCCGCGCAGCAGGAGGTTATTCATCGGTTTTACTGCGAGCGCGACTCTCGGTCCAATCTCATAACGCTGGATGCCTTCTTTCCGATACTGCTGGTAGACAAAATGCCCGCCTATATTGAGCGCGATTTTGGAATGGACCTGCCACTCATCCTGCAGAAAAGCACTGAATTCACCGCCATCGTCATCAACATCAACGAGAATCGGTTTGTAGTTGTTTACGCCTGCTTGCCGTTCTTGAACATCATATTGATATTGGGCGGTTAGCCATTGCCACTTTACGCCAGTCCGGAATGTGTGCTTGTCAAAAAGGTTGGTCGTAAACTCCGCTTTTGTTCCAAAGAATCGAAAATCCCGGTTATCAACATCAGCTTTCCCAGTCATTCTATTCTGATTGGAGATGCCAGCGAAAACAAAGAAATCTGTCCAGTGCGAATCCCCAAAGGTATGTCGCCACTTTGCCCAAGCGGTTGAGTTATCGTACTGGGAATCCAAGTTATTGTCTACATCATCTAAGCGAATCCGATTTTTATCCCAACCGTATAATCCATTAAGCGTGACCGTATCTGCCTGTGTGACCTGATATGTGAATTTACCGTAGACATCGGCATACTGCGGTTTATAGTCTTCATCAACATCCATGAGCGCGAGGATGAGATCAATATACCCACGGCGGGCTGACAGGAGCCAACTGCCTTTTTCGGAGAGGGGGCCTTCCAAAGTAGCGGTGGCGTTAATCAGGTCTATTCCAAAATTAGCGGAGAATTGCTCGGTGTTTGGGGATCTTGTCTTGAGGTCAAAGACCCCAGACATCTTTTCACCATATTCCGCGGGGAATCCACCGATGAGGAGCTGCGTGTTCTGAACGAGTTCGAGCCCAATGAGCGAAACTGCCCCTCCAAAATCTTGAAGATGATAAGGGTTATAGAGTTCCATTCCGTCTAATCTGACAGAAATATCATCTTTTTCGCCGCCGCGTACGCTGAATCGCGCGCTATAATCGCTCGAAACAACTCCCGGAAAAACATGACCCGCGCGCATCACATCGTTGTCAATCAACGGAAAACGTTCAATTTCCTTTTGAGATAGGGAGATTCTTGCTGAGGTGCCATCATAAATCGTAAAGCGACCGGGGGTTACAACAATTTTTTCCAATTCTACAGGCGCGGTATCCTCTTCAGCGTAAGTTGTCAACAGGCTCGTTAATCCGAAAAGGAGCGTGGAAAAGATTAGGTATACCAGCTTCCGAAAATTAGGACTCAACATCCGATTGTACCTCAGCGTATAGTATATCTGCTTCTATACGACTATTATAGCACATTTTGGCAACCGTCGTCAACTCTGTAGGATAGGACAAAGTATTTAGTTCGTAAAGGTGTAGTTACTAATGTACAGAAAGGGACACTCGTTTTACCAATTCTCGCCTAAAAACATTGACTTCGACAATTATTGTATGCTAAACTATACATCAAAATTGAGTGATACAAACGGTGAAAATATGAAAGAAGAAGTCATATCTGCATTAGCGCGCGGCACTGCTTTTCTGCTTGCCCAACACTGCGAAGACGGAAATTTTGAAGGAGAACTCTCTTCGAGTACCTTCCCCAGCTGTGCGTACGGTTGGATCCAACTTGCGCGAGGCGAGACTCCGGAACCTGCTCTGATCGAATGGTTTGTCGAAAACCAAAATGCAGATGGCGGATGGGGATTGGATACCGCGAACATATCAAACGTAGAGGCGACCCGATTTGTGCACTTGATTTTGGATCAAATTCACCAACGAGCACCAGACCCGTCTCTCGAAAAACTGCTGGTATCTATCCCGAAATTCGCGCCGCATCTCGCCTTAGTTAAATTGGCGGACGCGGCTTTTGACCAATTTGACTGGAACGCACTTACGCTATCAGAAAACGCCCTACCTTTAATGAAATTAGCACGCCAATTAACAAAAATACCCTTCCTTGGCAGTCGATTGAAACCGCCGAGACATCGGCTGCCACCTGTTGCGCTGTTCAACACGGCAATGTTTGACGCGCTGTTCATAGCTGAACAACATACACTTGTTCCTGTTTTTATCTTAATTGAGCTGAATACCGCGAAACGCCCCGAAATGATCGCGGCACTGGTCGCTTGGCTAAAAACACATGTACTCAGCGATGGCAGCTGGTTTCGGGTGAACTATATCACGGCACTCTCGGTCTTAGCCCTCATTGAACTACAAGAGAAATGGGAAGTGGATGAAAAGATCGCCGAATTCATTGAACGCGGTATCGCTTGGCTCCACAAGACTCGAAATTCTGATGGTGGCTGTCGAGAGGCATTAAACCTCAACGTCTGGGACACCGCGTTGAGCATCATCGCCCTAACAGAAGTGCAAGCGGCTGTACCTGAGAATGCTGAACTTGCAGCTAAAGTAAAATCTGCAGCACAATGGCTTGTCAAACATCAAAACGCGGATGGTGGATGGGCATTTTCGGGATTAGATGATAGTACCCTCCCAAGTGACGCGGACGATACAGCCCTCGGAACGCTCGCCCTTATCCGCTCGCGCCGTGTAGATGGTTTGACGGGTCATCAAACCTTAGACGACGCAATTCATCGCGGGATTGCCTGGTTAAAGACACAACAAAGCCGCGATGGTAGTTGGAGTACATATCAGCCCGGACAAGGAGATGTTGGGTGTGTCAGTATCACAGCACATGCGATCGAGGCACTGCTTGCTTTTAGGAAAATCGATGGTGTTGATAAATCGGATATGGAAAGTGAAATGCAGCGGGGTATTAACTGGCTTCGCCGCCACATCCATCGAGATGGCTATTGGCGGGACCTCTGGCTGGCAAAAGACACATACGGTACCGCGTGTGCTATCACCGCGCTTGTGAAAGCTGGTCTGAAAAATGTAGCAGAAATTCAGCGTGGGGTTGAATGGTTAGAACGCAGCCAAAATGGGGATGGCGGTTGGGGGGAAGATATGTTCGGCAATCCGACGGAAAGCACAGTAGAACAGACGGCTTGGAGCACTTATGCCCTCTTACAAGTGAACCCTGAAAACCGTGCAGCGCAAAACGGTATAAAGTTTCTACGCAAACATCAGCGGGAAGATGGTTCATGGCGAGAGCAGTGCGTCGGTATCTATTGGGAGATTATTGGCGGATACGCGGACCCGATTTATGCATCTGTTTTTCCGATACTTGCCCTGAATCAGTTCGCGCAAACATCCGCTTAGGTCGCGTCCGGCAATGTCCCAGAAAATATCAATCATCATTCCAGTGCTGAACGAAGCGAAGATTTTGGAGCAGACACTCTGTCAACTTCAGTCTGAATTGGGCAGCCACGAACTCATCATTGTAGACGGCGGGAGCACTGATGGCTCGGTTCATATCGCGGAAAAGTATGGAAAGGTGATTACATCCGCGCGCGGACGTGCGAAGCAGTTAAATGCAGGTGCCGCAGCTGCATCAGGCGATATTCTGACCTTTCTACACGCTGATATTTGGCTGGAGTCCGGGGCATTGGCAGCAGTAGAAACTGCGCTATCTTCGGGTTACGTTGGCGGTGGATTTCGTCAGAAAATTGATGGTAAAAACATTCTTTATCGTGCGATTGAGAGAGCGGGGAACATAAGAGGAAAATACCTGAAGGTGTTTTATGGAGATAGCGGTATTTTTTTAACGCGCACCGATTTCGAGAAGATCGGAGGTTTTCCTGAGATTCCGATTCTGGAAGAGCTGGAATTTTCAAAAAACCTGTGTAAACTCGGCAAAACAACGCTCGTTATCCCTCACATCCATATCTCTGCGCGGCGCTGGGAAACAAACGGGATTGTCCGCACGACAGTCAACAACTGGCTGATAACGCTCCTCTATTTTCTTAAATTCTCACCGGAACGGCTTGCCAAACTCTATCGCCATATCCGATAATGAAATAAAAAATAAAAAAGGGAACCTCCGACGCTGTCTCGGACAGCAGGTCGGAAATTCCCTATAGAAGATATCGGCTAACTTATTGCTATCCCAACACTGGAATACTTGAAATTAGCGAGTCTGCTTAATGGTACCCCAAGTTGTGGCTAACTTGTTTTTGGCTTCAACATTAAATTCGGCTTCATCTGCGAGCCAGTTGTTGATGAATTCAACAACACCAATACCGCGGATATCCTCGCCTCCGGGCCATTCGGGTCTGGCGGACTGCCACATAGCGGCAATCATACCGGTTCCATCGTCGCCCGGGTCCTTACTAATAGCGACTGCAGGATCAGCATTATTTTTGTCAGCCTCCGCGAAAATCACGAGATCCCAATCTGAGCCATCAAATTGTTCGACGTGCCACGGCCGATCAGAGTTGAAATTCTCCATTGATGGAATGACTCTTTTACCGATGTCCGTCGGTTCCATACCACCCACCCGTGCCCCAAAGCTGAGTCCGGGAATGTCAAAGACATTGGCAGCGCCGTCAGGACCGTTATTTGGGCTGCGAACCCCACCCTCGTAGCTCATATAGAAGATCCAGTCTGCGACGTTAATAACGATATTACCGGCTTCAACGAAGTTTTCAACATTGGATCCATCCGCATCTTTGTTCGGGAACTCATAAAGTCCGCTTGGGCAGGTTCCACAAGCAAGGATGATAACATCTTGCTGTCCGTTACCGGTATGTTCCTTGGTCCACTTAGCGAGCGGTGAATTGTCCCCGACTTCATCCCCATCTCCGAAATCTTCAATGGTGTTGAAGAGTGCTTTGATACCTGGGTCATCTTTAATGACCTTGACGTTCTCTTGGACGGCTTTATCGGAAATCCAACCGGGGTTGGTGGGTCCCGAGTAGAAAGCCAAATCGTTGGCTGAAACCATCGCCACAAATCCGAAGAGCATCAAGAGCGTTATACCGAAATAAATTTTTCTCATGATGTGCAATACCTCCTGTTTGGTTGCCATCAGTATGTTACTTTTTTATTGAATAGGTTTAGCGAAAAAAGTGAACTTTTTTCCTATAGGTTTGACTAAATAAACAAGCAAAGCAAAAGAGGAATGCTCTTGGAGAATTCATTCACATCGCGGTTCCAACCCCCAAGTTGCTCATTAAATATAAACACTTGGCACTTTGCTTGGCAATCCATGGGAGCTTCTTTATAGCGTTTCTATCCTACCACAGACGCAAACGCTAAAAAGGAGTATCCCCTGGACTTATTACCATTATTGAAAATTATCAGAATTTTGTCAACTAAAAAAGGCAATCCAGCACTATTCAGTTTTCGGTTTTCTGAGTTATCGCGCTGCTTTCCGCAAGAATCGGGGTTACAAACCCCTCCTACAAAAGCGATTCGTGCCAATTGAATAGCTCTGAGATCAATATCTGCTGCCTCAAGATTCACAGATGGACTTTGTGTAAATCTGGAATGCCTACTGCTTGAGCTCTGCCCACGTTACAGCAAGTTTGCCGTGAGGTTCAACAGCAAGGCTCACCTCATTCGGTCTGTCGTAAAGAAAGAGGTTATCAATATAGTAGTGCTGGAGCTGGTTGGTGTGAAAACCGAGGACCCCTTTCGGGTGCAGATTCTTGACATCGCTCAAATCTGAAACCTTTTCAAACGAGAGTTCGCCTTGCTTCTTGATATAGAGCTCGAAATTACTACCCTTGCCGAGCAGTGCGAGCGTGTACCACTCTTTTGTTTGAATCGGAATCGGAAATTCATCTCTAAAGTCAATGTACTCGTTCCATGTGCCTCGATCTTCGCCTTCTCGTTTGTACCAACGTGCGGAATTAGGGCGACCAAATCCATCAGATGGTGTAATAATCAACTGATAGAAGTGCAAGTCCTCGCTTGCGCGGAATAGGAGTTCCATCTTACTCGGCTGCGGATCCGAAAAAAGGTAGAAATCGAGACGAAGCCCAAAATTTTCAAATTCTACGATTCCGTACCCAAAATCCTCGGCACCGTTCCCATCACCCGCGACACGATGGATCTCGAGATGCTCGTTTTTGATATCCCAAGATTCCTTCTGACCCTTCCAGTACTTATCTTTGAGTTTACCTTTAAAGTCGTCTGCTACAAGAAGCTCAGCATTACTCACCTGACACAACAGCAGAACAGACGTTATCAGGTAAAAGAAAATAGCGATTTTTCGCATAGCAGTCACCTCTGTTTGGATGAAAATCTATTTTCTTTATGGTATCCTATTTATTAGAATTTGTCAAGAGTTAAAAAAAAAATGGGAATGTTTATAACAAGATGGGAGAAATTAACGGGTTAGCCGCAAAACAGATAGTAGGGTAGACCTGAGCAATAGGACCTCGAAAGATTAGAGCAGCATTGCCCACGTACAAAGTCTATAAGATTCAATTAGACTTTGTACGTGGCAATTATATGCTTATTCGTCTGTTTCCGTTTCTGTCTGATTGGTCCCGTTACTCTGCCAATTATCCGCTTTTTGCTTGAGTTTCTCAAGGTCGCCAGGATTCTTGATGTCAACAATGTACGGGGTAAGAATGATAACAATCTCAGCGTCTTCAATAAGTGTCTCAGTACTTTTGAAGAGTCTACCGAGCAACGGGATGTCGCCTAAGATTGGGAGTTTGCTCTCCACCTGCTTCTGTTTCTTGCGGATGATACCACCGACAACAATTTGTTGTCCATCTTCGACATCAATATAGACACTGATAGAGTTATCATCGGTAATAGGTGCGTTGAAGTCGGTAAATTCAATGAAATTGCTGGCAGAGATGTTTGTAATATCCAAACCGATGGTGCGTTTGCCGTCCTCGCCCATCTGCGATTTAGCGATGTAAGGCGTGAGCGAAATGTTAATACCCACGGGTGGATCAATAAAATCGTAGTTAAAGAGGGGTTGCGAGACGGCCTCCCCCAAAATACTGGTGGTATCAACGCTCTGAAGATATGGGATCCGGCGACCACTGCTCCAGGTGGCGGCTCTGGAATCTCGTGTCAACAGAGACGGGGTTGAGAGGGTTTGCACCTTATTTTCCCGCATGAGGGTGTGAAGGAGTGCCATATATTCCTTGGTCGCCAAACCAAGGTTAAACCCAGAGATTTCCTGATCAAGTCCGAGCTGGCTATCAAGTTCACCAATCAGGGGATTGCCCGGAACCGGGGATACACCGAAGAGTTTGTTCTCTTGCGCCGTGAGTTCAATACCGAGCTTGGTAGTCTCATCAAGCGTCACTTCAAGAATTTGAATATCTATCCAGACTTGCCCGCGGACAAAATCTAACTTTTTAATGAGGGCTTCAACATCTGGAAGGTATCGCTGGCGCGTCGTAATAATCAAAGAGTTGGTATCCGCATCAGCAAAGACAGTCACTTTCCCGCTCAAAGAGTTAATATCCTGTTGTTGCTGCCTGCCTCCGGAAGCAAAGAAAGCTCTAAAACTGAAGCCGCCGCCCGCTTCTTCACCTGCCCATACCTGTTGCAGTACTGTCTCAAGTTGTGTGGCATCTGCGTACTCAAGTCGAATTGTCGTCGTTATCTCTCTTTGTCCTTCTGGTGTGGGGGTATCCATGTCGTTAATAAACTGTGTGATGAGCTCAAAGTTGCGTTGCGTAGCCGTTGAGATAATCACAGCATTCAACGTAGGATACGCTTCAGCGGTCACATTACCCGCCAACGAACCTTGTGTCTGATTACGTTGGCCTCGCGGGAGAAAGAAGAAGAAGTCATTATTTCCTGGGGGGGGGGGGGGGGGGGGGGGGGGGGGGGGGGGGGGGGGGGGGGGGGGG
>VYCT01000173.1 GCA_009843785.1 Candidatus Poribacteria bacterium | reverse complement strand
CTTCCACCCTCCCGCCCCGTAATCCGCGCGATCCGCGACAACCCGCAATTCAGATGGAAGTCGGTCTCTAATCCTGAAATTCCATAGTCCTGTGCCATGAGAGCAACGTTCCACGTTGGCACTTGACCGAAATCAACGAGGTTTTTTGCCAACTTCTTGGGACTCAGTTTCTGGTGCTACAGCCTGCTGTTTTAGTACCTGGCGGAGCCGTTCCATCCGCTCTTCACAACATCCACACGATTTCTTTCTCGATTTTGTCGCTACGGCAGATTGCGTCAAATCCTTCGACTGACGCTTGAGCGTCGCTGTCTGTTGTTCTGTCATAGCAACAGGTGCGGTCAGCGTGTAGATGATAAAACACACGGCAATCGCCCCCACACAGAGCAACGCTTTTATGGCAAACGCCATACTTTTCTTTTTCATTGGGTATCCTCCTTTCTTTTCAGCAAGGGTTCAATCCGTTTGGCGATCTCTGGATCGGCAGACCTCAACCGGCGGAGTCCTTCTTCGGGACCATAGCGATTCAAAGTGGCCATCGCTTTTTGATAGCGTTCTGGGCTAAACTGTTCGCCGAGCGATGCCTCAAGGTCTGCTTCCGTTGGAAGTTCAGGTATTACCTTTTCTCCGGCTATCTCGATCGGCTTCGGCTGCTCTGTCAGCAGTTCTGAAATCTCTGTTTCGGTTGTAGGAAGCGTCTTCTCCGATGCTGGTAGTTCGGGTGCTAGTGTTGCTGTATCTATTGGAGGTCTTGCTGGGTCTTGTGCATCTGGTGGAAGCGCGCCGACATCTGTTGGGAGTTCAAAAGTATTTTCGCCGACAACAGTCTCCGGCATTTGTTCAACAGGTGAGGAGACTGGATTTCGGAGGATTTGAACAGCCCACTGCCCAAATGCTTTATTATTACCCTGAAACCTGCCGGATACCCATGCGTAATTCCGTTCATCCTCAAGGAATTCCGTAACGAGATCTGTGAAACGCTTTAACTCTGTAGGATTCCTCGGTTCATTTCCTATTGGGCCCACTACTTCTACTAAGCGTTGGCGTATCTCCTGCTCAAATTCCTCCGGTTCTCCGGTTGGGAAAACTCGGCGGTAGTGTTCTGTAAAAATATTACGATTGACCTCCACACCCTGAGATTCAAGAAATGCGAAAGTGTCGGCTAAGCCATTCCGTTCACTTTTCAAAAACGCTTGCCCTTCGGGAGATTCAAAAATCTTAAGCATGCGTTGCACCTCCGGATTTGCGAGTTGTTCTTCAGAAAAGAACGCACCAAGTTTTTTTCCTAGTTCCGTTTTGTCTGCCTCAGGGAGAGGAGTGTTTGATTCAGGGAGATTAGCGTTATTGGCGCGTCTCACCTTCTCATCGGTTTGACGATCAGGTTCGGTCATATCGGTGGGGCGCGAAAACCACAAAAACGCGCTAACGCCTATAAGGATTAGCACAAGGCCAAGGACAGTGTAAAATAACTTGTTCATTCTGTTGTTTCTCCTTATTGATGAAATTCTCCGCGCATCCATTTCAGGAATACTTGAACGTCTGTAAAATCTTTGAGAATATATCCGATTAACACAGGATTCTCAAGGGCGATCCAAATCAGCGCGTCCTGCTCGCTGTGTTTAGCGAGCAGCTCCGGAGCGCGCGCAGCATCCGTCCGCTCAATTTCTTCAACGTAAAGCATAATTTCCACGATAAAGAAAGCGAAGTGCGCTCCATTTAAAGCATTACGCTTATCGTCTACAAAATGCTTAAACATTATATTCACTCCAAGATCGCGGATCAGTTTCGTCCATGCGTCTTGAAAAAGATCGCGATCTTCGCCATGGTATTCACGGGTGATAACATGCCTGTGGTATGCTGCCAAAAGATGGGCATCTGCGACATCCTCTTCGTCTGGATTCCCAAGCTGCTCCTTCAAAAATGGCAGGTATCGCGACGGATGAGACGCTGCAATTTCCCAGAACCCATCAAAAGTCTGATATTGATCTTCCAGCGGATGGTTACGTCTGAGGAAGTCCAAATAGGTCTTGGACGCGACGAGCCGCCGGAGGGTTTTGAAGTTCTCATCTAAAATGTTCCCAGGGTTCTCGCTTTTGAGTTGTTCAAACGTCTCCTCGGGTGTTGCTTGGCTTGCGATTGGCTCAATACTATCCTCTGGGTCAATATTCTCCCTTTCAGGTTCGAGAACACTTGGATCGGGACTCGATTGACACGCGAGAAATAGCGAGATTGCTAAAAAGAGACAGACTTGCAGTCGGTTGAAAAAACGCTCACACTGAAAGAATCGCATGTTCATCATATCCTCAGAAGGTTAGAGTGTTGTCCGAGAGGGTACTTGCAGTAACACGCTGTCTGCATCTATCACAGGACTCCCATCTCGGGTATCACTTTTTTTACTTATCTGGGCGTCACTCCTGCTGACCAGCATTTTTACTAAATTCTCCATCCACCCATCTCTTGAACACTTGAACGTCTGTGAAATCTTTGATAACGTGTCCGAGGCGCACCGGTTCCAAGAGCGCAACTAGTAAAAACCCTTTTTGAGTGCCATTTTCAACAAAAAGAGTATGAATTTTTTCCTGATCTTCCTCTTGCAATTCCTTGACCAAAACGCGATGATGGGCAAAAACCTTTACCCAAAGAAGGATATTCACTACGCCACTCTCGTTAACAAACCGTTTCCCTATCCAAGGGCGCACCGGTACATTCATCATCATGTTCACATTATTTTCGTGTTCTCGGTCTTCCCCGTGATACTTTCGGACATTCAGGTTGCGGTAATGCAAGGTCATATAATGAAGCACATCAACATCTTCGGCAGTAGGTCCAGCCAGTGGGGGTGTAAAGTACATGTTCAAAAATTCCAGGTACGCCTCCTCATCCACGGACGCTAACTCCCAAAACTCATCGAAATTCTGAAACTGATTTTCCTGTGGATAGGTGCGTTTCAAGAACTCCACATAAGTTTCTGACTCGATGATTTCTCTAATCTTTGTGAAACCTTCGTCTAAAACGTTGCCCGGAAACTCCAAACGCAGTGCTGCCATCGTCTCCGCAAGTGTAGGGGGTCTTTGCATTGGTGCCATTGGTGCTGCAGCAACTTGGGGGGCAAATTTCATTTCTGCTGCGGACATGTTTTTTTCTACGTCCACCAGCAACTTTGCCATCATTTCTCTCGAGATAGGTTGCGTTGTTGTTTCCGCAGTAGAGACTGGAGCTAACACTTCGCTATTTTCGGATTCCGAACAGCCCCAAACGGCTGCAAATCCGAGAAGGGCACAAAACACCAATAGATTCAACAGACACGGATATTGACATCGAATGTAAAGCATATATTTTTCCTCCTTAGATAGAATAGATGGGGAGGCATCCGAGTCGATTCTGAATAGAAACTCGAAATTGACTCGGATGCCGTACCCCGGCGTTGTTACCTCGGATGTTAAAACGATCTTCGCCTGCTAATGTTGTTGTGAGGCTGCAGGAACGTTTATCCTAAACATGCTTCCAACACGTCCTGACACTCGTCTATTGCATTCTCGGCAGCCGCGACACATTCTGGAGTAAAGATGCCGGCCTCTTTACAAATATTTATCGCTAGTACGATTGCTATGGCGCATTCGAGTACTTCCTGAAAACAATCGCCATCAGCATGTGCCTGTGGCACAAAGTTATCTGTGAGTACGAGTGTACCCATTGAAGCAAAAGCAACAAGTAAAAGAACAGCGATGGTTCTAACATAAACGCGATTCATGTGATTTTCTCCTTTTTTCAGAATTCACGGATTGCGTTCGGAAGGCAAGTTATCAAATATGTTTTGCATCCTTGGCAATTCGCTGTTGTATAAGATACTAACCTAAAAGATGCACAAAACAAGCGTTTTATGCTACAATTAGATGAGTGCTGTCCATAGACGGGTTATGGCAGTGCCGCGTCGATCGGTGTTCGTACCACCATCGGCGCACCTATAAAAATATAGGAGACTACCACGTATGAAATTATACTAAACTTTAGACAATTCATGCAATGTGCAAGTTGCGTTCTCAACGGACTGCTGCAAATTGTCCAAAGTTAGGGTTAAGTGCCGTTACTATTAATGACGCGATTTAAAACGCGAAAGGTTGCATAGTCAAAAAAATCTATTAACTTACGCACGATCAGCCCGAAATGTTCTCTTGACAGAAGATTAAAAAATCAGTATACTGTGGCGTATATGAAACTTTTATCTATAAACGTATCAAAACCGAAGCCAATTCAATACGGCGGAAAGACGATCCGAACCGGCATCTTCAAAGAACCGGTATCCGGTACCGTCATGCTTAGGGAAAAGAATATTGATGGCGATGGGCAAGGCGATCTGCGGGTACATGGCGGCACCTATAAAGCCATCTATGGGTATCCGTTTGAGCATTATGCCTATTGGCAGCAAGAATTGGGTAGAGATGATTTGCGTTATGGACAATTCGGCGAAAATCTCACCGTTGAAGGACTGCTGGAGGAGGCAGTGCATATCGGCGATATCTTTGAGATAGGCGCGACAGTCAAATTACAGATTACGCAACCGCGCGTACCTTGCTTCAAATTGGCATACAAAATGGGATTACCGGAATTTCCGAAACAGTTCTTAGAGAGCCGGCGCGTCGGATTCTATTTCCGAGTGCTTGAAGAAGGTGAAATCACTGCTGGCGATGCAATCGCACGCAGTGAGACCGCACCGGAACCGATGAGTGTCACAGAGATCGTTAACCTCCGTTATTTTGATCGGGACAACCACGAGCAGATCGCACGAGCCAGAAAACAACCTGCGCTTTCACCGAGTTGGAAGCGGGATTTCACGAAAATTTTAAACGGATGAACATTTTTAAAGCAACGACCAAACAAGAAACCAGCGAAGCAGCAGCGCACGTCGCCAGCAGAAAACTGCGCGAGGCAATTGATGCCAACGGACAAACGAGTTTTATCGTTGCGACGGGCGCGTCACAATTTGACTTTCTCGCAGCC
The DNA here is from genome assembly GCA_009843785.1 of Candidatus Poribacteria bacterium. Classification (GTDB taxonomy): domain Bacteria; phylum Poribacteria; class WGA-4E; order WGA-4E; family WGA-3G; genus WGA-3G. The sequence continues at coordinate 8,940 of VYCT01000173.1, read as the reverse complement.
CTGACCGCAGATAAAACGATTGACTGGGACAATACAACGATGTTCCATCTCGATGAGTACATCGGCATTCCTGAGACGCATCCTGCCAGTTTTCGCAAATACCTGCGGGAACGCCTTGTGGATATTGTCCAGCCCGGCACGGTGCATTTTCTGGACGGTGAAGCGGGTGAACCACAAGCCGAATGTGATCGGCTCAATCGGATCATTTCGCAACATCAAATTGACGTGGCATTTGTCGGCATCGGCGAGAATGGACATCTCGCTTTCAACGATCCGCCAGCAGATTTTGAGACAGAGGATCCGTATATCCTTGTCGAATTAGATGAGGCGTGTCGTCTTCAACAGGTAGGTGAAGGGTGGTTCACAGGACTTGATGAAGTGCCGACCCAAGCGATCTCGATGTCTATCCGCCAGATTATGAAAGCACAGACGATTATTTGTACGGTGCCAGATGAACGAAAGGCGGAGGCGGTACGGAACTGCTTACACGGCGAAATAACGCCGATGCACCCTGCCTCGATTTTACAGACGCACCCGGACTGCACAGTGTTTCTCGACGCTGGCTCCGCTTCACTGTTATCAGATTAGCGTGCCGTTTTGATCTGTCCCCAAGTGACGGCGAGCTTCTCTTGTGGATTGACATCAAACGGAATCTGACCTAAACCGTAGAGGATTGAGCGATGAACGAGTTCCCAACCGTCCTCTGTTACCTGTGCCCAAGCAGTGGAGTGGGGCCAGATGTTCACGTGTATTGCTTTCGTCGTGCCTTTCATCGTTTTCGCGCCCTTCTCATAGACGGAAATAGCGACTAAATCGTCATTGTCGGCGCGAACGGCTAATACATCGATATCGCCTTCAAAGCCGCTACACGTCATCAGTTGAGCCGCGGGTTTGCTGACCGTGATGTCACCCTTAAACCCCTCGGTTATCGGATGTTCGGTGTCAACGATAGTGAGTTTGTCGCCTGCATCGGAGTTGAACGTACCATCTGGCGCAAATCCCATGTCGTCATAAGTCCAGGTTTCGGCATTGACAACAGGGACGGCAGAATCTTTATAAGCGTCCAGAATGTTGGCACTCGACGTTGATTCCGAAATGAAGACTAAATCTATACCTGCGAGATTGACGGGGTGCTTCGCTAAGTGCTCATGTGGTTCGACAACGTATCCCCACTTTTCGAGGTATTCTATGAGGAGATCGTCCTTCGGATCCGGGGCACCCGACCCAACGAGTACCAGTTTTTCGCCTGCAGCTATAGCGGTGTTTGTTAACAGTAGTAACATAAAAATCGGTAAGAAAAGGTGACGATACATAAAAAAATTTCCTCCTGCTGGATTGTATTTGATAATGTGGGGAACCTGAAAATAACCTTTGAAGTGGATTGGTAGCGAGGTACTGTCCAATTACAATGTTATAAACGGATTTTATCAGGTTTGAATGTATTCTATAGGCATCTATTAAATGTGTCAACCTTTTTTGCAGAAGCGTTCGGTTATCACTTAAATGGAGAACGGAAATGAAAAATCCAGTCAGAGTCGGAATCATCGGTGTCGGAGGGACAATCAGCAGCACAACTGTGATTCTCAATGGAGAACCGAATGTCCAACTCGTCGCTTTGGCAGATATGGATCCGGCTCGCAGGAAAAGAGTCTTAGGTGATATTAAAGGTGTCCGTGTTTTCGACGATTATCGACAGATGTTCAACGCGTGTGATTTAGACGCAGTCTGCATTGGACTGCCGACGTGGATGCACGCGCCCGTCTCACTGGAAGCAGTGGAACGCGGGATGCATGTACTCTGTGAAAAACCACCCTCAAACGATGCAGCGGAGTTGATACCCGTCACACAGCTTGCCGAAAGCAAAGGTTTGGTCTATATGTTTGTTCGGCAATCTCGGTTCACAGCGCAGTTGATGGAAGGACGTAGACTGGTGCAAGCCGGTGAACTCGGTGACGTATATTATGCTGAAACGCGGTGGATACGTACACGGTGGTGTTCCGCGCGTGGGTGGCGACACGATAAAGAAAAAGGCGGTGGTGTACTGCTTGATCTCGGTATCCATGCGATTGACAATGTCTGGTTTATGATGGGATGTCCGCGTCCGACAGAGGCGATGGCTGGGTTATATTGCAACTTCGCCCATCTCGCACCACCTGAGCAAACCTATACCGCAGACGATGCCGCATGCGGGTTCGTGCGGTTTGAGAATGGATGTACTCTACACTTCGCAGTCGCATTTTCGCTGAATACCACAAACCGACACGCGCCGGCGAAAGGGAGCGATCTGGTCAAAAGTGAGGTTCAAGAATTCCACCTTTACGGTACAAAGGCTGGGCTGGAAAACGGAAAAATATTGGTTGGAACACCGGACAGTGTTAAAGTCAAACCGATGAAACCAGCACCCCAAAAGGCGGATGATATAACGCTTCAGGCACAAGAATTCATCCGAGCAATCCGAGAAGAAGACGAACCCCTCAACCCCGGTTCGCAAGCGGTGATGCTCATGCAGATGCTTGACGCATCGATGAAATCCAGTGAAATCGGCAGGGCTGTCGCGATTCAACCGGTTTCATAACTTCATAACGGAGAAGGGAAATGTCTACACAACACAATCGAGGCGGACTCACAGCACAACAAAAACAGCAATTTCATGAGGATGGCTTTCTGTTTGTTCGGAACGTACTGCCGAATGCGGCACTTCAACCGTTGATTGATGAGTTGGCGCAACGGGTTGATGATGGTATTCAGGCAGCGGTTGAACATGGAATCCTTGACCCGTCGGATACTTATGACGACGCACCTTTTGAAACGAGACTGGGCATGGTCTCAAGTGCCTGTTCCGATCCGAACTGGATTTGGAGCAATTTTTTCCGTGACCAGAAGATTCGGACCGCTGGGATGTTCACACTCCGAACTGCCCCCACACTCCTTGATGTTGTCGCATCCCTCATCGGCGAAGAGATTTTAGCGCATCCACAGTTTAATTACCGCGCCAAACTACCCAATCAAGATATTACAGTCATCCCGTGGCACCAAGATTTGGCGTATCTTATACCCGAAGAAGCCGGTGAAACATTGGTTGTGAACGTCTGGCTTCCGCTTATTCAAGCGACTGAAGAAAATGGGTGCATGCAGGTCATCCGAGGTTCACACCGCTTTAATCTGATTGGTCACAACTACCAAGATCCGACGCCGGGGCATACTGGCGGCAAGGGCATCAGCGATGCGGAATTACCGCCCGGCGACATCGTCACTGCCGAATTGGATGGAGGTGATGTTTTGCTAACAAGTGAACGGGTTGTCCATCGCGGTCTTTCGAATCGCTCTAACACTGTTCGTTGGAGTGTTGATACGCGCTACAGTCAGATCGGTTTACCGACCGGTCGTGCATCCGTTCCGGGCTTCGTCGCGCGGAGTCGGGCCAATCCGGAGAGTGTCGCCAAGTCTCATCACGATTGGAACCGCTTACTTGCGTCGAATTGATGTCCCTCAGAGACATTCAATTCTCCAATAATTTTGATTTTCTGCCCAAGGGCTTTTCACTGTAGGAGCGAGCTGTGCTCGCGAGGTTTCCGCCGCGAAAATGAACAAAAAACCGACAATTGAATGGCTCTGGAGAAACCTGAAATTGTCCTGAATTCTTTTTGATTATGCGATAGATTATTCAAACCAGTTTGGGCGGCACTGCGAGGCGTACCGCACGGTATGTCTGCTCCCCTGCACTAACCTGCTGTTAAACAACGGGCATAACCATAATACTTTCATCAATTAGGAATATGCTTATATGGAACTTTACCAAAAACTACGTGACGATGCCGAAAAATGGCGTAAAGAAGGATACCCTTGCCCAGAGTACCCACTCATCGGAGAAATACTACGCCACCAATTTGAAGGTGATGCTGAAGAACGGGGTCCGCTCAAATATCTACGAGAACCCCAATTCCAATCACTGGAAGTATACTGGTACCTGAGGCTGGTCCGGGAAACACCGCATATTGTTGATCTCTACAAGCATTATTACGGCGACGACATATCCGTTTTCTGTGATGCACTCGGTATCAAAATTAGCCCAGATGCATTAGCATTCATTGATAGTATTGATCCAATCATTAACAAGGTAAAAACCGATGATAATTTCGCCAGGGACAATGTATCAGATGTGGTTTACGAAGCTGTAACGCTCGATTACCCGAGTTATATTTTTGCTCTTGCAATGGGGAGTGGAAAAACTGTCCTCATCGGCACAATCATCGCAACAGAATTCGCAATGGCACTCCGGTATTCTGAAGGCGGGTTTATGAAAAATGCCCTCGTCTTTGCACCGGGCACAACTATCATCGAAAGCCTACGTGAAATCAGTGAGATGCCTTACGAGCAAATTTTGCCACCCGGTCTGAACCAAGAATTTAAGGCAAACCTTAAATTCGATTATCCACAGGACAAAACAAAATATATATCCGTCCAACAGGGTAGTACTTACAATATCATCGTCACAAACACCGAGAAAATTAGTCTGCGGGCTAATCGGCAGCGACGAAAGAATCAACCAGTCCTCGATTTTGAAGAAAAGGAGAAACAGGAAGAGCTTGAGGAAAACCATCGTCTAAAAACGATTACCAGTCTACCGAATTTAGGTATCTTCTCAGATGAGGCACACCATACCTATGGAAACGAAATGGACAAGGAGCTCAAACGCGTTCGAGAAACGGTCAATCATATAAATAAGAAAACTAACCTCATTGCGGTTATTAATACCACCGGCACCCCGTACTATAAGACGCAAATGCTTCGCGAGGTCGTTGCATGGTATAGCCTTGGCGAAGGTATAAACGACAACATCCTAAAAAGCCTTCATGACGGTATCGTCCATTATGAAATGGGGATCCGCTCCGAGGAAGCCGTGATCCGGGACATCATCCGAATTTTCTTTGAAGAGTACGGTGATGTAGTGCTATCCGATGGTGCGAAAGCAAAAATCGCCTTCTACTTCAAGACACAGGAACATCTGGAGGCTTCACGGTCGTACATTGAAAAGGCCTTAGCAGCACCAGAGATTAACAGAGATCCGACCCTAATACTCGCCAATACACAAAAGGCAAAGGTGCATGAGATTGACGAGTTTAAAAGGCTCAACGATCCGAACAACCAGAAGCGTATCATCCTACTTATCAGCAAAGGAGTAGAGGGATGGAATTGTCCCAGTCTATTTGCCTGCGCGCTGATTAAGGAAAACAAGACGACGAATAACTTTATTTTACAGGCCTCAACACGTTGTCTACGCCAGACGGAAGGCAACAGACATCCCGCTAAAGTATTTCTGGATACCAAAAACAGAGACGCTTTAGATAAGAACCTACAGGAAAACTTCCGTACCACTATAAATGAACTGCGCAGACAGGACAATGAGAGCCAGGAAGTCGTGTTACGCATTCAAAAAAAGATTTTACCGAAACTAAAAATATCTCGAACTGTGGACCGAGTTATCCGATCAGAAAACGCATTGACAGAGATTCAGTTGACCCTTCCTACAGATGTGGCGGAGAAACTACCAATTCGCAGCATCATGACTCCCGATTTCACAAGAACAGGAACACTCTCCCCGCTCACCGATGTCGGAGATTCAGATGAGGACACAGTCGAGGTATTAGAACGGACAACCGATTGCTATATGCTCGCCAGACGCATCGCCAGAAATTACCACCTCCCCGTTATGGATATGCTCACCGAACTTAAACGGCTCTATCCAGAAGGCAAAGTCCCTAACGGACACTTGGATCCGTTGTGCCAACAAATTGATAGCCAATTGCAAGACTATGAGGTGATTAAAGAGACAGTGACAGATGCACTCGCGCTTATCCATATCTACGACGATAATGGCAAACCCATCTTTGAAGAGAAGGATGATGATGGCTTTTACATTCACCGGTTGCGTGTCCAAAAAAGCAAACTGGATCTACTGCGCAATCAAGAAGATGTAGACGACAAACACGATGTCAGTTTTCATTATACGCCTTACAACTTCGACAGTAATCCCGAACTAAATTTTTTCGAAAAGATTTTGGTAACCTTGGACATAGCCGTGGAGGACGTAGAAGTATTTCTGTTTACCGGTGGCTTGACAGATACCAAAAAAACCGACTTCCACTTTGAATACAAGGGTGCCGATGGCAATTATCACCGCTATTTTCCCGATTTCGTGATTGTCAAAAATACGGGGGAATTCTTCATCGTCGAAATAAAATCAGAGAGGGATCGCGGCAACCCAATAGTCGAGGCGAAGGCAAAAGCGATAGAATACTTGAGGGAATTGCAACCCGAAGTCGCGGCGAAAGCGAAAGCAGTGGAATATTTGAGGGAATTGCAACCCAATAAACACTTTGACTATAACATCATCTATACCCCAGACAGATACATTCCAGAGAGTGATAAGATGAAAGCCATCCGAGCCTGGATCCGCAATGAGGATGGATCGCAAACCAATTCCAATGAAAACACCTTACGAGAGGAGCACAATGAAGATCAAACCAGTTAAAGGGCGCGCAATGCTTACCTGGGTCGGCAAACATCTCGACGATAAAGTTGAATATTACCCCGCCCAACTTGAAGATGTTTGTAATGTAGATGATCCCGCGTCGGAACCTACGTATGAGAACTTTGAGTCAGGCCCGAACCTCGTTTTTCAAGGCGACAACAAGGAAATCCTATCCACACTCCTTGTGAATGGGTTCAGCGAGAAAATTGACCTCATCTATATTGATCCACCCTTCGCCAGTGGCGCGAATTATGTACGGAAGGTCGCATTACGCGGTAGAAAAGAGAAACTGGAGGCTGAAGGGCACTCCGTTGCCGAGCAGATACAATACACCGACATCTGGGCAAATGATACCTACCTGCAATTCATGTATGAGCGGCTCATCTTGATGCGTCAGTTACTAAGTAAAAACGGAAGTATCTATCTACACTGCGACCCGACTATGAGTCATTCTCTAAAGTTGATTATGGATGAGGTATTTGGTCCGAGTAATTTTGTCAATGAGATTGTATGGAAATATAATTGGGCAAGCACAGTCAAGAAGAAATTTTCCCAGAAACACGATACAATTTTCTGGTATGCCAAAAATCCAAATGACTGGATTTTCAACCTAGATGAGATGCGGGAACCTTATACAGAAGAACAATTGAAAGGCTATAAACGGGATAAGGATGGTTATTACACATTGGATTCCTCAGGTAAGAAATGGTACGCACATCCGAGAGGTCAATTGCCTTCGGACTTATTTGAAATTGGTATTATTAGTAGAAGTGCAAAAGAGAGGCAAAATTTTCCTACTCAAAAACCTCAGGCTCTCATAGAGCGCATTATAAAGGCATCAAGCAATAAAAATTCCATCGTTCTCGACTGCTTTGTAGGCAGCGGTACCACAGCGGTCATAGCAGAAAAACTCGGTAAACGCTGGATTGCGGCGGATATCAACAAAGGCGCAATACAGACAACTATGAAACGGATACAGGCGTGCATCGACCAACCTCGCGGAATCGCTCATTATCGCGTCAATAATTACGATGCCAGCGCCGATCTGGAGCGCAGGAATATTGTCATCAAAAAATGCGGCGTGCAAATTGACAGACAGGAGCAATTCTTTGATGGCACACTGGATGGAACACTTGTGAAAATCGTTGACCTGACGAAACCGTTGACTCGTTTAGATATTCAACATATCAAAAATGAACTCAGCAATCGTCCGGATGATGAACGCAACATTACCGTTTTTTGTTATGGGAGTGAGTCCAACCTTCGCGATGAGATTGATGAATGGAACCGTCTGCACCCGATTAACAAAATTATCGTCCGTGAGATCGGGAGCGAAGGGGTCACCACTTTTGAACCAGCCCAAGCAAAAGTTAATTTTAAAAGAGAGGGACAAAGTGTCACGATTACCATTGCAGACTATATCAGTCCAACCATCTGTGATCGTTTAGATGTAGACCGATCTATCTTTGACGAACACATCGAAGATTTCCGATCACAGATTGATTGCGTGCTAATAGATACCGACTACACAAGCGATCATTTTAACGTAGTTGAGAGTGATGTTCCAGAAAAACATGAAGATTTTATCGAAGGAGAATACACGGTATCAATACCGCGTCCTGATGCCCGTGTCGCAGTGAAGATCATCGGCATGCTTGGGGAAGAAACGATTGAAATAGGATAATATCAATCTTCGGTAGGTTACAATAAGCGAGGCATTACGGAAAACCTTCCCTCCAAATTTTCAAAAAAGGCAGCAGAGCATAAGTGTGGCATTCTGCGGCAAAAAGGAAAAAATAATGTCAGACAATTCTATCATGAACATTGGAGATTTAGCAGAACCAGCTAAGGTACTAATTGAGAAGTTAGCTGGTGCTGGATACGTACTTTATGAACCTAAACATATCATTGAAGTTGCTAAGGCAAAAGCGGAGGCTGCGATAATTCAAGCGGAAACCGAAATCGAGATAGATAAAGCGAAAGCAAAAACCGAGATAGAGATAACCGACTTACATCGACGAGCGGCACAGCGTTGGATTGCAGAACAAGGACAACAACAGGAAAGCATAGAAAACACTATCATAAAAGCAATTCCTGAGTTAAACGAAGAGGCAGATCCTAAGGCTATAGAGAACGATTGGATTATCAAATTCTTTGATAAATGCCGATTAGTAACTGATGACCAAGTGCAAGATTTATGGGCAAGCATTTTAGCTGGCGAAGCCAACTGTGCGGGGTCATACTCACCGAAGACCTTGACAACTTTAGCGGATATGAATCAAAAAGATTTGATTTTATTCAACACTTTTTGTTCATTATGCGTTGTGTCTTTAGAAGATCCTCATGCCTTTTTGAGATCGCCATCCAATTTTAAAATTAGAGACGCAAGAGTTCCTATTATAAGAGAC
>VYCT01000223.1 GCA_009843785.1 Candidatus Poribacteria bacterium | reverse complement strand
GGATTCATTAAGGTTTATCGCTACGTATATATTATACATTCTTAACGATAATTTGTCAAGTGTGAAATGTATAAAATTTTTGGCATTAAGCATTCCCTTTCCCCTGTAGGAGGGGTTTGTAACCCCGATGGGTTTCCCTTAAAATCCGCGTCATCTGTTTCATCAAACCGGATAAGCATCTAAAGCCGTATGCCACTTCGCGAGTTGTGCGACGCGTTGTTCGGCATCTGTCGGCATTTCGAGGGGTCTACCGCGGGTATCAATAACTAAGCCGACGACACCGCCCATCGCTTCTGTTTCAATAGCGTTCCCGTTCCCCGCCCCGAGGTCAAACCGACGTGCAGGTTGGAGTTTGAGTGTCGCTTTTTCACCCAACGGCAGTGGATAGCGACGGAGCTCACCAAACTGAATATCTTCAGTCATCGACATGACACCTTCACCCGTAATTTCAACGGAGAGACATTCATCGCCGGTATGCCCTTTGCCGATCGGAGCGACAGAAGTGCCTAAGTGGATGAGACAGTCGCGTTCAAAGACGTGTGTCGCCGCTTCAGGGTTAACCTGCGCAAGTACACCGAGTTGCGGCATCATGAAGATGCTGTCAACGGCGAGGTGTGTTACGCCTTCAGGTTGAAACGCGTCAATCATCATGAGCATCGCTTGTTGCCGACGCGGTGCGTGCGATAAAACGCCACCGCTCCCGACGAGCATATCCAAAGCGTGCATATTCACGAGCGTCTGACCACTCTCCGCCTGATCAAAGGCTTCAGAGATCGTGCGTTGCTGTTGCACGCCTCGCAATTCGACTGCGAGCTGTTTGTGCTGTTCAAAGGCAAGCCGGAGTGCCTCACGTGCAATCGCTTGTTCAAGGATTAACTCTTGTAAAGTTTGTGGAATCGTCGTCGGACGAATCATTTTATTTTTCACACGATTCCGGAGGTCACCGAGTTCAATATCAAACGGGACCCACCGGAGGACGTTTTCTAAACCGGCTTCAGCGAGAACATTCGAGACACTGTAACTCATACCGAGATTCGCACTCACTGTACGGTTAAAGATCGGTTCTGCCTCCTTGTTCTTGAAAACCGAGAAGACATCCGTCGTTGCGCCACCGATGTCAACGCCAACGACTTCAATATCTTGTTGGGCAGAGACCGTCTGAATTATCTCCCCAACTGCGCCGGGTGTCGGCATAATCGGCGCGTCTGTCCAGTCAATGAGCCGCTTGTAGCCGGGGGCATGTGCCATCACATGCTCAAGGAACTGTTCCTGAATCTTGTGGCGGGTCGGCATCAGGTTTTCACGTTCCAAAACGGGACGCAGGTTGTCTACCATTTCCAGTGCCATAACCTCCTGCAAGCGTTCCTGAATGGATTCACGTGCGTCTATATTGCCGGCATAGATAAGGGGGAGTTCATAAGCGATACCGAGGCGTGGGCTCGGACGTGCAGCGGCGATAATTTCAGCCAATTCAACGACGTGTGAGGTCGTCCCGCCATCAACGCCGCCGGAGAGGAGTAACATATCAGGTCGGAGATGCCGAATCCGTTCAATTTTTTCGTGGGGGAGGCGTTTGTCGTTAGAAGCGATAACATCCATGACAATCGCGCCCGCACCGAGTGCCGCGCGCTCCGCGCTCTCGCCTGTTAGGTTCCGTACAACACCTGCTACCATCATCTGAAGTCCACCACCGGCACTGCTGGTTGATATATAGATATCAACACCAGTGTCCCCGTTTTGTGGTTTGATGATGACCCCATTATCAAGGAGTTTGCGCCCAGCAAGTTCCTCAACCTCGGTGATAGCGTTGATAACGCCTGCTGTTACATCTTCAACGGGTGCTTCAACAGTCGTGGGTGCTTCGCCGCGGACGATGAGTTGGTATTCGTCATCTCGTTTCTCAATTAAAATCGCTTTGGTCGTTGTGCTGCCACAATCGGTAGCAAGAATAGAGCGGATGTCCTCCGCTGATTTGTTCATAAGCGTCGTCTCTTCCTTTCCTGTGGGAGGGATTTCTAACCCCGATTTCCCTAATAACCCAATTGCCGTAAATACTCTCGATTCACTGTCATCCGTTCTTCATCTGAACGGTCCTCAACTGTGCCTGGACACGCTGTAACCCATCGGTCGTAATTGAGTGCTTCCAAAGTGGACATGATACCGGGGAAATCCATGACATTTCCACTGCCGACATCCACCCAATCCACGTCATAAGATGTGCCCGCTCCGCCTGTATAGCCAGCATAATCCTGAAGGTGAACATAGACGAGAACGTCGCTATACCGCTGGATGGACGCAATCGGATCGTAGCCCCAGAGTGCGGAATGCGATACGTCTATGCATAACTTGCACTTTCGGAGCAGGCTCATATATTTCGCCCAATCGTCAATAGAATCAACAGTGGTGTTCGTGTGGATATGGTAACAGACATCCAACCCGTATTGTGCGGCGTATTCTGCCCAGTCTTCGGAGACATCAGCGAGTGCTGCGAGGTCGGAGCTATCAACGGGCCGATCCTGTGGTTTGCCTGCGCCCATGAACATGAAGCAGTCGGCTTCAACTGCTGCGGCGAAGTCAATTCTGCGTTTATTGAGTTCCATCTGTTCGGGGTTTTTGTCGATCGGCAGTCCGCGCGCTGTTACAGCAGCGACGGGCAGGTCAACATTGTCGCAAATCTGTCGGATCCGCTGCGGTGTTCCGACCCAATCTAAGGATTGGCGCATCTCCCAACCGTCCCACCCCGCGTCTTTGAGTTGGGTCAATAGTGCTTCAAAATCAGGTTGTTGCCAACGTAAAGTACTATATCCAAATTTGAAACCCATAGTGTCCTCCTATTTTGGTTGTCAGTTATCGGTTATCAGCAGTCGGTAAAGAGGTTTCTAATTAAACCAAACGCCTCCTTTACATTATAACACAATTGCAAATAAATTGCAGTTGTCAGTTATCAGTTAAAGAGATTTGCTGTTGTTTGAACAACAAACGCAACTGTCCCGGGTCTCCTCTTAACTCTCACTGCGAGGCAAACTGAAAGGTTTTTCGGAGCAAAACCTTACTGAAAACTGACAACCCTTAAAAAATAAATTCCTTGCTATATAACAGAAGGTTTTGATAAACTATAGCAGTAAAACTTATGGATTTTGAATTACCCATTTTTAAGGAGAACACATGGATAAAGTGAAACTCGGTTTTATTGGAACCGGCGGTATGGCGGGTGCGCATATGCGTAACCTCAAAGATAACTTTGAAGACGTTGAATTTTCTGCGATGTGCGACATTTCGGAAGACCGCGCGAAGGCACGTGCCGAAGAATACGGTGGAAACGCTTACACGGACTATCGCGTCATGTACGATAAAGAGGACTTGGACGCGGTTTATATCTGCACGCCGCCGTTTGCCCACGGTGAACAGGAACGCATCGCTTGTGAACAAGGCATCGCGATGTTCATTGAGAAACCGATTCATTCTGAACTTGAACCTGCAATTATCATCAACGAAGACGTTGAGCGGAGTGGTGTTATCACGAGTGTGGGTTATCATTGGCGGTATGGCGGCAATGCGCAGAATGCGAAGGCGATGCTTGGAGAGCAACCCCAAATTCTCGGTGCGCTCGGGTACTGGATCGGCGGTATGCCGGGTACACCGTGGTGGCGGGTTCGCGCGCAATCCGGCGGACAGCACGTCGAACAGACGACACACATCTTTGATCTTGCACGCTTTCTCGTCGGCAGCGACGGTAAAACCGTACACGGTGTCGCCGCAAGCGGTAGCATGACACACATCGAAAACTACGATGTAGACGACATCAGCATGGTGAACATTGAGTTTAAGAACGGGGCAGTCGCGAATATCGTCTCAAGTTGTGCTATGGAAGGCTTTGGTCGTGTGCATCTCGAAGTGTTTACGCGTGGACTCGTTGTCACCGTTGGTGGTCCGAACAATGTGAACCGAGGTGGAGAGACAGAACCGCTGCCTGGTGATGGTGGAGCAGACAGAGACCGTGTCTTTATTGATGCTGTTAAGAGCGGTGATGCCTCCAAGATTCTATCGCCTTATAGCGATGCGTTAGAAACGCTCCGCATCATGCTCGCAGCAAGCACGTCTTTCCGTACTGGTAAGGCTATTGACCTTTAAAATTTGAACCTTGAGGGACGGTTCTACTACTGTCCCCATACAAAGAAGAAAGAGAGAATTATGCCAATTAATCAATCCATCTGCTTTGGCGGTTTCAGTCGTGGCAGGGACCCCGTAGAGGTTATCAAGAAAGCCGCTGACATCGGTTATAAATCTGTTGAGATGCTTCCGGCAGAACACTGGTCGGTCGTCAAGGACCAGGGGATGCGTATCGCGATTATCGTAGGGCATTCGTCCTTGCCGTCGGGCTTGAACGATCCGAGCAACCACGACCGGATCGAGGACGAACTCCTCAAGAACATCGATATCGCTGCAGAAAATGACATCCCCGGACTTATCTGCTTCTCTGGTAATAGGGAAGGTCGATCGGAAGAAGAGGGACGTGATAACACAATTGCGGGGTTGTCGCGTGTCACCAAATATGCTGAAGAAAAAGGCATCAACCTCTGCGTCGAACTTCTGAACAGCAAAGTCAATCATCCGGACTATCAATGCGACACGACAGCGTGGGGCGTTGAAGTTTGCAAAGGTGTCGGTTCACCCCGAGCGCAGCTGCTCTACGACATCTACCACATGCAGATTATGGAAGGCGACCTGATCCGTAACATCACGGACTACAGCGATTACATCGGGCATTATCACACTGCCGGTAATCCAGGTCGGCGCGACCTCGACGATGAGCAGGAAATCTATTATCCCGCAGTGATGCGCGCCATCGTAAACACCGGATACGAGCTCTATGTAGGGCACGAGTTCGGTCCCAAAGGCGACGCATTCGATGCGATGCAACACGCGTATGATGTCTGTAACGTTTAAGGTTATAGGGACAGGTTTCTCTATGCCTGTCCCTTTTTTTCATAAACAACATGTTACTCGTAACTAATGTCTAATGACTCATTCTGTGCCGAGTTCAAACTGGACTCTACAGAAGACACAATCTGGAAGATTGTGGTACAGCATGTTACTCGTAGGAGGAATAGAAAATGAAAAACGGTATTAGACTCTTACTGATTACACTCGTAGCAACTGTTTACCTAACATCAGTCGCGAGTGCTGGTCTGAATGACGGTCTACTCATCTATTTGCCTTTTGATGACCGTTCAGGACAAGATGCTTCCGATGAGAGCGGGAACGGCAACGCCGCGAAACTCATTGAGGGTGCGAAATGGAAACCGAATGACGGTAAGATTGACGGTGCTGTCGAGCTTGATGGTGCAGGGGCTGCCGTTGAAGATGCGAAAGGTGCAGACTATATCAACGGACTTAAGGCTTTTAGCATTTCTGTTTGGGTAAAATCCGATTCCGTTGGACACGACAGAGGTATTGTCTTTGGTAAGGACCCTGCTGGCGGCGATGATGTTTTCGGGTTCCGCTACGATGCCGCCAGTTGGGCAACGCCAGGGGGTACGAATCTTATCAAGGGCGCGATTACGACAACGGGTGGTGGTCAAGCGTATGAGGGTAAAAGCGATGTGCAAACGACTGACTGGCAACACCTCGTTTTTAGTTGGAAAAGTGGCGAACAACTGGCTCTCTATATTGATGGCGAGCTTGATGATGATCCTATACACAACGACGATGGTAAAGTGGGAGAAATCTCTGGTGCCACGAAATTAATCATTGGTAAAGGTGCAAAGGATAATAATGGCACCTCGTGGCCTGGACTCATAGACGACGTGCGCATCTATGACAGAGCACTGAGCGAAGCAGAGATTGAAGAACTCGCTAGCGGTGTCCTCGCCGTCGAAGCGGACGGCAAGTTAGCGACCACTTGGGCGTACCTTAAACACAGGCGTACCGATTAGCATCTATCTCGTAGATAAAGGTAGGTGTGTTATCAAAGCATGCCTACCAACGCATAAATTACGGCTTGTGCTAATTGTTTTTGTATTTCATTCACAAAAAAACGGAAACCTGATTTTGTGTGTAAATCAGTCCATCCTTATGCTATCCTATAAGTCAACCAACAAAAGGAGACATACTGAAAAATGAACTTGATTTCTCCGTTAAAAGTATGTAATACTTAAGATATTCACTAATCTATAGATCGTCAGGAGTAGCAGAAAAAGAAGTGGAATTTGAATGGAACGACTGGAAAGCTAAAGAGAATCTGAGGAGACACGGCATTTCTTTTTCTGAGGCAAGTACTGTCTTCTCGGATTTCCTGTCTTCAACGATTCCAGACCCACTTCACTCAGAAGCAGAGGAAAGGTTGGTAACTCTCGGATGTTCTGAGCAGCAAAGGCTCTTAGTTGTTGTTCATACAGAGAGGGGCGATGTCATTCGCATCATCTCCGCCCGAAAAGCAACAACTCACGAAAGGAAAAATTATGAACAAAGTAATGCGAGACCAACATGATCCCGATATGCTCAATGAATACGATTTCAGCAAAGGAGTTCGAGGGAAATATGCTGAACGATATCACGCGAGCAGAAATCTTGTTCGGCTTGATGACGAGAAACCTGTCAATGATACCTTAGATTTGAAATGGGATGGCAGAAAGGCCAGAGGACACAACGACTACTTTAAGGACATTCGAGATGTTATACCTATCTTTGATAGACAACCCTTCCAAGTAGGGTCCATAGAAAACCAACACCTTGACACAATTATCAAGCTTCCAACAAAACTTCATGACATGACAGTTCCCGTTGCAACTGTCTCAAAATCTTACTCACTCGTGCAACATCATGAAGTGCTTGATGCCATTGAAAGGGCATTCAACGACCTCAACTACGATACCGAGAAAGCTGAATGTAACCTACATCTGACAGAATACGGTGAACGCATGTGGTTGAAGATCCGATTCCCGAAAGCACAGAGATTCGATCCAGGTGATGGACACCTACTAACACTTCAATTCCACGCCCTAAATTCTGTAGATCGCAGCACGCCTTTGACATTCGAGTTCGGCTGGTATCGGCTCATCTGCAGCAACGGGCTCATGCGTCTGAACACTGGTAATAAATTCCGTAGACGGCATACCACATCACTTGCACCCGAAAAACTCGTTGAATACCTCAGTAAAACCATTGTAGAAACCGAGTCAGAAATAGAAATCTACAAAAAATGGCAACAACAAACTACAAAAATAAATACAGATCCGCGGTTGTTAGAGAACTGGATTGATACAACAGTAACCAATAAGTGGGGGATCCACCTCGCTGCACGAACATATAACATTCTCAGAACAACGATGGATGGTAAAGTCAACTACAACGATATGAAAGATCCTGATAAACGAAAAACACCTCATAAAATTAGCATTGTCCCCGAACTCAAGGTCCCAGGGACGCAACCCGTAGAAAATGTCTACGATGTCGCGAACGCACTCTCTTGGCTTGCATCACATCTACCAACATTCCGGACGCGATACAAACGCATGACAGAAGTGCCGGAGCTACTGAAGAAACTCACAAGCGCGCTCAAATAAAATTAACTGGTAGGCAGAAACAAATCCCTTTGCCGCACACCACTTGAAAAGCATCCAATGCATTCAAACACTGTTTTTCAATAAAATTATTTATGAACCACCCGCAATTAACTGGCACAAGTCGTACAAATTGGAAACATTATGCAAGCATCCTATGAAAATCCACCCACAGACGTACCATCGTTTCGGCAGTCTGTCCAACAAGAACTCGCGAATCTTCATAAAGAAGTTGACACCGTCTCTGTAGAAGACAGTGAATTTTATCCTGCCCCGGAATTAGTCTACAATGATGCGCTCTTTCTTCTGGAGATGCTTCATCATTCCGGTATCCCGACACCAGACATCAGCTGGTCAGAAGACGACAGTCT
This sequence comes from Candidatus Poribacteria bacterium, assembly GCA_009843785.1. Taxonomy (GTDB): domain Bacteria; phylum Poribacteria; class WGA-4E; order WGA-4E; family WGA-3G; genus WGA-3G. Next base: position 6,052 of record VYCT01000223.1, on the reverse strand, counting down.
GAATCTTACATGGCACCCCGAAGCCGGTATAGCGACGTTAGAAATATACGGTAATGGGCTCGTCATCTATAACGCCACTCGCGATGATGAGCGTCCAGACGAAGTATCTTTCACATTGACAGACACTATATGCTTACAGGACTGCTTCACAAAACTAAACCGCCTTTTTCAGTAAAACTGTTATTTATGACACGCCACGCTGAACGAAATTAGAAAGAAAATTCACTTTACCATGCCCCCTGAACAGAGCGCAAGACGCAACATAGATAAAATGCTTGAGGCAGCTGGATGGCAGATCCAAAATTATGCTGAACGTGATACAGATGCTGCGTTGGGTGTGGCTGTCCGCGAATATCCGTTGGCAAATGGACAGCGAGCAGATTATCTTCTGTTTGTCAGTGGGCTCGCCGTGGGATTTATTGAAGCCAAAAAAGAAGGCACAACGCTCAGCGGGGCAGCGCAGCAAGCATCGCGGTACCGCGCAAACATACCAGCTGGTTTGCCGACACAGCAGGGGTGTCCGTTTGTCTATACATCTACTGGAATAGAGACGTACTTTCAGGATGCACGAGAGCCTAACTCGCGCACTCGCCTTGTCTTTGCGTTTCATACCCCAGATACCCTCCAAGACATTCTTCAATCTGTCGCGATTCGGCAGAGACTCAAGGATAATCTTCCGCTTTTGGAAGAAGGCGATCTGAGAAAGTGCCAATTTGAGGCAATAAACAACCTTGAAGATTCTTTGAAAGAGGCGCGTCCACGTGCCTTAATCCAGATGGCAACCGGTAGCGGAAAAACGTATCTCGCTGTAAGTAGCGTGTACCGACTTATCAAATTCGCCCAAGTCAAACGCGTTCTTTTTGTCGTAGACCGGAATAATCTCGGTAGGCAAACCCTTCGCGAGTTTCAGGCTTACACAGTTCCCGATGATGGCAGAAAATTTACGGACCTTTATAATGTCCAACACCTTTCCAGCAACATTATTGACGATGCAAATGCTGTTTGTATTACTACTATCCAACGCCTCTATTCCATGCTAAAAGGTGAACCTGTCTATGAATCAGACGATGATGAGGAAGGTTCCGCTTTTGAACAGGAAACAGAGGACACAATACCACAAAAAGTCATCTATAACCCGAACATTCCCATTGATACCTTTGACCTTGTTATCGTTGATGAATGCCACCGCTCCATCTACGGCAAGTGGCGGCACGTATTGGAATATTTTGACGCTTTCATTATCGGACTCACCGCGACCCCATATCCACAAACGCGGAATTTTTTCAATCAGAACCTTGTCTATGAATACCGCCACGAGCAGGCTATTGAAGACAATGTAAATGTCGGTTATTATGTTTATCGGATTAAAACCGAAATCACGGAAAGCGGCAGCCATATTGAGGCGGGACATTATATAGCAAGGCGAGATCGGGAAACCCGACGACTCCATTGGGACGAATTAGACGCTGATGTTGAATATACGGAAAACCAGTTGGATCGGGATTTTGTTGCCGAAGATCAGATTCGGACGGTAATTCAGACTTTCAAGAAAAAACTCTTCACAGACCTTTTTCCCAGTAGAGAGATTGTCCCAAAAACGCTTATCTTTGCGAAAGATGATACACACGCCGAGGATATTGTCCGGACTGTTCGAGAAGTATTCGGCAGAGGCGATGATTTCTGTCAGAAGATTACCTATCGGAGTGATAAACCGGAAGAACTCATCAGAAGATTTCGCACACAATTAAATCCACGGATTGCAGTAAGTGTTGATATGATCTCTACCGGCACTGATATAAAGCCACTTGAGTGTTTGGTTTTTATGCGTGCGGTTCGGTCCAGTGGCTATTTTGAGCAGATGATCGGGCGCGGCGTGCGGACTATCAACCCAGAAGATCTGCGTGCTGTCACTGGTGATTCGGAGGCAAAAACCCATTTTATCATTGTTGATGCTGTCGGGGTCTGTGAATCCGTTAAAACCGATTCACAAGCACGTCCGGGTGAACCATCTAAGCCAAACGGAGCACCACCAAGAGACCCCAACCAGATAATTGATAATGTAAGCGAAGATCAAGTTATTGAAACCGGTTTTGACGATCGAAATTTCACACAGGTGACGACAGTCATTCACGCCTTTAAAGATTTTATTAATCAAAACGTGGGCGAATTGTTAGCCTTGCAAATGCTCTGTAGAGTGCCAGAGGCACAAGGCGCATTGACTGAAGATGACCTGAAAATGTTAGAAGCAGCTCTACTACAGCATTCAAGCAGTCTGAGTCGAGAATCATTATGGTTGGCGTACAAAAGATGGGCACCAGAAAGCGTTCGCGGAGAGACAGAACAATGTGCAGACCTTATATCACTGGTACGATTTGCGATAGGGTATCACCTTTTTCTGGAGCCGTTCAGTGCAACTGTTAACCGAAACTTTGAAGAATGGTTAGAAGGTAAAGATTTTAACGCAGAGCAACATAAATGGCTTGAAATGATACGTGACCATATCGCCACCTCGCTTGACATTCAGATGTCCGATTTTGAGTTAGCTCCCTTTGCCGAACTCGGAAACGGCGCGAAAGTTTACGAACTCTTTGGAGATGATTTAGACAACATCCTAACAGACCTGACAAAAAAATTGGTATCTTAGTATCTCGATTGTAGCATAACCTGTTAGGTTGTGCGTTGTAGAAACAACGTCAGTGGCGGTATTGTAGCATAACCTGTTAGGTTGTGCATCGCGATTAAGAGGGTTGCATCTCAAGTCCGTTTTGTGCTAAACTTTATAATTATTTTCCACCAAAGGTCTTATAATTGGCTCCGATTTTAAAATGTGAAAAAGAGGTATCCGTAAATGCCAAATCCAAAATGGGAAAAAAGGATAGTCGATTTTGAAATGCGCTACTGTTGCTCTTACGATCCGGATGAACTTGATAAAAGTATAGCTGGTGAGTTTACGAAAACTTTTCTTGAAACGAGAGGAGCTCAGTCCGGCGATAGTACTGAAGATGTGCTATACCAGATAGGGGCACTCATTAAAGATGAAGAAAATGGCAAATACGCTTTTACCAATGCTGGTTATCTGTTTTTCGCTTCTAATCCTCTAAAACGTTTTGCAAACGCATTCGTGAGAGTACTAAAATATGATACTTGTGATAAAGATTTGGCAAGCAAGGTTGATACAATTCTTGATAAAGATTTTGATGGGGCATTGCCAAATGTCATACGCAATCTTCGGACATTTCTGAAAACTTCTGGCCCCTTTCAAATTTTAGATGACCCCAAATATCCTTCTATATCAGTTGACGAAGCACTTGTGAACGCTGTTATTCATAGAGACTATGCAGTTAACATTCCGATTCGCTGTACTGTCTATAAGGATAAAGTAGTAGTGAAAAATCCAGGAGGGATTCTTCAAACAGTTCCACGGCATTTTAACGTTGGGGATACAACCCTTCCCTCTGTTCTGCGTAATCCAAGAATTGTCGAATGGATGCGCCTTATGAAAAATGGACACGGTGGTACCCTGGTACGCGCTTTAAGTGAAGGGACACGGAAAATGCGTCAAGAAATGGAAAACCTCGGGCTACCAGCACCCAATTATGAAACGTCTCAGCATACCAGCGTCACACTCTATAATCACTTTGAGGAACGATTAGCACCACACGCCGCTTACACCACTACATCCAAACCCGAAACACCCTCTGAACAGGGCAGCGTCAAAAAAGCACTATGTTCCATCGGTGAACGTCTCGCTAAAATCGAATAAAAGGGAACAGATGAGCAAAATGAATTCAATGGATTTGCCTCTGAATTGGCGAATTGTGAGATTTGGGGAGGTTGCTACGTTTACTAAGAAACCAAAAGGCTTACGATATTCAGAATATAACGAAGTCCCGTTTGTGCCGATGAATTTAATTCCAATTGCCAAGTTATATTCTAAGGCATTTAACCTCAAATCAACCGATGAACTCAGCAGCGGAACTTACTTTGAACCCGGGGATATTCTTCTGGCAAAAATTACACCCTCTTTTGAAAATGGGAAACAGTGCATTATTCGCGAATTGCCAACACCGTTTGGCATCGCAACGACTGAAGTAATTCCAATTCGTGAGGTTGAAGGTGTTAGTGATAAAATTTATCTTTTCTATTATTTGTTGGTTCCTGGTGTCCGCGCTTTGCTTACAGGGAAAATGAAAGGCACAACAGGAAGACTTCGATTAGGCACAGAAGCACTTGCTGACTTGGAAATCCCGCTTCCACCGCTGGCAGAACAGCACCGTATTGTAGCCAAATTAGAGGTGCTATTTTTTCAATTAGACGCAGCAGTTGATAGCCTCAAAAAAGCACAAGCGCAGTTGCATCGGTATCGTCGATCAATCCTCAAAGCTGCTTTTGAAGGGGAATTGACAAGGGAATCGCGCGAAGGACATTCGGACAGTTGGGAAAGTATAAATCTGAATGAATTCATCACGCTTGAGAGTGGTTCGCGCCCAAAGGGTGGGGTCCGGGGTATTCTTGAAGGGATACCGAGTCTCGGGGGCGAACATTTAAATACAGATGGCGGTTTTAACTTTGAAAAAATCAAATATATCCCTGCAGAGTTTTTTGAATCATTGAACAAAGGACGTATTTACCCAAACGATATTATTGTTGTTAAAGATGGTGCAACAACCGGAAAAACAAGTTTTGTTGATAACAATTTTCCACATAAAGATGCTGCAGTTAATGAACATCTGTTTATTGTACGAGTAGATCCAAAGGTTGCTTTTCCAAAATTCGCGTTTTATTATCTCTTTAGCAGTAAAGGGCAGCAACAAATTCTCTCAGATTTTCGCGGGGCTACTGTTGGTGGAATTTCTCGTAATTTTCCATTAAAGGTTGATATTCCAATTCCACCACTTACTGAACAAGAACAAATCGTCTCTGAAATTGAGCGTCACCTTTCAGTTGCTGATGAGGCGGAAGCAACCATTGATGCCGAACTTAAAAGCGCGGAACGTCTGCGGCAGTCTATCCTCAAACATGCGTTCTCTGGTAAGCTTGTGCCGCAAGACCCCAACGATGAACCAGCAAGCGTTCTATTGAAGAAAATTCAATCGGAAAAAACACCTCAACAACCGAAGCAAAAAAAGAGGACAACAAAAGCGAAAATAGCAGCTTCGGGAAAGCAATTGTCCTTACCTTTCAACTGAAATGCATCTTACGTCAGGATCAGAGCGGAGAATTAGCATTGTCTTTGACGCGGACTTATGGTAAAATAGCGGTATGCAAATAGCAGCCCACTTAGTTACAACATGTATGTAAGGAAATTAGCCGATTTATCCGAACTCCAAAGGAGAATCTGTTGATAATTAGTTCGCCCTAAATAAAGCAACGGAGAAAGGATATGAAAAAATCAAAAACACAGCACACAGATCCGCTTCTCGCCTTAGCAGGCACGTTGGAATGCGATGTTGCAGAAATAAAGAAACAACTCAAGACTTCTGTCCGTCCAAAGATACGCGTGGTTAAAGGACCCTACGAAGACCACCCCGATCCGCTCATTGCGTTGCTGGGAACCCTGGAATCTGATGTTACAGACCTCGGCGAACGCCACGACGATTATATTGGGGACGCGTTATTAGCAGAATTATGGGGAGATGAGGATGAATAACACGAGGTGAGTTGTATAGTAAAAAGAGAACTTGAAGTCCGATTTACACTACCCCTTGACGAGGTTTTACTGAAACACAAAGTGGACGCGGAGCACAAGGCACGTGAAGCTTTTGTGCTTGAACTTTTGCGTCAAGGTGACATCAGTGCTGGTAGGGCGGCACGACTGCTCAACATTTCGCGATGGGATCTCTCGGAACTGATGTATGAAGCCGGTATTTCCGCTTTTGACGACAGCCTCACAGCAGAAGCCTTGGACGCTGAAGTTAAAAGTGCATTGAAGGATTTTGATGTGTAAAATCACTAAGATTGTTATAAACTGTCAAACTGATTATTTGCAAGCACTATAGTTGAAATCAATGTTGCATCGGATGAAAATCTATGCTATAATATACATAAGAAT
>VYCT01000300.1 GCA_009843785.1 Candidatus Poribacteria bacterium | reverse complement strand
CTCATAAAATGTAAACTTATTTTCATAATCTACTATAATTCTCTTCCATTACCTGTATTGTGTTACATCATACCTATTTTCCCCGTTACAATCAAGCCGAAACATGCAACTCAAGCGAGATTCACAAAAGATTATGACATAATTGTATCATATCTTGTGTCCTAAGTCAAATTAAATAGGATTTACGCAATTTTTCCATCAGATTCTAAGCCTTGTGCAGTGCTGGCAAAGTTTGCCTAAATCTTGTAAAACAGTCTTTACTGACCTGATTAAGTCGTAGAAATCATTTTATTTTTCCAAAAAGTACGTTATAATATTTACCATGAGTATGTTCCGTGAACACTGGATCGGTGGGTTAGTCGCTTACACTACTTTTTTCATCATCTCACTTATAGCTGCCCTTGCCGTTCCAATCCTTTATGATACGATGCCACAAGATTGGAACCCAACGATTCCACCGGTAAAAGCCCCTCTACAAATCATCGGTTGCTTTGCCGTAGCAGTGTTGTTTGGATTGTGGCCAGATGTTGACATCAAGAGCAAAAGCCAGAAGATATTTTATAGTGTACTCTTTGTGCTGAATGTGGTCCTGATTGTATTTTTACAGAGGTACCTGGAATCAGCACTCTTAGGCCTTTTCGCGATGCTCCCGATTATGAGCAAACATCGCGGGTGGACCCATGCGAAACTGACTATGATTTTGCTCCCCAGTGTGTTCCTGTTCGTTCCGGTTTATGCTGGCTATCCAGAATGGAAGTCGGGTAGTAACCTCGCGGACCAGTTCAATGCGTTACGAGATTGGGGTGACCTTCCACACGCTGTCTTGAGCGGTATACCCTTCTACGTGGCAGGTTTCATCGGTTATGCGACGCATCTCCATCTGGACGGTATCCTATTCCGTTCTCGGAAAGCACAGCGGCAAAAGGCGCGGGCAAACCAATGAACACAACGATTCAGACGCTTCAAGAACTATTTGACGATCCGACCCTGCAGGCACTCGGTAACTTTGCGAATGCCCGCGGTGTCCAGCTCTATCTCGTCGGTGGTAGTGTGAGAGATTTATTGCTCAAACGCCAGACGACAGATATTGATTTCGCCTTAGCCTCGGATGCAATTCAGTTTGCCAAGGCGTTTGCTGCCAGCATCCGCGCGACTTGCATCGCGCTTGACGAAAACCCGTCCACCGCCCGCGTAATTGTCAAGCACCATGACATTTCGCAGAGCTCGTCTCTAAGTATGGATTTTGCGCAATTCCGAGCTGCATCGCTCATTGAGGACTTACGCTTGCGGGACCTGACAATCAATGCGATGGCAATTGCGTTTGAAAATGTGGGATCGGTTACAAATAACGCGTGTGAACAAAATTCCTTTCACGTGATTGACCCGTGCAGCGGTATGAAAGACTTAAAGACAGGTTTACTCCGATTTCCGAGTGAACAGGTGGTGCGAGACGATCCGGTTCGTTTGCTGCGGATTTACAGATTCGCGGCACAGTTGGATTTCAAGATTGCCGAAAGTGCGATCCATTTGGTGACAAAACACCAAGCACTACTCTCTAAGGTAGCATCGGAACGGTGCCGCGACGAACTGATGAAAATCTTTAATGTTAAGATGTCATATCTATATCTACAACAACTGGAAACAGTTGGATTACTTACCGAAGTCGTCCCGTCTATAAAAGCAGCAGACCGTTCTTGGAATCCACTTGAGACTTTTGAAAAAAATCCAATCCCGATGGGACTCCACGTATACCGTAGCGAAATTAATGACTACCTGCAAGAAAAACTTGGGGTAGAGGTCAATCGGCGTTCTTTGATCAAGCTCAGTCTACTCTTGGGAGATAATTGCGGTGGTGTCGGCGCGCAGCTTCGCTTGAGTCGTAAAGCGACACAGTTTATGAAACGCCTTCTCAGCGGAGCCGAAGTACTTAAAAATGAGATTCAGCAATTGACCCCAAAACAGACAATTCGCTTTCTCAGAACATACGCCTCCGACTGGTGGGGTGTACTTCTCTATGCGGCAGCGTCACATCCGATGGATCCGACATCACTTAAACAGATTGCGCATACGTACTATGAACATATCCTGCCAATTAGCAAACAGGGTAGACTCATCACTGGAGATGATTTGATTCAGCATTTTGATTTGAAAGAAGGGAAACAGATCGGAAGGTTGTTAAAGGAGATTGAAGAACGCCAGTTTGATGGCGAAATCCGAACCCGTGAAGAAGCATTGACTGCTATAGCGGCGTTAATTCAGCAGTCTAATCACTTTCTTTGAGTTATAATTTCGTCTGATTTTTTCGCAAAAATCTCGGAATCAATGAGAGCAAAAGCATCAGGATGCCCGCAATCCCGAGATAGATTGCGGTCTTCCAAAAGTCGCCTTCGCCACTGACAAACGCGCCTCCCAACTGAACGAGTACGATTGTCCCCGGTAACATAAAGATAGCAGAGACGAGCACATAAATTGGAAACCGAATGCTGGTGAGCCCATAGGCGTAATTTTGAAGGTTAAAGGGGAAGATTGGGACCAAGCGTGTGAACATCAAGATACGCCATCCTTGTTCTTCGACCTGCTCATCTATCTTGCGGAATTGCGCATTGTCTTTGACCCAACCTTCAACAAGGTCGCGAGCGACGTAGCGGGCAATAAGGAATGCGACAGAGACCGAGATAATAGAGGCTATGGAGGCGTAGAAGACACCCCATAACGGTCCGAAAACGAAACCTGCCAATACAGTTACCGGGGAACCCGGTAGGAAAAAGACAGTCGAGACGAGATAAAGCCCGATATAGACGAAGGGTGCAATTGCCCCAAAACTCGCCACCCATGTCTTGATTTTCGGAACATTTTCTAACCGAATCTCGTCTGTTATGCCGTAGTGCCTCAACACGAAATACACTATTGCAACAATGCCGACAGTGGTTGCAATTTTAATCAGGCTCTTTTTCATTTTGTTGCGAAATTGCCTCCAAATAGGCTTTAATCTGTGCTTGATATCGAACAGGAATACGATTATTGTTCACGGCTTCGGCATACGCGCGCTCGGCATTGAGGACGACATCGCTGAAAGGTAGATAGACGGGGTCATTGTTGCTAACCTCACCCGTAATAGCATCAGAAAACCCTTGCGTATGCCCCGAAACCTCCGTTGTAAGTATCAACTGCTGCCCATCAATTTGCGGGATTGGTATTTCCTCGCCAGTCAACGGTGTAGAAGCCGTTGTATCTGTCTCGTTCTCCGCTTTCTCTGCGTCGGTTGTCTGTAATTCTGACTGTGGATCGGCATTCAACGCGCCTTCAAGAGTTCCCTGTACTTCGCTGCTTCCGGCGTTTTGCCCAGGTGCTCCGTCGCTATTCGCAACGCCGCCTCCTGGGGTCTCAATTTCAAGCGTCGCTAACGCTAATTCCTTCTGGTTCGCCGTGAGTTGTGCCTCCAGTTGCGCGAGGTCGGTTGATGCCTCCATCATCTCAAGGGCATCAATGATGTCCTGTAACGTCTCCGGCGTAACGGACTTGCCCTGAATCTGATTCAGTGAATCGTTGAGTGGTCCCTCCGGTAGATTTTCAACCAACCGTTGAAAAAGATTCATGAGTTCCGCTTGGAGTTCGGGCGGTATCTCCGCGTGTTCAGCGAACGTTTGCAGTTCTGCAGCGAGTTGGTTGGCATTCATACCGCGAAAGTTTTGCGTCCCTGCTGTGGCTTCGGTGATAGCGTTTTGTTCTAATTGCTGGTTGCGTACCTCTTTTTTTAAGTCGCCGAGATTTTTTTGTGCTGTGTCAAGATCCTTTGCGGTTTTCAACTGATTTATGGTATCGCTGATTTGCTGCTGGAGGGTCGAATTTTTGACCTGTTTTCCATCAAGGTTCTGAATGGCTTTATCCAATGCCGCCTGCTGTAGGTCAGTGAGCGGTTGCGGTACCTCGTAGAACGGTGGAATAGCAAAAGAAATTCCGATCAACACCAAAGGAATTGGAAATAATTTCATTAACTTTGGGACACGATATGGACTTACCTTTGCGGTTTCTAAAGCTTCTACAACTTCTGCGGTGTCTTGAATTTGGCGTTGCGCGAAGTCACTTTGCGGAGCAGTCTGTATCAATTCAAATGCCGTGCCGAGACGTTCTCTGAGTTCCATCTTTTCGTCAACAGTCCGCGCGACAAGCCGTAAATCTTTGCGATGTCTGAAACTGATGCAGATACCTACGCCTATCGCTATGGACATGATAATCCAACTGATACTTGATATTTGCATCGGTAGAGGAACCGTTCGATTCAGAAGGAACAGAAGCGCAAGCAGTATGAGTCCGCAGAAAAACGCACGGACAGTTGTCTGTAAAAGTGCCTGCCGATACATTCTATCTCGAATGTCGGTTAGACAATTTTTGATGCGTTGTGCCTCTAACGTTTCGCTTTGGTCGTGTTTAGATTTTACCATGCGAGTTTCTCCACTGCTTCCATAACCGCATCTGGGGTGATCGCTGCAAGATTTTCGCGTGCGCGATCTGGATGCGCGTCCCACGCCTTGGACGAAAGTGTTTTCAAAAACGGGCAATCTTTACGGGCAAGCACGGCATGCTTGTCCCACGGGGGTGCCCACTGGATAAGATTTGACGCACCAAATAAGGCAACTGTAGGCGTTTTCACCCCAGTACTGAGGTGCATCGGTCCCGTATCATTACTTATGTAGAGATTACACCGTTGCAGCAGTGCAGCGAGTTGCATTGGGGTCGCCCGACTCACAATAAGCGGTGAATATAGCATCTGTTCGGCTACCTGATCCGCTAATTCGCCCTCCCGTGGTCCGGTTGTGATGACGATATGCGCGCCATAAGTTTCGTGCAGTAGGTCGCCGAGAGCGGCAAAATTCGCTGGATGCCAGCGGCGATACAGGGTCGCTGCGCCTGGGTTGAGACCGACAATAGGCTTGCCGTCATCAAACTTCCGCTTTTCAAGAAAATTGTTCACCCACGCGATACCTGTGCTATCAACAAACACCTCCGGCTCATCCTCTACAACTTCAACATCTAAAGCACGAACAACATCAAGATAGCGTTGTGTTTCGTGCTGTGCGGTGTTATTTGAGACCGCGAGGTTCAATAACCTCTTGCCTCCAGCGTTGGTTTCAAAACCGACACGCAACGGAATTCGAGCAAGAAATGTATGAAGCACCAAGCGGAACGTTGGTTGTAGTACAACCGCCATCTGAAATTTTCGACGCGCGATTTGATAAATCAACTTCGGCACCGAAGCATGGTAGGTCAGCACCTCGTTGAGATGTGGATTCGCGGACACCAAATCCTCTCGCGTCGGTGCTACCATGTAGGCGATATGTGCCTCTCGAAAGTGCTGACGTAAGGCGCGGATGACGGGTGTTGTTAAAACCGTTTCACCGAGCGGTGCGAGTCTAATGATTAAGATGCGATTAATTTGCTCAAGATTTAGCATATTGGCACTGCTTCTTTCGCGTTACAATTCTGCTAATCCAGAATAATGAACCAATTGTTCCACTCTTTGTCCTGTTTGAGATTCTCAAACCTTTTGACGACCACCCGATACTGATTTGAAAACCCGCCATGATAATCGTATTCACTGACACTCACAATGAACTTCGCGTAATACTTCAGGGCTTCTCTCTTGTGTTTCGCTGCGTCGGCTTTGTCCGTTTCTGGGTCACCACTGGTAAACCAGTCATAAAACTCGCCTTTTGGTGATTTTAACGCTTGCCAAAGGTTATCGTTGACATGCGCAATATAGAGATAAGCCATATAGACTTCTGTCAGACCGCTCTTCGCGTATTTCTTGATGTAGGCGTAGTAGGCGTTGAGAGATTTTACAACAGATTTACGTTCATTGTATCCATCTTCAATAAGATAGTATTCGGCAGCTGGTCGCCAACTACTATCTGGATATAGTGTAACAAGACGTTCGAGGAAACCGTAGGTATATTCTGCTCTGGCATTAAAGTGTTCGTATACAATCCTCGCGCCCCACTGGTTCAAGGTAATCACTTTATCCCACCGCATAAACCCGTTAGAATACTGAAATTCAGGTTTGTTGTTTGCCTGCTTCTCTCTCTCCCACCTTTTGTAGAAATTGTCACTATGAACCCACGTCTTGCAAAGCGCATTCGCAAGCCAGAGTGCTTCTTCTTGGTTAACGCTTTTCTCATCTGTCGTTAGCAGCGGTTCTAAAGCGAAGAGTGCTTCGTAAAATTTCCCGTCTGCCATTAAAACCTCGGCTTTTTCAAGCGGGCTTTCGGCTTCTCCAAACGCTAAAACCGCAGAAACAAGACACATAGAAACAGCGACAAACATTCGATACACTATCTTATATACCTCCATAATCCTTCTTTGGACATTGAAAACCGCATAACGACCTCTATTGTCTATCAATTGCAAATATTTGCTGGTCACGGTATAATACCGTAAAATCGACAGGAATTCAAGATGGTTTTTCACATCCAAACATTAAAAGAAAAATATCTACGTGGTTGGGAACGACAAGCGACCGTTATCTTGCTTGCCGCTGCGTTGTTGTTAACGCTGCACAGGTACTATAGCCGCCGGAGTTTTTTTAACCGTCACTTCGTAGAACACTTTAGCAACTTCCCATTGCCGGAGAGCCACCCGTACTATTACTGGTTTTTGATCACGGCGTTTACGTTGTTTTTTGTTCCGGCATTTGTTGCCAAATTTGGAACAGGAGAAAAACTCAACAACTATGGGGTTCAACTCGGAAATCAGAGACTCGGATGGTCTGTGACAGCAGTCGCATGGATTCTGATGATACCTGTGGTTATCCTTGCTGTCATGGTGTATCCACCTTTTGTAGAAAAGTATCCACTTTGCAAGGCAGTTGTAGGCAGCTGGCAGGCGTTCTTATTGTATCAAATCGCGTATGGCATTTACATGTTTTCGTGGGAATTCTTCTTCCGTGGGTTTATGCTTTTCGGATTGGAACGGAAATTTGGAAACTATGCTATCCTAATTCAGACGATTCCGTTTGCGGTGATGCATTATTCTAAGCCGCTGCCGGAGGCACTCGGTTCAATTATCGCGGGTGTATTGCTGGGTGTGTTAGCGTTTGAAACGCGTTCGTTTATCTACGGCGCGGCAATTCACTGGCTCGTCGCGATGACGATGGATGTGGTGGCTGTTGCTTTTCGACACTCCGTTCCGTAAAATTCTATTGCGGACGCATGGCAATTATGCTATAATTCTCTGAAATGCGTAAATATTGCACTGTTTTTTCACTCTCACAACAGACTGTAAAAATGAAGAGCAACCCTTTTTCAAGATTTCTCAATTGCTTTAGAAATCTACTGCTACTGCATTATACAAAACTAAAAAATAATGGATAACATTACTGAAATTGTAAACGACTTTGGTGAAAGCATTGTTCGCGTAGATGGCGATATTCCTGTTGATCTACCGGCAAAGGACGGCGACAGGTTTCTGTTTATCAGCCACGATCAAAGTTTCCTAACGCACGGCTTGCACAAATACCCTGCCAAATTCTTCCCAGAGTTACCACGTTGGCTAATTAAACGCTACTCACAAGAAAACGACCATATCCTTGACCCATTTGCAGGCAGCGGCACGACGAATGTTGAGGCACTCCTCTCAAAGCGAAACTCTGTTGGAATTGATGTCGATCCATTTTCGCGTTTCATTTCAAACCTTCTGATGCACTGAACCGATTCGTGAAGGCACTCCACGTCAAAGTCCCTAAAATGGTGGCATTCTCTCAAAACTATCCAAAAGGAATAATCACCGATTTTCCAGAGGATATGGACGCAAGGAACATCAAATACAAAGCAAATTACTTTGACCTTGCGGTAACCTCACCGCCTTATGTCAATGCCGTTGATTATCCAAGAACCCACCAATTAGAGATGTATTGGTTAGGTTTCGCGCAGGATTCTCTAACTGCTTTGAAGAAACAGAATGTCGGCACTGAAAGCGTTTCAGCTGTCCATTACAAAGTCCAGCACGAAATAGGTGTGCCAGAAGCGGATAGGGTTATGGCGAACATTTTTGAGAGTGATCCAAGGCGTGCGTTTATCGCCTTTAAGTATTTACTAAAGTTTGGACAATATTGTAAACTTATGCTGCCTTGTCAAAAGACGGTGGCGTATCGTCTTGAAAACTGACGTTAATATTCTGCGAGTTTGTTTTTTGTTTGAACTTAGCAGAAAATGCCGCTATTGCCATTTGCGAGCGGAGATAAGCCACTCGCAACCCTTGCGTGAGTTTCTCTGGGCGATACCAGTGAATGCCAAGATGTTGACGGACTTTCTCAACACTTATCGCTTTCTGCGTCGCGTTGGGTGTTGTGAATAATAACTTCGTGAGACTTGCTGCGACGAAACTCAGTTGAACGCACCGATTGATGCTTTTCCGAGACTTGACGCGATAGGCATCGAAGCCGAAGTGCTGTTTGGTATCTCGAAACGCTGTTTCTATTTGCCACCTTTGTCGGTAGTATTCGACGATCTGCGGAATCTCAAGCGTCAAATCTGTTGTAAAGACGCAGAAGTACCGATACGGTTTTGAGACTTTCGGACGGTTGCGGATAACGACGAGTCGAACATCCGCATCACACATTTTCGTCCGCACAACCTTTGAGGTGATCGAATAACTTTTTCCGCCTATGTCTACCTCCTTATACCGCAACCTGCGAATATCGAGACGGTCTCCGTATTTCCGAGGTCTCCCGCGGTGGCGGCGTTTCGGGTGTTTCGGTAAACGATAGAACACCGCATTAGATTTCGCACGACATAAGATATGATGTCCGAAACTCAACGCCATTGTAAAGACTTTTCGCCGCGCGAACCCACGGTCAAAGATAATCAGTCCCGGGGCGATCTTTGAACAGGGACGTTTCAACACCGCCTGACTTTTATCGCGGATCGACTGAGGCAGAATGAGTTTCACCCAAACGGGGAATAGATGCCACTGTGTTGCTGTCTGACATAATAAACCTAACGCCCCAAACTCGTGTCCGTAGTGAAACTTTGATTGATTCACGCGATGCTTTTGATAACTGAAGTTGCGGAAAAAATGCAACCCCCATTGCGAGACACCGGTCTTTAAGGCTTTGGTTTCATCATAGACATAAACCCAACTCGGAAAGGCGTGTTGAATCCTTCTGATGAGAACTGCAGCGACAGCATCCGCACTCCATTGCCCCCGCGAAAGAAACTTCGGAAATGACCAATACTTCGTCTCTGAACCACTACATTGATAAAGTTCCGTCAGTGTGCCATTGCCTCTATTGGCGATGAACCCGAAGATAAACGCTTGAAAAAGCGCGAAGTTTTGTTGATTGAATAAATGCCGAAAATCAGATAGAATATTTCCTAAGCAGGTTCTCGTTCTGATTTCTGTGAGCAGCTCCTCTGTCGTGAATTCACGCAACGCTTTCAGTCGGAGCGACTCTTTGATTTCTGTGAAAATATCCATAGAAAATTTGGAGCGTTTAGGCGGAGTGAGATGCCCCGCCTGTTGGTTTTCTATTTCTCAGCAAGGTCCCCGAGATGCAGGTGCGTCACCGTCTTTTAAGCGCGCCCCAGGTTGTCAGTTTGGTTTTCCGTTTCGATGGTGCTGCGGCAGCGATAGCTTCATGCGCTTTCGCTTTCACGATAAGCAAATCTATCTCATCGGTTACGCCATCATTATTTATGTCGGTGTCGTAGGATACGTCTTTTTGCATACCGCTTCGGACGATCAGGACGTCGTATAAATCGACGTAGCCGTCGCGATTAACATCGGCATCAATTGCGGCAATTGCGATCGGAACAACCGTCGTAACAGAGATACCCATTTCTCTCGCAATCGCTTCAACAAATACCTTATCTTCAGTACCTACTGCATCATACCATTCCTTCATATAAACCGACATTTTCGCGTTGGATACGGGCATCTGCCGAATTGCGTTCCATGCTTCAGGGTTTTCTTCAAAAATCGGTAGGAACTTGTACGACAATTGCGAAACCCGCGTGTAGCTAAACGCGCCGCTGTCGTGGTCTCTTAGCTGTGTCTCCCATTCTTTCAGCCAATCCGCCCCTGTACCATTGTATTGGACTTCAGCGCGATTCATTTGCCAATTCGCATGGTCTAAGAGTGCATCCCTGTAATCTCTCCAATTATCGTAAGGTGGGCGAGATGCCCAGGTGTCATGCATCCGTCGAAGTACCCATAGATTCGCAAGTTCACAGAGTCCTTCAAGAAACCATCCATTTAGGTTCCCCTTGAACGCTTCGAAGTTATGCAAAATGTGGCAAAACTCGTGTCCGAATTGATAAGAAAAATTATCCTAGTATCGATCTGTGACCGATAATCCGATTTTATAGTCATCGGCATCGCCACCAAAAGCACTTCTATACCAAATTTTTGGATTCCCCGGATTATAGACGATTGTTAAATCGCCGCTGATTTTGTGTGCGTCGCGAAGTTGTTCCTGAAAGTGTAGTGCGACATTCTCACACAACCTTTCAATATTTGAAGTCCGCGCTTCTCCCCAGCCTGTGTGCGGTTTAACGGTTATGTGAAGTTGCGCGGAAGCGTTTACAGACAGCAGTAACAGCAGCATAGATACCCAAAATTTTATTTTTAACATTGTTTGCTCCTTAAAGGTTTCCTTTTTTTCCTTTTTATTCGCCGACCCCGCGGGGTGGACAAGCGTCCAGCCCACTATCTTTGAAACGTCGTTCTATAAACATTCCGTCCTTACAGGACTGAAGAGGTTTTTGAAGTCTTCAATGTTTCCGCGTAGGATCCGGTTCGGTTAGGAAACCGAACCTACCGGACCTGGTATCAAGACGGTTATTTTTTTTAAATTGACACTTATGGTTAAAACTTTATACGCTCCTATTTCTTAGAAAATTCTCACGCTCTCATAAACTTACGCAAGCATGCTAAAAAACTTCTGGAATGTGCAAAGCGAGCAGTCGAAATCGCTATTGAAAAGGACGAACAAACTGCTATCGACTGGTTGGCATCTGTTTCGCAGGTGATAGATGCTTAGCGTGTGCATCTTCAATCACCGGATGATGCTTAAGCGCGTCCAACAGAGAACTGAACGTATCTAATAATTGTGTAGCATCCTCTTTAGCGAACATATTTAAAAGCGTTTCGGTATCAATACCCGTTCGTTTGCAAATTTCAACGACTCCACCTTGTGATGCTATAAAAACCCGCAGCTCCTTCAGGAAGAAGGGCAAATCACCATCAGCAAGGTATTCCTCCAATGTCAATTCAAGCAAGTCAATCGCTGACTCCTGATCATTAGCAAGTCTTCTAATTCGATACTCGCGCCAGTTTCCCATTTCTCTCATTGATGTGTCTCCTTATATTCCCGCCAATAGGTTTTTGCGATGTCAATGTCCCCTTGTTGTGATTTTTTATCTCCACCACAAAGCAGAAGGACGAGTGTATTTTGAATTTGACCAAAATAGATGCGATATCCTGGTCCGAAGTGAAGGCGCAATTCAAAAACGCCTCCACCGACAGATTGGCAATCACCCAAATTGCCATCTTCAAGCCTCGCAAGTCGTTTGTCAATTCTCTGCTGCGTGTTTCTATCTCGAATGGATTTAAACCATTCAATGAAAGGTTGCCTGCCGTTTGGATCCCGGTAATATTGTATTTCTATTGGTTGTCTGTTCCTATTGACAATCGTTTCATACCCGCTATGCAATGAAAAATAAACAGTTCGTTGATTGATAATTATACTTCATTTTCTATTAGAAACGCAAGGTGTATTTGCAATTTCGGAATTGCTCAGCGTCATCAAACTCACGTTCTTATAAAAATATCCTCCAATTGCAGTTGACATCTACACTGTTTTCCTATAAAATATGTTCTATACAACTTGTAGAGGTATCTTGAGAACTGGAGATTGATTTGTAGAGGAGATCAAAATATAAGATGGCTAACAATATTTTTCCACCGGTGGAGACTGCTTATCCGATCGGTGATGCACATGTCAATAGTCTGGATGCGTATCAGGCGCAATACGCCGAATCGATTCAAGACGCAGAAGCGTTTTGGGCAACGGTTGCGGAACGGTTGACATGGTATCAGAAATGGGATACCGTTCGCGATTATGACTTTGTTAACGGCGATATTAAATGGTTTGAAGGTGGCACACTGAACGCTTGCTATAATTGCCTTGACCGGCATGTAGAGGCAGGACACGGTGATGCAACCGCGATTATCTGGGAGGGAAATGATCCATCCGAAGATAAGACGTTCAGTTTCAATGAACTCCTCGCTGAGGTCAAAAAGTTTGCCAATGTACTGAAAGCACAAGGTGTTGAAAAAGGCGATCGCGTCTGTATTTATCTACAGATGGTACCAGAGTTGGCGATTGCGATGTTGGCGTGTGCGAGGATTGGTGCTGTTCACTCCATCGTCTTCGGGGCATTTTCAGCGGAATCGCTCCGAGATAGGATTAATGACTCGGCGTGTAAGATGCTCATCACGCAAGACACTGCAATGCGGGGTCCCCGTAGCGATATACCGATGAAAACGAATGCAGATGCAGCCGTAGCGGAATGTCCGTCTATTGAAAAAGTTGTTGTCGTGGAACGGACTGGAGATACCGTCGATTTTGACACTTCGCGCGATATCTGGTGGCATGAAGCGATCGCAGATGCCGACACAGAATGTGAACCAACAGTGATGAATGCTGAAGATCCGCTTTTTATTCTGTATACTTCTGGCTCAACTGGAAAACCGAAGGGCGTTTTGCACACCACTGGTGGTTATCTCGTCTATACGTCCTATACACACCAACAGGTCTTTGACTACCACGAAGGCGATGTCTACTGGTGCACGGCTGATATCGGCTGGATTACAGGGCACTCTTACATCATCTACGGTCCGCTCGCGAATCGTGCGATTAGCATTATGTTTGAAGGCGTGCCGAACTACCCGGACTTCGGACGCTTTTGGCAAGTCGTCGAAAAGCATCAGATTAATATCTTCTACACGGCTCCGACGGCACTGCGGGCGTTGATGAAGGAAGGCGATACATGGGTCGAAAAATACGATAGGTCTACACTCAGGTTACTCGGCACGGTGGGTGAACCGATCAAAGAACCGGAATGGTTGTGGTATTACAACATCGTCGGTGAGAAACGGTGCCCGATTGTGGATACATGGTGGCAAACGGAGACGGGTGGTATTTTGATGACACCACTGCCCGCTGCCACGCCGTTGAAACCGGGTTCCGCGACATTCCCTTTCTTTGGGATTGAACCCGTCATATTAGATGAGGCAGGCAACGAAGTGGAGGGTAACCCTGCAACAGGTTATCTGTGTATCAAAACAGCGTGGCCCGGCATCATGCGAACGGTTTATGGGGATCATGAGCGGTTTTTAGAGACCTATTTTCGCCGATTCCCTGGCTATTATATGACAGGCGATGGGGTGCTGCGCGATGAAGATGGCTACTACTGGATTACCGGGCGCGTGGACGATGTGCTGAATGTTTCAGGCCACCGATTGGGTACAGCGGAGGTTGAAGGGGCAATCGGTCAACATGAATCCGTCGCGGAAGCGGCAGTCGTCGGGTATCCACACGACATCAAAGGGCAAGGTATCTACGCGTATGTCACACTCATGACGGGTGAATCTGCATCTGATGCGGTAGAAACGGGTATTAAACAAGCAGTCCGACAACATATTGGACCGATTGCTACGCCGGACAAGATTCAGTTTACACCTGCGCTGCCGAAGACAAGATCAGGCAAGATTATGCGCCGCATCCTCCGCAAAATCGCGGAAGGCGACATCTCTGATCTCGGTGACACTTCGACCCTTGCCGATCCAACGGTTGTTGATGCCTTGGTTGAAGGGCGGCAGTAGCAATCACAGGGCTAGCAGAACGAATATTAAAAATTAATTCGGTAATCTCTTGACGAAGTCCGGTGCGGTTTGATGAAGATTAACTTTTTAATTCGGTAATTCCTTGGTGAAGCCCGGTGTCCCTTCCCAGTAACGGGTGGGAGCCCCCCTTCCCAGTAACGGGTGGGG
>VYCT01000226.1 GCA_009843785.1 Candidatus Poribacteria bacterium | reverse complement strand
AAAAAGATACCATTTGGTATCTTTTTGGCACAAAAAACCTGTTTTTGGTATCTTTCAAGGCAGGCGAGAGAACACCCACCAAAAATCAAATAGAGTGGATAAGCCTTAGTCCGAAAAAAAAAAACGAAAATTACGTCACATTCCCACGTGCCACTTGGCATCTGCACGTCACTGTGACGTTTAAACGTCACATAAAACGTCACAATTGTCCAAACGCTGCGAAGACACCTTCCCTTCACGGGGGGCCTTTGTTGTCAGACCAACATCCATCAGGGATACAGGGGAACCTCGCTGACTGCTGACGGCTAATTATGGTAGAATCCGATAATATATTTGCAGTGTCCAGCATTGTAGCATAGACTGTGAGTCTGTGCTATAAACCAGCAGGTCTTGTCAGGTGTGCAAATAATTACGCAATCGACTATAAGGTTTACATAAAACTCGGTTTCTGTTAAACTGATTTTGCATATCTACTTACATTGAAGTGAGACTCAACATCTGCTTCTAAACGTCCATTCTTTTTTATCGAGGAAATGCAATGATCCGTGTAATTATTAATGGGGCATGCGGTCGCATGGGACGGCTTATTATTCAAGGCGTTACCCAACAAGCTGATATGGAAATTGTTGGGGCAATTGAATACGCCGAACACCCACAAATTGGCAGCGATGCCGGTGTTGTCGCAGGTATCGGAGAAATCGGCGTAACTATTACAGGCGAACTTAATGATATACTTGAAGATGCAGATGTCGTCATTGAGTTCTCAAAACCCGAAGCAACGTTACAGCATCTCAGGCAGGTGGTCGATGCAGATAAAGCGATGATCATCGCGACAACTGGGTTTAACTCTGATGAACTCGCGACTGTCAAGGAACTGGCATCCCAAATTCGCTGCGTGATGGCACCAAACATGAGCCTCGGTGTCAATGTGATGATCCAAGCACTTGAATTGATTGCTAAAGCCCTCGGAGACGATTACGATATTGAGGTCATAGAGGCACATCACAACCACAAAGCAGATTCACCGAGCGGCACCGCGCTGCGGTTAGCAGAGACAGTCGCTACAGCATTAGAACGCGACTTGGATGAGGTAGGTGTTTACGGTCGCCACGGTATTGTTGGCGCGAGACCGAAGAAACAGATTGGCATCCATGCCGTGCGGGGTGGGGATATTGCCGGCGATCATACCGTGCTGTTTGCGACTGAGGGTGAACAATTAAGTGTCGTTCACCGCGCACACAGTCCCGAAGCTTTCGCCAAAGGTGCGATTCGCGCAGCGAGATGGGTCGTTAATGCCCCCAAAGGATTGCACGATGTTAGCGAAATCCTTTTTCATTCTCAAAAGCAGGACTAATTGGATGTTGCAGCGTCGTTTACAAGGCCTCTCTCTGCTTATCGTCCTCATCATTGTTATAAACGGATGTGGAGATACAACGTCTAAAAAACATATCCGGTATGAATGGAAAACCGTCATGGAAGGCGATTGGAGCTCGCACCTATATGATGTGCATTTTGTAAATGAAAATCTGGGTTGGGCAGTGGGTAACGCTGTAGACGTAATTCCAGGTTTAGATGCTGAAGAAGGTGCGGAAAGCCTTATCATCCACACAGCGGATGGCGGGAACACATGGCACAGACAAAACAGTCGCGTTTTCGGTAAGCCTTTGCGAAAGGTCTATTTCCGTTCTGAGTTAGAGGGATGGTGCCTTGGTGAGAGTGGTGTACTCATCCACACTTCCGATGGTGGGAAAACGTGGAAACCTATCGAAACGGATACAGAAAATAACCTCCACGATTTTTTTATAACGGAAGCCATAGGTTGGATTGTTGGGGATTGGGGTACACTGCTCAAATCAACCGATGGCGGACATACATTTACCAAAGTTGATGAAACCGTATTCGCTAAAAAGTCGTTGAAAGGGATTTACTTCGTAGACGAAAATTACGGGTGGATTATCACCTATCGAAACACGGTGTCAGGAAAGAATGCGGGTTACATCTATCGAACAACCGATGGCGGCGACACGTGGGAAGAACAATACGCGACAGAAGCCGCGCTGTTCAATCTTCATTTCATAGATAAACAGATCGGTTGGGTTGTGGGGGATCGACGGAGTGTCTACGCAACAACTGATAGCGGGAAAACATGGCAATTCATCACAGATGGAAGCAATCAACGCCATAAGACGAGTTATGGACAACCGGAGTACCTCGGAAAAGAGCCGCTGCACACATTTACACTCTACGATATTGAGTTTACGGATACACAAAACGGTTGGATTGTTGGCGACTTAGGTGTGGTTCTGCATACCGCGTCCGGTAGAAACGGAAAATGGAAACATCAACGCGGCGGCCCCCGCTTCCACAACAGTGCTGACGCTGTCCTACTGGGTGTTGACTTTGTCTCTAAACAACTCGGTTGGGTGGTCGGTGAAAATGGTACGATTCTTCACACTCGCAACGGTGGCGTAACATGGGAATCACAATCGAGCCCGAGTCATCTCTTAGTAGGGGTCTGTGCTGTTTCCTCGGAAGAAGGATACGTTGTTGGGGATCGCGGGGCTATCCTACGTACTGAGGATGGCGGTGTCGTATGGAACGCGCAAGACAGCCGGACCACTGAGTGTTTCGGTGCCGCTCATTTTATATCCGCACAAAAAGGGTGGGCAGTCGCTGAAGCCGGTGTGGTTTTGCAAACCACAAACGGTGGAACTGTGTGGGAACGGCAAACTTCAGGAACGCAGCAGGATTTACTTGGGGTCTTTTTTGTCGATGAAAAGACTGGCTGGTGCGTCGGGAGCGGCGGCGAAATTATCTACACAGATAACGGTGGAAAGACGTGGAACCAGCAAAAGAGTGGAACAACTTGGAATCTCTTTGATGTTCACTTTACTTCCAAACAGCGTGGCTGGGCAGTCGGGATGAATGGCACGATGCTTTCCACCGTTGATGGCGGCACTAATTGGAAATTAGCGTCTATCAGTAGACAGCATCCATTCTTTTTCCTTGATGCTGTTACCTTCGTCTCACCAGAGATTGGATGGGTCGTCGGATTGGATCTACGCAGCTTGGGCATGGATGGATTGATTCTGCATACAGAGAACGGCGGAAAGACATGGCAACGCCAAGAGAGTTATACGAAAAACTTTCTTGATGATGTATTTTTTATTTCCGAGACAGAAGGTTGGATTGTTGGAAAAGAGGGGCGTGTTCTCCATACCAAGGATAGCGGTCAAAATTGGAGACCTCAGCGTACAGATACCCGAACGGATCTGAAAGCTATCTACATAAGTAGCACAAACAGCGGTTGGGTGGTTGGTCAAAACGGGACAATCCTCAAATATGAAATAGTGACCAGTAACCAGTAACCAGTAACCGTAGGGGCGAGGTCGCCTCGCCCGCACAGGTTCGGAAACCCAACCCCTACGGCAACTTCTTTATCGGAGGTCCATAGGAAAAAAATGACAGACGAACAAAAATATCTATTCGACCTACAAGGTTTTATCGTGCTCAAGGGTGTGATTCCACAAGAAGTGGTCAATGCATGCAATGCTGTGCTGGATCAGTACGAAAATATGCCACCCGAAGACTATCCATCGCCGTTGTGTCTTGGAACAGAGCGGACGGAAAAGGAACTCTACATCTCCAATATCATGGAAGCAGACAGCGTCTTTAACGCCCTGATTGATATTCCAGAGGTGTTAGATGTAATTCAAGGCGTAACCAGTGGTCCCTACCGCCTCAATCATACCTATACCATTTACCGATGGGGCGGCGGCTATACAGGCTTGCACATGCACGGCACGCCGATTATTCCGAAATGTCAATACCACTGCAAAAATGGAGAAATGGTTTCAACCTTGACAAAGGCTGTTTTTCCGATGTTAGATTGCGATGTGGCAGACGGCTGTTTCGCTGTGATACCGGGGGCACATAAAAGCAATTTCCACAAACCTTGGGGAAGCCACCCCGATGATAACCCTGTGCTGACACCGATTCCGGCGAAAGCAGGGGACGCGATCATCTTTACAGAGGCGTTGACACACGGATCCGTCATCAATGTCTCTGGCAAACCGCGGCGGACGCTCTATTACTGTTATAGTATCGGTTATATGCCGGATTGGGGCGGTCAAGGTTTGCATTTTAGTCCAAACGTTATGGAGAGCCTCAGTGAGACACAACAGGCAATCCTTCATCTTAAATAGTTGTCAGTCGTCGGTACGATTTTTTTCGGCGAAAAAATCTTTCAGTCGTCAGTTAAGAGTCGATTTGTGGCGGTTATCAGAGAAGCGGCTGCGATAAGAAGGTAACTGACAACCGATAACTGAGAACTATTCCCTCTGACAACTGAGAACTGTTAAAAAGGCAAATTAAAAATATGGTTACAATCGCAGAACGGTTACAGAAACTTCCACCCTATCTCTTTGTAGATTTGCGTCAAAAAATGCAGGCAGCGAAAGCACGAGGCGTTGATGTCATCAGCCTCGGCATCGGTGATCCAGATATTCCGACACCGGATCCGGTTGTTGAAACGCTGGTCCACACACTCCAAAACACTGAAGACCCCGACCGGCATCGCTACGGATGTGATAACCCTGTTGATGATTTTCCACAGGCGGTGCTCAACTTTTACCAACATCGTTACGGCGTTACGCTATCTGACGATCAGGTCGCGACAACCCTCGGAAGTAAGGATGCTATCGTTAAACTATCACTTGGCATACTCAATCCTGGCGACATTGGCATTGCCGCAAGTCCAGGCTACCCTACCTATAACATCGGACACGTCTTTGCGAGCGCGACGACCTACTATGCGCCGCTTCTGCGAAAAAACGATTTCTATGTTGACTTTGACGCTATCCCAGACGAGATAAAACGTCTCGCCAAAGTCCTCTGGATCAATTACCCCAACAACCCGACGACCGCCACCGCCGACCTCGATTTCTTCGAGCGCGCCGTGGAATTTGGGAGACAAAACAGTATCCTCATCGCGCACGACAACGCCTATAGCGAAAACACCTACGACGGTTATCGTTCACCAAGCATCTTGCAAGTAGACGGTGCTGCCGAAGTCGCCGTTGAATTCTTTTCATTGAGCAAAGCGTTTAATATGACGGGCTGGCGCTTAGGATTTGTCGTTGGTAACCCAACCGCTGTTAACGCGGTTAAAACTGTTAAAGACAACATAGATAACGGTTCACTCCGATCGCTTCAGTTTGCCGGTGCAAAGGCACTCTCAATCGCGGACGACATCACGCCTGCGATAAATGCGATTTATCAAAAACGCCGAGACACGGTGGTGGATGTGCTCACAAATAGTGGGTGGGCAATCGAGAGGCCGAAGGCAACGATGTACATCTGGGCACCAGTCCCACCCCGTTTCAACGGTTCAAGTCGTGCTTTTGCGACAGCACTGCTTGAGGAGGTAGGCGTTGTCGTAACACCCGGACTCGGATATGGGCAATGGAGTGAAGGGTACTGCAGAATTTCCTTAACGTATCCAGATGAAGTCATAAATGAAGCAATTTCACGAATTCGGGATTTCGCGCATTAATCATCAAGCGACCGCTTTGAGAAAATAGCTCTGGCGAGAAAAAGATTATGATACATACTAACGGCTTTTTAGCAAGTTTCGGGAATCTGAAAGCTACGGTTAAACATCTGATTTTAATCGTTAGCATAACTTTTGCTGCACTTTTTGTGTGTGGTAACACCAGGGCTGAACAAATTCAAACTTATACCGTTGCGGATGGATTGGTGGGTCCCATTGTTCCTGTCATTTTCCAAGACAGTCGAGGTGTCCTCTGGTTCGGCTCTGATCGCGGTGGCGTAAGTCGGTTTTATGATAACACTTTTAAGCCCTACGCTGGATCACTCGACAGTTCTGAGGATGTCGAAGCGGGGGCACTGCTCGGACAGACGCAACAAATCGTTGAGGATAAGTGGGGACACATCTGGTTTCTGTCAAGAAAATCTTCAGAAAGATCGGGTCGGGTCAGTCGGTTTGATGGCAATTCAATCAGTTTTATCGGGATGGGGAATGCACTCATCGTCGATCAGCAGGGCGATATATGGGTTGGTGAAAATCATGTGCTAACGAAGTATGTGGCGCAAGGGGTACAAAAACTGCCACAGGCACAGCCGCATGAAATTATCGGTGAAGATCTGATACGCTCGACAAGTTTGACAATAAGCGTTATTTTTCAAAGCAGAGATGGGACACTCTGGCTCGGTGGGAGTGAAGGAGAAGAGGAGAAAACTGGCGTAATTCTGAGTTTCCGAGAGAACACATGGAACCGCACAGCACTTGGTGGCGGCGGTGATACGGATGATGAAATAGACCGGGGAACACCGCGTATCCATCCGAATGCCGGATTTACGCGGCCGGATATGTCCGACTTAAATGCTGATACGCCAATTGAGGCGATAGCCGAAGACCCTTCTGGGCTTCTCTGGTTCGGTGGCAACAATCTCCTCCTACGGTTTGATGGAAAAGACTTTGAACAGATTCTCCCAACTCGGCGCAGGGGACGTAGATATTCAAGAAGACCCGCCTCTATCCAGATTGACACAAAAGATCGACTCTGGTTTAGTGATGGGCGCTCCACAAGAGAGTGGAATGGATCACGGCTGCAGCGTCACGACAACCTACATGGGTTTCTTGAACTTGAGGATAAATCGGGCAGCCTATGGTTTACCGAAGGACAGGGAATGCATCAATATGATAGAGACCTTAAGGAAATTCCGAGTACTATTAATAGTGGACTTGGAAGTGACGAGATTCGGACAGTTTTTGAGGCAGTGGATGGCAAATTATGGTTCGGACACAATAATGGTGTAACTGTATTTGAACCAACACCGGCAGTGAGCACACATGCCGGACTCGGTACGAAAAGGATTCGGACGATGTATGAGGATAGCCGAGGCTATCTCTGGTTAAGTGTTTCAGGCGGTGTGGCACGTTATGATACGAAAACAGACGAAAGCTTCACAGAACCCTTAAGGTTAGACCCACTCCAAAACGGGTCTACCCTAGACTCGCAAGCCATCCGTAGGCGAGGTAGACGTTCGCAGTCCGAAATCGTAAAAATGTTTGAAGTCGGCGGAGATACCTGGTTCATAAACGCACCGGAATCTCGCTTCCGTTCCACACGGTATACGTTTTTCCGGTACGCAAATGCAAGTTTCGGTCATCAAATTTCCATCTCTATTCGGACAGAAACCGGCCCCGGCGGGGAACGCTCGGATAGCACCACTGATGTACTCATTGCAGGCGGTGAACATGTATGGTTGGCTTTTGGCGGACATCTTTTCAAAGCGGACACAACAGGGCTTTTATGGTTTACAGAAAGAGGCGCGCAAAGGATTCTTTTTCAACAAACCACCGAAATGCGTCGCGGTACCAGAGATCGAGAAATAGAGCCCGGCGCAGTTGCGATTACGGACTTATACAGGGATGCTAAAGGGAGACTCTGGGTGCATTTTGGGAACGGGAACGTCAAACGCTACCCGAAGACTATTGATCGCGCAGCAGCTGCAGCGGGTCCTATTGCGCCAGATGAACTTAGCCTTAAAGCAACAAAACTGCTAAAAACGACACCAAAGGGTAAATGGTTTTTCAATGCGGTGACCGGCAGGTTAATCCGCTGGAATAACATCGAAACCGGTGAACCGGTTGTGCTTGAGGGTGAGTCTACTTCTGCCCCGCTTGCAGTATGGCAAAACCCAACGGAACAGCAGGCAGAAATTACTTTTATCTTTTCAGATGTCCTTAAGACCTATAACGGCACGGTGTTAGAGCAAACTCAAGATATTGATGAACTCGGTACAGTAAATGCCTCCCTGACTTCTCAGGAGGGTGTCCTTTGGCTCGCGACCTCGCGGGGGGCAGTCCGCTACGATGGAAAGCACCTGACGACTTACACAACAAAAGAGGATGGATTTCTGGTGGACAATGTCCGCGATGTCATAGAGGATAGTCGCGGAAATATATGGTTCGCAACGCGGGGCGGTGGTACTGTCCGCTACGATGGTGAAATCTTCCACAACCGAACAACAAAAAATGGTTGGGCACATAACAACATCTCAAAAATCCTTGAATCCTCCGATAAGGATATCTGGTTTGCGACTGAAAGGGGTGTCACACAGTATACACCTGCGCGTAGTGGACTGCCAGAATGCCGAATCATCGCCTTAGAGGCTGATAAACCGTACACGGATTTCTCATCCAATTTAGTGTTACCTGCGCGCGGCACCAAGATTTTCAATGTGCGAGGTATCAGTTCACTTCGAGAAGGTCTCTCCTATCAATTTAAATTAATTGGACTCGATACACCGACCTGGACAAAGCTCTCAACACAGGAATTCTCGCTTTTTCCGCCGGGCTCTGACATACCATCTGACCAGTGGACTCCGCTTTCCGCCCCTGGGGTGGCGAACCAACAGGTTTTGAACAATAGTGGCGTTAGGCAAGAATTTCAGAATCAAAACGGTATTCTGCGTATCCGGTATACAGGTCTTAAAGCGGGGAACTACAGTTTCCTCATCAAAGCATTCCGTAAAGATTGGGCTTACACCGCCCTACCAGCAGTTGTGGACTTTAGTATCCCACCCCCGATCTGGACGCGCTGGCGAACATATTTACCGACGCTCATTTTTGTGACTGTTGTTCTCTCTTTGATTGGTCGCCTTATTGTTAACCGACGACACACATTGCAGCTGCGCAATGCAATGCGACAGCAGGAAGAAGCGGAGATGCAACGGATCCGTGCTGAGTTGAGCGAAGCGCAAAATATTCAGATGGGTCTCCTGCCTACGGAATCACCCGATACAAAAGGATTTGATATTGCAGGCATGTCGGTCCCCGCAACACAAGTCGGTGGGGACTTCTACGATTACCTCACCGTGGCAGATGGACATACCGCTATTGCGGTCGCGGATGCTGCAGGAAAAGGGTTGCGGGGCGCGATGACTGCTGTGCTGACGAATGGAATGTTATACGAAGTCTCGCGTTTTGAATCCGAAGCCGCAGTTATTCTTAGTGACCTCAATACGGGGTTGGCGCCTCGGATGTACGGCCCCAGCTTCATCGCTATTAATTTGGCGGTACTCAATGAAGCCGAGAAACGGGTTGATTATGCCAACGGCGGTCAACCTTATCCGATCCTTAAACAAGGGACGGATATCATCGAGATTGAAAGCGGGGACCTGCCGCTTGGTAGTATGAAGCGAGTCGAATATGAACCCACTGCTTTCGATTTAAACGAGGGCGATTTCCTGATCTTGCATACCGACGGTCTCATTGAGGCACTCAACATGGAGGGTGAGATGTACGGAACAGAACGGCTAATCGAATCGGTTTCGCGGATTCCTGATAGTTTTACTGCCGAGGAAACTGTACAACACCTTGTTGATGACGCGCACGCTTTTGTCGGTGAAGCGGAGCAATATGACGACCTCACAATCGTTGTGATCAAGCGATGCTCTACCGTTTAAGTGTTCCTGAAGTCAACAACTGTTTGGCGATACTCTTCAGGGAGACCGATGTCAAACCGTCGTCCCTTAACAACATACCCTGAGAAGCCTTCTGCCTTCCGTAAGTCGTCCAAACAAGAGGTGAGTTGAAATTCACCTCGTTCGCGCAGATTATGGGTGATGTTCTGTTCAAGGAACTCGAAAATCTGCGGTTGAATGACATAAATACCGAACACCGTCAAGAACTGGTCTATATCCATTCCGTCTACATGTAAATGCTCCATTGCATATTCGGCATCCGGTTTTTCGTAAAACTCTGTCACCGAAAGCAGTGAATCTTCTTCTTTCCATGTACCTGTAACACAGCCAAAGTTCGATAGCAGCTCAATCGGTGTTTTCTTAAGTCCGACAACACTGTGCCCTACCTGTTCGTAAGCCTCTACGACTTGTCGCGCACAACATTTCTCCTCATCCGAACCGTAGAGATGGTCCCCGAGCATCAGAAGAAAGGGTTCATTCCCAACCCATTCCCGTGCGCAGTAAACAGCATGCCCGAATCCTTCTTGAACGTCCTGTGTGACGAATGTCACTTTGCTGCCTAATTCCAGTAAATAATCGCAATATGCCTGGTTCTCTTTGCTGAGTTTGTTATAATGTTCAATCCGCGGGGGTGTTTTGAAAAAGGACTCAAAGAGTTCTGTATCGCCACTCTGGATAATAAGGCATACTTCCTCAATCCCGGCATTGATCGCTTCCTCAACGATTGCCATAATTGCCGGTTTCGCACGTCCAGACTTGTCAATTACAGGGAAAAGCTCCTTTTTCATCGCCTTTGACGCTGGAAACAACCGAGTGCCGAACCCAGCAGCGGGAATGACTGCCTTGCGGACATGTCTACCTGCCTCAATAACGAGTTTCAGACACGACATCTGTAAATCTTGTTCAATAATCTCTATAACGCGCCCCTGACTCTCTTTATCTTTCGCAATGAATTGCGCAGACCCATCGCCCTGCGAACCGACACCTTTACCGCCCCAGATATACGGCTGAATCGGTTCATAATTCAGGACTTTGTGGAGGACAGGTGCTGTCAATTGCGAGGGACATGCCGGAATCAGATGTTTGTCAAACTCGGTTTGCGCGCGCGTCATGAGTTTCCCAACTGTTTCTGCGTCTCCGTCGCGGAGGGCTTGATGTGCTTCTTGTGTGATCTGTGCGCTGAGAGGACCGAGGTAGTGTTGTACGTCTTTTTCTAATTCGCTCTCGGCGAATGGATAACAGTGACTTAATTGGTTCAATATCAGGCGTGTATCTTTACCCGCGCCAAGATCAACAATTACAAGATATAAGTCTTTCGGTACATTGAGATCTTGGACATCAATACGATCTCCGTCAAACGTCATGAGCACAGGTCGTTGGTAGGCACACCCTTGGTCCATCCGTCCACAGCGTGACGGTGTTGTCGTTTCGCCTTGGTAGGCATATTCCATTTCACCACGTGTTGTCATCTTGAGATCATAAGTGCGGTTGAAGGCGCGCGCGACCAATACGCTGATGGCTGCACTGGAAGACAGCCCTTTTTTCACGGGTAAATCGGTGAGATAATTGTCGATTTCCACCCCTTGCACTCGGTAGTTGGTTAAAATTTGATATGCAACACCGGCAGCATAGCTAAAAAATCCGCCCTTTTCAGCTTCAGCGAGGAGCGCACTTCGTTCCATAGGAAGGCTATAGGGACCGTGACGGGTACCATCACTGAGAGTTGTCTTCAAAATGAGACGGTTTGGATGCGGTTTAACCTCAGCGTATACACCTTGGTTTGTGCTGGTTATTAACGTATAACCCTTTTCGAGCTCTGCGTTTAATAGCCGGTACCTTGCTGCCCAATCGCTGTGTTCACCAAACAGGCAAATTCTTCCCGGCACAAATAGTTTCATAGTTTTTCCCTTATAGGTTTTCAGAACAGAGCTGCCTACCAGCAGACTCACTCAAATCGATATTGGATTGCTTTGGCAAAGGAAACTTCAACTGCCATACTTATATTATATTATGAAGTTCATCTGTAGGTCAACCCGGTTTTTCATGATCGCGCTCTCCGAATCGCGACCTCGTTTACGGCATGTGCCTTTTTGCCCACTGGCACCGTTGTATCCAATTTTGTGCTGAAAGTATTTCTCCCAACGAAAGTGTTGGGGTCTCGGCTATTGACCGAAACGCAGTTTGTGCAGTCTCATAATCTTTTTGTTGGTAAGCATTGATACCGATTAACCGCCGAACTTCTAATATTAATGTTTCGTGCTGTCCCGGAATCAAACGTTCCAGTGCTTGATGAAGGTATGCGTTGCTGATCTGCCACGCTTTTTCTTTCTGAAGCAGCTCACCTCTTAAGAAATAGGGTAACCAATGCTCTGGTGCTATTTGTATACATACCGATAAAAGTGCCATTTTTTCTGACACAGGTTTCGACGCAACGAGTACATCACGAAGCAGTTGGCGAAGCGAACGTTCTTCTTGTATTGCACCATTCGATTGGTGCTGGGCTGTATCAGGGTAAGATAACGCTGCAATTCGCTTCATGCGCCGTCGCTCAAAGGTCTCATATTCTGTTTCAATAGAAACGTAGGCATCCATCGCTTTTTCATATTCGTTCTTTAGCCAATAAATATCACCTATCAGCAATAACGCCTCTGGACTGAATCGAGTGTCTTCCGTGCTTGCAATGCGATTCGCTAAGGATAACGCTTTTTCGTAATCCTGCATCCGATACGCACTGTACATAAGCCCTCGTAACGTGCTTAAATTATCGGGTTCATCTGATAGCATTGTCCCAAAGGTCTCCACAGCGGTGACAAAATCTTTTCGGTAGTATGCCTGCCATGCGGTATCCCGCAGCGCAGCCATCTCATGCGTGCAGACCTGTTCAAAAGCACTCCGCCGCTTTAAACGGTACGCGGTATAGTTTATATCGGCATCCCGCAAAGGGACACCCGCCAAAAAATCAATCCACTCCGTTTCAAGTGACTGGAGCTCCTTCCCGTAATGTTTCACAAAATTACCGGTCGGGAAAACACCTTTAAACTTTTCGATACCGTAGGTATCCACAAGAAACCGTACGAAGGAGCCCGCCAGTAGGTAACTCCTCGAACCGGCGTGCCCCCAAAATCCAATTCCCATGATAGCTGACAACGGAGGCGCGATCTCCATTTCCCGCATCGCTTTTGCCCACTGATGTGCTGTCAGTTTACCTTCACTCCAATCTGCGGCAACCGCAATCCCTTCATGAAGCCCAATCTTCAGGCTCACTTTCAGAGGCGACCAAGGCACAGTCAAGACATGTGCCAATTCGTGTTTCAAGACAGGATGCGGAAAGCCTTGGGCGTGGATATGAAACCCATGTCCGAACGGGTCTTCCACAGATGTGCTGCCCGCACCAATCAACTGCTTTTTCTGTTCAGGAGATGCATAGATATACGCGCGCACTTTCCGCGATAATTCCGCACCTTCAGGGTCGAGATAGGCAGACAACTGGGCATACTGAAACTCACAATCCTCAACGATGTTTTCAATTTCGGTTTCAAGTTCGCGGGCATAGAAAATTTCAAAATGTTCAGTTTCACGAAAGCCACCAAGTTTCTGAGCAATATCACTGCGGGTTGGACGGATGCCTAACGCCCCTGTATAGAACTGGAAACCGAGTAAGCAGACGACTAACAGATACAACCAGACACGTTTTGTAAACGAACTGAAGAGTTTACGCCACCTCAACTGAGGCATCAAGTCTGTGTGTCTATTTATTTCACATAGATTGACGGTAAGTCCCAGAAATAGGAGCACCCACAGTAGCGTTTCCGCGCGAGCAATGAGCAGTGTACTTGTTATCGGAATAACAAAATCGTATATCGGTCCTGGAAAATATCCAAACGTTGCGTGATATGCGAATACCGGCGGATGGAATATAAGATTGATAACCACCGGAACACAAGTAAGCACGAGAAACCCGATATATGCCAAGTATGCCAACCATCGCCTCTTAATCCAAAATCCAAAGAGTGTCCCTACTGCCGTCGCGTATACACAGCTGATTACGGACAATAGAAAAAAAAAGATGAATCCTTCGCCAAAATTACAGTTTTTAACACGAAGCGCGTTCAGTAGAATAATACCGATGGGTAGCACGAGCAGCCCGAAGTTAAATATCAGCGCATTCCAGAAACATCGCGTGACGATCTGCCTCGATGAACCTCTCAGGGCATCAGGGTACCGTTTCATCTGTTGTACGGCTGTGAGTGTCACGTGCGCGCCAGCGAAAGAGATGCCAAGTGCCAACACAGCGCAAAACTCAAAAGCAAGAATGTTAAACAGCGGCACGTTGGCAAGTATCAGTGCCAATACACCGAATGCCGTGAACCACAGCCAATATGAAAACGTCCTATGTATTGTCGGTTGTATGTGCATCTTCAGCAACTTGAAAGTCGTGTTTATTGTCTATTTTATTCAGATATCCGCTCTGTGTCAAGTAGAATTTAGTGTGCTTTCAGAGTCATTCAGTTTTCGGTTTTTTAGTCCAATTTTGGACCCCCCAGGCCCGGTAGGTGCGGTTTGATGAAGTTTAAGAAAATAAATCGATAATTCTACATTTCCCCAGGTCCGGTAGGTGCGGTTTTGCGGCGTACCATAGGTGTCAATTTAGGGATATCTCGTTGTATTTTATAGGAACATCCGTACA
>VYCT01000249.1 GCA_009843785.1 Candidatus Poribacteria bacterium | reverse complement strand
CACTAAAAACCTTTCACCACAAACCTTCAGAAAAAAATGGGGGTAAGTGACAAAAGTTTTCAGTTTTCGGCAATCGGCAGTCAATCATGAGAAAATAACTATGCGCGATAAATGCCTCTTCTTAAAGTAACGAAGGGATAAGTCCCCTGGTTGCAAACTATGTTTACCGAGTGTGGTAATGAGTTTGGAAACTTCGCCAGCAATGAGGGGAAATATGAGGGGTACTGATTACTGGTTGCTCAATCATCTTTTTCGCTGAGTGAGGCTTGCCCAGTGCCATAGGAGAATTGTACCGTCCACCATACTCCCACTGGCAAGTGTTCTCCCATCTGATGAGAACTTCAGGACTTCAACTCGTTCCGTATGGGGTTTGATAGTGGACTGAAGCGTATAGGTGTCCGTACGCCACATCTCTATTGTTCCGTCACCACATCCAGTGAGGAGCGTTGTGCCGTCAGGCGAATACGTTAGCACTTTAATCCGCCCTCTATGTTCGGGTATTTCAGACAGGAGGCGGTGCGTGTTAACATCCCATAGTTGCATCTTCGCTCTTCCAGAACTCACGAGTGTTTCACCGTCTGGCGAGAACGCCAACGCTAACGTGTCGACTTGCCCTGAATCTTCATGTTCTATAAGGGTGGCGCGAAGATCCCGTGTGTCAATGTTCCACAAGCGAATGTCTCGATGACTCGCGCTTGCGAGCGTTTTGCCATCGGGGGAGAATGCTAATGCTTTCACCGATATCTGGTGTCCTTCGAGTGTTTGCTTGCGAAGTCCTGTCTCTGTATCCCAGACATAAATCGCGCCTGTTCTGTCTCCACTGACGAGGAGACCGCTATCCGACGAAAAAATGAGGGTTTCGACAAACCAAGTATGTCCTGCAAGGGCTGCATGTTGACTGCCGGTTTGAAGGTCCCACAATTTTATGGTATTCATATCATCTGTCGCACCAGCAAGGATTTTGCCATCCGGTGAAAACGCGTACGCTTTTACCACATCTGACTGCGGCAGTGCCATCGACGTGAATTCCTTATCACCGTTGATGTCCCAAAACTGAACAGTTCGTGCCCATCCGACACTCGCGAGGGTTGTCCCATCGGCAGAGAAGCCTAACGCGCTTCTCCCGCTTTCGTGTCCTTTAAGGGTAAGTGCGGCAAGCTGAGCACCAGTGGATACATTCCATGAATAAATCGCTCCTTTCCAATCAACAGTCATGAAGATCGGTTTATCCCTCGAGAATGCCAAGGCGCGAATTGATCTTGGCATTGGTCTTGTATCTGGCTTTGCCGTAGAAAGGAGGCTGCCATCATCAATACGCCATAACCGAGTTATACCGTGATGATCGCCACTTGCCAGAATGGATCCGTCGGGTGAGAATGCCAATGTGTCAATCCACGCCGCTCGACGCGTGGCAGCAGGCAATTCCTGATTGGTATCGGTAAGTCCGAATTGAACGAGTGCTCGTACCTGTTTTTCTGTATCTGGGTTCCACAGTCGGACGGTCCCCCCCATGCCTGCACTTGCGAGTGTGTTGCCATCGGGTGAAAACGTCAATACTTTGACAGGCTTCTTATGACCCGTAAGCGTAGAAAGGTGCTCTTCAGAATCAATATCCCACAACCGAATTGACAGGTCTTCGCTCGCGCTTGCGAGTGTGTTACCATTGGGTGAAAATGCCAACGCTTCAACAGTATCTGTATGTCCTGTTAGCGTAGCAAGAGGGTCCCCGGTAGCAACATCCCATATCTGAATTGTGTCAGTTTGACCACCAGCGATCGTGGTTCCGTCAGGTGAAAAGGCAAGTGACTGAGATAAATTTCGCCCATCCGAAAGCACCATCAACTGTTGACCGGTATCGGTATCCCACAATCGGAGTGTACGATCGTTACCGGTGCTTGCGAGTATGTTGCCATCGGGTGAAAATACTAATTCATGAATCTGTGCTGTATGTCCCGTAAGCAGTGCTAGCTCAGCACCGGTATCCACACTATACATCCAGATTCCTACGCTACTTGCTACAGCGAGTTCGTTGCCATCCGGCGAAAATGTTAGCGCATCTATTCTACCTTTGCCGATGCGCATTGTGGCACCTTCAGGTAGGTTCCACGTTCTGTAGTCTTGGGCATGTCCGTACGACAGGCACAACATTGAAAGCGCTAAGAGTGTGAGAAACTTGAATTTCATGAATTACTCCTTCCAGCAGTGGCGTTTTGATTGCGGATTTCGAGACAGAGGGTTCTATCATTTCAGATTAACATTTAGTGACGCGATCGGCAACACAAAAGTTTCATAATTCCATAAGACTTACGCATTTTTTTTTAAAGTCCCTCTGATAAGGGGCGGGGATGCCATATGGAAACCTTCATACGGTTGATTCTTTAGGGCGTTTTCCTATCGGAAATTCTCATCCAATACGCTTAGACTATTTATGAGACGCGCGGAAGTTATTTCTGGTGTTTAGTCTTTGTACCAATTGGGTCGTAGAGGCATTTGAGGAAGGAGGTGTTGGTGCTAAACGCATAAAGGATCCGATAAAAAAGTATAGGATCTTGAAGAGCGATATGTAGGCATCCGTCAGATATTCCATGTTTATCAAAGAGGGTCTTTATCCACCGGATATCCTCATTTAGGTGATCCCGAGATGTAAGTAAAACAAAAGCAAAGGCGGCGGGATCGGCTGACCTACGCTCAAGTATGTTTCTGCCGATCGGTTTGAAAGCCATTACCTGACCCAAGCGGAAGGGTTTGTCCTTTTGTTGGTTGGGCGGATCATCACCGCCTCGCTGACTTGCTTCATTTGCCCAAGCAGAAGTTGCGATGTGATGGACGACATACTGCTCATCATCCGTTATCTCTGATGCCTTTTCGATGTTGAGATATTCTCGACAGAACCCTAAATAACGTTCTTTGGGCGGCATAACTGTTCGATCAAAATCGTCAAAATCGATAAACGGTGCGGAATTTGGATAGACTTTTGGTAGGAAACCATCCATATATTCTGGGCTCTCGGCAATTGCACGCAGGGTTTTAAGATCCTTATCGAGCAGTTCGCCGGGGAACTTCTTTTTTAATAAGTCAAAAGTCTCTTGTTCAAGCGGAGTGAGTTCTCGGTCCTCGTGTTTGCCGTCCAGCCGCCTCCAGCGTTCATGAAGTTTAGCATCTACATCAACGGCATCATAGAGCCATTTGAGAAAGGTGGTGTCGGTTGAAAATGCATAGAGTATTCTATCAAACAGCATCGGATCTTGGACGACGAGTCGTAATAAACCGTCGGATTGTCCGTGTTTGTCGAATAGGTTTTTTATCCAACGTTCATCTTCTTCTCGGATTGGCGTACCCAACCAGAGTAGAGGTTCAAAGGTCGTAAGGATGATTCCCCAAGCATCTATATTAATATCCTTAATACCGAGTCGGAGTTCAAGTAGTTTGTTACCTTTTGGTGTTTTAGCGATAATATACTGGCCAATGCGCAGACTGCTGTTGGGACGTTGCGATGGAGGTAAATCACCACCGCGTTCATAGGCACCCATCGCCCAGTTCGTCGCCATGTAGGCATAAGCAACGTAAAATTCGTCATCTTCAACGTTCTCTATTGTTTGAACATTGAGTTGCTTCTTAAAGAAAAGGTTGAAATAGAGTTCTTTGTTGGGTGGCAGGACTTTGTAAAAAACGTCTTGAAACGATGTAAAGGGCGCCTGTTCAGGGTACTTTTTTGAGAGGAAGTTGATATACGCATCACTATCGGAAAGTTCTCTGAGCGTTTCTAAATTCTTATTTAGCAACTCGCTGGGGAACTTCTTTTTTAGCAGGTCGAAAGTCTCTTTCTCAAGATGCGTGAGTTCTCGGTTCTCGTGTTTGTAGGCTGTTGATGCGTAGGCAAACACTTCATTTTTGATATCGCGAGACTCGCGTCTGTGTACTGTGGGGTCGGCGGCATCCAAATAAGCGTTTGTTAAAAAAAGTAAGCAGAAAGCAGTTAGGATTTTCATTAAATCTCCTATAGTTTTTGGAACGGTTCTTGATTTGCAGAGGCTTCGGTGCCAATGAAACCTCGTTAACGTGAAGTCGATAAGTAACCAGAAGCAAATTCTGTGCCAGTTCGGATGATAATGGGTATTTAGGTTTCCTCGCGGAATGTATAGGAAAAGCTGCACATAATAGGGCAAGCATTGTATTCAATTGCACGAAATAGGGCAGATTTGACAAATTGTTGTTGGTGGGATAGATCGGTAGTGTTAATTTCGCGTGTTCTCGCTAACATTTGCACAAAATCCTACGCATGTTATGCTTAGAGATATGGGGTTTTGAGAGGCGGCTCGGTGCGGTTGGAACCCGCACCTAACTATTTAACCGCACAAGTGGAAAAAAGGAGATACTTACTGATGGTTGCGTTGGAAGCGGAGTACGCCGTTTTGCTTTGTGCCGATGTAAAACATATCACCATCAATAGCAAAAGAGGTTGCTGTGTGTGGCAGTTCTGTGGCAAGCTGTGCCCATGTGTTTGTTTGGTTACTTACCTGATAAACACCACTATCACACACGCCGTAAGCCGACGCGCCAACGACTGCGATCCTGTCCATGATAAGTCTGTTCCCATTGGTATCAGTGACTACGTGCCATGCCTCGCCATCGTTTGAATACATGACTCCCATATCTGTTGAGACATAGACGGTTGACCCTGCGAAGCGTATCTCTTTGAAATATCCGAACGGAAAAACGAGGTTCTCGGTGATATCGCGCCAAGTGTCTCCGCTGTCTTGGGAGAAAAATAGAGTTCCCTCTCGTTTCCCGGCATAGACGGTGTTCCCAGAAGCGGCGAGGGTGAGACCTTTCCCCTCAATCGGTGAGATGCCTTCGTGATCTTCTAAACCTGTGTCGTGCCATGCGGTTTCGCCGCGTCGCCATCTGTAGAGTTTATGTCTGTATTCCATGAAGACGGTATCGTCAGCGACGGTAAACGTTCCATTCGTCATCCATTCTTCAAAGACGCGGTGTTGGTTAGCCTTCCACTGTTCCTGTACTTTATTAACATCTTCACCGTTCTTTCTCGCCTCCATGCGCTTGTTCCACCATTCCTTGTGTAAGGTATCTTCTTCAAAATCTGGTACACTTTCAACCGGTAGAAACACATCACCTGCATCAGAGAGACGAAAGAGCGTGACACCATCGAGTTCACTATTGCTTGCATAAAGCACAGCATTGGTTGTTGCGACTTTCGCTTGCACTCCTTCAAGAGAAGCATTTCCATCAGTATTCAAGCCGACAGATTCCCATTTCTCACCGCCATCTGCGGATTTGAGCGTTTCCTTAGGTGTTAGGGCGTAGAGGAGGTTTCTGACTGTAACCAGATTTGTTACATGTGAATTCACCATCCCTGCCGTGAAGGGGGACCAGGTTGTACCGCCATCTGTTGAGCGTCTTATTCCGCTGCTATCAGTGCCGTAAAAATTGTTTTCGTCCAACGCGACAACTGGAAACGCGCCAAACGTATGCGCTCCGGGGTTAGGGTCCGTCCATGTTTCGCCGCCGTCGTTAGAAAGTAGGACACCACTGCTACCTTTTAACATGAGTGTGTCATTGACGGGAATGACCTCAACAGTGGTTATTATCTTCACTGGATATTCGTGGGTATTCGGCGTAATATCAATCCAGAAATCGCCGAGGTCGGTCGAGTAGAAAACGGCGGCGTGCGGACCATCCGGAGGGCTTGCGATTGTTCCGACGTAGAGTCTATCTTCAGCAGTTGCCAACGATTTGATGCCGTGCGAAGTCGGTACCGGTAATTTTTTCCAGCCATCGGTAAATCGGAAAAGCCCATGCCTTGTTCCGACAAATAGTGTGTTATCAATAGCGAGCGCGTCCCAAATTCGGAAATTAAGATCGCCTGCCCCCGGCACGTTATCAGCTCGCAAATCCTTCCCTATGGGTTGCCACTGGTTCCCGACATCCTCAGAACGAAAGACCTCTGTTTGGAGAACAAGGTACATCGCGGTATCTGTGATAACCAATGCAATCGCACGTCCTTCGGGGCGCGCGCCGAGGCTATTCCATGTCTTACCTTCATCGACTGAGGCTAAGAGTTCATTGGGTGTAAGGAGATAGAGAGTATCGCCGTATTCTGCCATAACCGAATTAAACTCACGATTTGGACCGCTGGCACTGACGAGCGTCCAAGCGTCCGATTCTTCTGTGAGTCGATAAAGTCCTGTTTTCGCAACAGCGTAGAGGGTCTGATCGGATGCCAAGAAAAGCCCAGCCCATGAAACGCCACCCGGTCCCTTCGTCTGAATCCATTCAGGTTTTGCTGCTGGCAGGTCGGTTTCTTCAGCATGTGCAGCTGCAACGAGAAGTGATTCCGCTTGGAATCCGGATCTGCCGTTTTTACCCGGTGTATCGGTATTCCCGAATTGTGTCAGCGCGTCGGGTTTACGTTCCAGTTCAAAAACAATAGGTGTGTCAACGAGTTCTATTGTCATCTCCGATGTTGCATCTAAGTTGTAGGGTTGCTGAAATCGCGACAATGCCCGTGTGCCGACTCCCATCATCAGGATAACCAAAAAGGTTGATGCGAAAGAGAGTCCCCACGGTAGCCACGGTTTGCTCACGGAAGGGGAAGCCGGTTTGATGCGTGCGATTTCGCTGATGATGTTCTCTGTTAGGTTTGCCGGGATTTGGAAACTGCCGAGAACTTCATGAATCATGTGTTCTTCCTTTTCCAACCGTTCGCGGGCGCGGCGGAGTCGACTCCTCACCGTGTTTGAGGATACGCCCAAAAACCTGCTAATGTCTTCACTTTTCATTTCTGCGAGGTAATAGAGCGTTACAACAGTGCGTTCGCTCTCTGGCAGCTTTTGGAGGAGGCGTTTGACGAATTCGCGCTGGTGTTCAACGGCTGCTTCTTCGCCACAGTTTGCTTCATATTGCGCGTAGCAGACTTCTTCGAGTTCGACTGTGGACATCGCATCCAGAGATTTTGTCGGTAGTTCCTTTTTGCGCAGCCATGAGACACAGTCCCGCGTAGCAATGACGTAGAGCCATCCCGGAAAAAGTTCAGGACGTTTCAGCGTGGATAGCCTTTTGTAGACCTTCAGAAAGACATCCTGCGTGATTTCTTCGGCGATGTGGAAATCACCAATCTTTCGCCAGACGAGCGCATGCACCGATTTCTGATATTTATTGACGAGCGCAGTAAATGCACTTTGGTCACCATCTAAAACACGTTGAATGAGATCTACATTATTTGCTTTCATTATATCTCCTCAGAAAATATAGGGGGTTCATGATATAGTGACGCATATAGAAATCAAAATGGTGCATAAAATGCAATTCTTGGAAGATTGATGAAATTTCGTCAGTGAAATTGTGGGTTATTGGAGTCCATGCAGGGGTAAACGTAGGACACCGCGGTAATTTGTGCCGACATAGAGTCCATCGTCTGCAACCACGAGTGATGTCACGCCTCCGGGTACTTCTGGAGCGATCTGTATCCAAGTGTTTGTCTCGTTGTTCAAGCGATACGCGCCTGTCTCGGAGGCACCATAGAGGGTTGTCCCTTTAACGGCTAACTCGGAGACGGTGATCGGTACAGATTTTTCATTTGTGAGTGGGTGCCAATTCTCGCCATCATTTGACATGGCACCGCCGTCGTTTGTTATGATATACACCGTGTTTCCCACATAGACGATATCCTTGAAATGCGGCAATTTTCTCATCATCTCCTGGAGCTCCGACATTTCGACTAACGGTAATTTTGATTTATCGAGTGGAAATGGAAAGGTTGCAGTAATATCGCGCCAAGTGTCTCCGCCATCCAATGACTGAAAGAGGCTACCGTCGCTTTTTCCGAGGTAGATAACTTTCCCTGAAACGGCGAATTGGAGACCGTTGAAGTAGTTGTTGCCGAATGCGGGGGCATCTTGTATGCCGGTGTCGTACCATTTGTGTTCACCACGGGTCCATCGATAGAGTTTGCGTTCGTATTCGATGTAGAAGGTATCCCCGCTGATGGCGAATTCACCGGCTCTTCGTATCTTTCCTTCTTGAATTTTGACAGGAGGG
Source organism: Candidatus Poribacteria bacterium (assembly GCA_009843785.1). Classification (GTDB taxonomy): domain Bacteria; phylum Poribacteria; class WGA-4E; order WGA-4E; family WGA-3G; genus WGA-3G. Next base: position 6,289 of record VYCT01000249.1, on the reverse strand, counting down.
GTAGTTACGGTGTTTGGCACTCTCTCCAACGCTGGATCGGGGGTGTCGGGGTTCGCAGCTACATAGACCGGCATCCCTTCAACAGGGTGCAGCGTATCTGTATGGGGTTGTAGGTGGAACAGGTCGTGTGTGCTGTTGCCTTTGTTTTCTCTGACATAGAGCGAATCTCCCACGACAGTTAGGGATGTTAATGAAAATGGCAGTGCTGGCTGGATATATGCCCACTGTGCTCCCCCATCAGTGGATGTGGCGATACCTTTAGAGGTTGCGGCGTAGAGGACGTTGTTAGCCTGTGCGAGATCTTGGATGCCGGTTGCAGCGATGCCTGCTGTGAACGGATGCCAGTTCTTGCCGCCGTTGTCTGAACGTACAACACCTGTGAACATTGGACTGCCGATAAAAAAGGTTTCTTCGTCCAAAGCGACTGCGGTGCCAGCGTTGACAAGGAATGCATGTCCATGTCCATGGGGGCCAAGGTCTGCCCATGTATTGCCAGCATCCGTTGAACTTAAGATGCCGTCATCGATGATCCAGAGCGTATCGCCTATCGCCGCAAGTTTGGCAAATGGCGGCAGCTGCTGCAGGGGTGTTATGTCTGTCCAAGACTCTCCGAAATTGTTTGAGACGTAAAGTGAATCGGACAGTTCGCCGTCCTGTCTTCTGGTAATGAAATAGATTCTGTTGTTAGCAACTGCCAACGATTCAATAGATCGTGACGGCGCGATGGGCAATTTCTCCCAGACCCCGGTATTGAGCCGATAGAGTCCCTGTTTCGTTGCCAAAAAAAGCGGATTCGTTCCTAAAAACAGTGCGTTGTCAATGACGGCGGCAGCTTGTATCCCTGCTGCTGTCAAGCCCTCATTAAAGGCGTGCCACGTCTTACCGGCATCTGTTGAACGGAAAACGCCCTTGGTGAGAACGAGGTACATTTCGGACTCTGCATCCTGTGGTCGGCGCACTTGACTCGGATCTGTGATTAACAATGCGACAGCGCGTCCCCCTGGCAGGGGCCCGACAGGTATCAGCGTCGCCCCGCGGTCACTTGAGACGAACAGATGTTTTTGGGTGGCAATATAGAGCGTACCATTCCGTTCTGCTATGAGTGTCTTATGGGATATAGGGAGCCCAGCGTTGATGAGCATCCATTCAGTGCTATTGTCGTCTGTTAATCGGTAAAGCCGGGTGCCACCAATAGCGTAGAGCTCCTTTTGAGATGTTACAAAGAGGTTGCTGACGTATCCGCCTCCCGGTCCCTTTGCAGGTATCCATTCTGATTTTGCTTCCAACTGTGCTACCGTGTCTGCTTGCGCCGCTGCGAGCAGTTTCACGTTGGTTTTGGTGCCCGTACTGCTGCCTCGCCCGACGTTGCCAGTTATCCCATACTGGTTTCTCAAATCCCGTTTTAGTTCCAAAGCGAGCAGAACAGGGTCTTCGACTAATTCTATTGTCATCTCGGATGTTGCGTCCAAACTGTAGGGTTGCTGAAAGCGGGACAACGCACGCGGACCCGCCCCGATCATCAGGATAACCAAAAAGGTCGATGCGAATGAGAGTCCCCACGGTAGCCACGGTTTTCCCACAGATGGTGCAGCAGGTTTGATGCGTGCGATTTCGTTGATGATGTTCTCGGTTAAGCTCGGCGGCAATTGGAAGACACCTGAAACATCGTGGAGCAAGTGTTCTTGCGCTTCTAATCGCTTGCGGGCGCGGCGGAGCCGACTCCGAATCGTGTTCGGTGATACCCCCAAAAACGCGCTAACCTCCTCACTCGTCATTTCTGCGAGATAATACAGCGTTACAACGGTGCGCTCGCTCTCCGGAAGTTGTTGGAGCAGGCGTTTGACGAGTTCGCGCTGGTGTTCAGCAGATGCTTCTTCACCACGCGCTGCCTCATATTGTGCATAACATAACGCCTCCAGCTCGGTTGTGGGCATTGCATTCAAGGAGGTCGTCGGTTCCTGCTTCTTTCGGAGCCATGTGATACAGTGCCGCGTGGTGATGACATAGAGCCACCCCGGAAAACGATCAAGCGGTTTCAGTGTTGATAACTTTTTGTAAACCTTCAGGAAAATATCCTGCGTGAGTTCTTCGGCAGTATGGAAATCACCGATCTTCCGCCAGACGAGGGTATGAACCCATTTCTGGTATTTGTTGACGAGCGTCGTAAACGCTCCCTCGTCCCCATCCAAAGTCCGTTGAATTAATGCAGCATCACACTCTCTCATCTGTCCCCCTCCGAAAAAGTAAAGAATCAGGCTTCATTATATAATAACGCACTTTGGGGGTCGAAATGGTGCATAAAATGCAATTTTGGGAAGATTGAGGATTTAATGAGGTAACGGAGCATCCGAAAATCTGGGTAGCGAAGAATATTGGTCACTACAGTTCATTGCAGTGGTAACCCCAAGACCCCACGGTGCTCCGTGCCGACATAGAGGATATTTCCCGCGGCAACGAGAGAAGTTACCCGTTCTGGGATTTCCGGTGCAATTTGAATCCAAGTTCCGGTGTGCTTCTGTAATCGATAGGCACTTGTTTGGGTAACACCATAGAGGGTTGTGCGATCAATTGCTAAGTGACGCATGGCGATCGGTGTCTGTTCTGCATCGGTAAGAACGTGCCAATTTTCACCATCGTTTGACATAGCGACTCCATCACCTGTTGACACATACACCGTGCTACCGACAAACAGGATCTCTTTGAAGTGTGGTAATTTCTCCAGCAGCTCGGTCCGCGATACTGTTCTATCAAGTGGCAACGGAAAATTCGCGGTGACATCTTTCCAAGTGTTTCCGCTATCCAGTGATTGAAAGAGGCTTCCATCACTTTTACCAAGGTAAACAACCTTTCCCGAGGCAGCGACTTGGAAACCGGTAGTCCCGTAAAAGCCTTCAAAAACAGGGGTGTCTTGCATGCCGGTGTCGTACCATTTACGGTCACCGCGTGCGTATCGGTAGAGTTTACGTTCGTATTCAATATAAAACGTGCTATCAGTCATAGCGAACTCACCGGTTGTTCTTGTGGTGGCTTCTTCGATACCGAGTAGATAGCGAGTCAGCTCCCTCTGGTCTATCTCATTGCGTTCAAGTGCAGCTCTGGTGTCTGCTATGTTCTCCAACTTTTCGCCGTGGCGCCAATTGACATAAACTGGTATGCCTTCAATATGCCTCAATGTATCCATATTTGGAGATAAGCGGAGTAAGCAGTTTGTGCTCCCGCCGTGTTTCGCTCTCATGTAAAGCGAGTCTCCTATCGCTGTCATATTTGATAATCCGAGTGTACTGATCGGTTTCTTTGGAAGCTTTGGAAGAGATAACTCTGTCAAGATATATGTCCACCTTTCCCCGCCATCAGTAGATTTCGTGATACCATCATCCGTCATGGCATAGAGTGCATTGTTAACTTGTGCAAGTTGAAGGACGTGGGTTTCTGCTATGCCTATTGAAAGCGGATGCCAGGTGTAGCCGCCATCAGTGGAGCGACTGATGGCGCTCGTTCTCCCTCTGAAGGTGGAGCGTCCGATCATCCTCGGGCCCACTACAAAAAAAGTCTGCTTATCTAAGGCGACGGATGGGTGCCAGCCAGTCGTAAATGTTGGGTTATGCCAACTGAGGTCCTCCCATGTATTGCCAGCATCCGTAGAGTGTAATAACCGTCCGGAATCCAAAATGACAACGGTTTCATCTATCGCTACAAGGTTGGGAGATAATCGAGACATCTCCCATGATTGACTCTCCGCCGGTGTTATATCAGTCCAGGAGTCTCCGAAGTCATCTGAAGTGAACAGCGAGCGCCTTCGGCTCCTGAGGTAAATTCTATCGCCAGCGACTGTTAGAGCGTCAATAAATTGTGGTGCGGCGGGCAATTTCTCCCATACCCCGGCATTAAGCCGATAGAGTCCGTTGCGCGTTCCCAAAAATAGGGCATTTTCGATAGCAGCAGCATCTTGTATTTCAGGTGCCATCAAACCGTTGTTAAACGCCTGCCATGTGTTGCCCGCATCTGTCGAACGAAACACACCATTTGAAAGGATGAGGTATATTTCATACCGGGCATCTTCTGGACGGCGAACTTGACTGGTATCCGTGATGAATAGAGCAACGGGATGTCCCTGTGGACGCTCACCGAGAGGAGACCATGTTACACCGCGGTCGGTTGAGGCTAATAGGTTTGTTTTTGTTAGAATATAAAAGGTATCGCCGCGTTCTGCCATCGATTTACCGGAATAAACAGTCGAAAACGAATCGTTAATGAGAGTCCACTCGCTCTTGTCATCACCTGTTAATCGGTAGAGGCCAACATCTCCAATAGCATAGACTTCTTTTTCAGATGATACAAAGAGTGCTTTAATATCACCGCCTACCGGTCCCTTTTTCTGAATCCACTGCGGTTTTGTCTGTTGTCTCTCTACGGTATCTGCGTGTGCTGCTGCCAGCAGTCCGGTATTGGCTCTCGGACCTGCACCACTGCCTCTGCCCGGTTTATTACTCTTTCCAAACTGATTTCTTACATCTATTTCTCGTTTGAGTTTAAATACAACGGGTGCATCAACCAACTCAACGGTCATCTCCGATGTCGCGTCCAAGTTATAGGGTTGCTGGAAACGCGATAACGCCTGAGGTCCCATCCCGACCATCAGGATAACCAAGAACGTTGACGCGAATGAGAATCCCCACGGTAGCCAAGGTTTGCTTACGGAAGGAGATGCGGGTCTGATCTTAGCGATTTCACGTATGATGTTCTCTGTTAGGTTTGCGGGGATTTGGAAACTACTGAGAACCTCATGAATCATGTGTTCTTCCTTTTCCAACCGTTCTCGGGCGCGGCGGAGCCGACTTCTGATGGTGTTTGAGGATACGCCCAAAAACCTGCTAATCTCTTCACTCTTCATTTCTGCGAGATAATACAGCGTGACAACAGTGCGTTCGCTCTCCGGCAGCTTCTGGAGGAGGCGTTTGACGAATTCGCGCTGGTGTTCAATGGCTGCTTCTTCACCACGGTTCGCTTCATATTGCGCGTAGCAGACTTCTTCGAGTTCAACTGTGGACATGGTGTCCAAAGATTTCGTCGGTAGTTCCTTTTTGCGCAGCCATGAGACACAGTGCCGCGTGGCAATGACGTAGAGCCATCCCGGGAAAAGCTCTGGACGTTTCAGCGTGGATAGTCTTTTGTAGACCTTCAGAAAGACATCCTGTGTGATTTCTTCGGCGATGTGGAAATCACCAATCTTTCGCCAGACGAGGGCGTGGACGGATTTCTGATATTTGTTGACGAGCGCGGTAAATGCACTTTGATCACCATCTAAAACACGTCGAATGAGGTCAATGTCGTTTGTTTTCATTATATCTCCTCAGAAAGAATAGTGGCTTCATAATATAGTGACGCATATAGAAATCAAAATGGTGCATAAAATGCAATTTTTCGGAAGATTGTGCGTTTAATGAAGCAAAGGCGAGGTTATAAACCTCACCAGCAAAAGGAAAATCAAGGGGATATAAAAGGAAAAGCGGAGAAAATATTTATCGCTTGTCACGCTGAAAACGGAGTACGCCGTTTTGCTTTGTGCCGATGTAAAAGGTATTGCCATCAATGGCAAAGGAGATTGGGGTATGGGGTAGTTCTGGAATAATCTGTTCCCATGTGCTTGTTTGGTTATCTGCCTGATAGACCCCGCTATCACACACGCAGTAAGTCGTCATGCCATCGACTGCGATCCGGTCCATGATGCGTCTATTCCCATCAGCATCTGTGAGTGCGTGCCATGTCTCACCATCAGGTGAATGCATGACACCCATATCGGTCGAGACGTAGACAGTTGATCCGGCAAACAGTATCTCCTCGAAGTATCCATACTGGAAGGCGAGTTTCTCGGTGACATCGCGCCAAGTGTCGCCATGGTCTAAGGACAGAAAAAGTTCTCCCTCCCGTTTCCCGGCATAGACGGTGTTTCCCGAAGCAGCGAGGGCGATCCCTTTTCTGCCGATAGGTGAGATTTCTGCGTGATCTTCCAAACCCGTGTCGTGCCATCCCGTTTCGTCAAACTGCCATCTGTAAAGTTTATGTCTGTATTCCATAAAGACGGCATCGTCAGCGACCGTAAACGTTCCATTCGTCTCCTGTTCTTCTTGGATTCGCTTTTGTACGGTATTCTGCTGATTCATCACTCTCTCCATATCGGCACGGTAACCGCTCCTCATTGCCGCATTCCGCTTTTTCTCCCATTCCGTGTATAAGAGACATTATAATAGTTTAATGTTGAAGTGCGGGATAGACCCAAGGTCTGAAGTTT
>VYCT01000292.1:5834-14400 GCA_009843785.1 Candidatus Poribacteria bacterium | reverse complement strand
ATTTAAAACTGCTTCAATTGTCCCCATGTTATCGCGAGTTTGTCTTTTTGCGTTACCGGTAGTGCTCCCTTGTTTGGCACGCTATCGCCGGTGATAGTGATATTATCAAAACGTGCCGTATAATTCGCGATCCCGAAACCGACACCCCCGGTCCGAAAGTCGGGAAAGTGACCAAAGTCTGGAACACCTATTAGATTCGGCATCTTTGCGGGTCCCATCACTTGCTTCTCATTAACCGAGAAGCTAAAGATATTGTTGTGGACACTCAACTTCAAATGCGCCCATTTGTTCAATTTTAAAAGTGGATGCGGTGCAGCGTGGAGGCGTACAAATATTACATCGTGAAAATCGCCATAGACGCAACTTATCTGTTCTCTCTGGCGGGGTGGTTTACCCTCAACGAACTCTACAGGATCCTCAATACTACACAATACTACCCAAGTTCCCTGCACCCGCGCGGCAATAGTGATAGCCCCGATACCGTGTTTGTTAAGCGGTTTGACATCAAATTCGACAGTATAATCTTTCCACGTGCTATCCCCAGTTGTCAGTAAACGCACAAATTTTTCACGGCTGACTGTCTGAAGTTCATCGTCAACAACTTCCCAAACACCGGGGGCTTTATCCAACCGAACGAGTTCCTGCCAGTCCTCCAAGTCGTCATCATTGAAAGTTTCGATAAATGTCCCTGCCCACCCAAAGAGGGGCAATAGAAGAAGCACTACTACAATCCGCGTCAATTTCATGGCAAATCTCTTTTATTCCCGACTTCATCATACAAGTAAGTAAAGTCTAAGGCAAACCTGTAAAAATATCAAGTGATTTTTTGGGATTTCTCTGATGAATTTAACCGCATATTAGATTCAGGGCGACAGCCGCGTCATTTCCCATGTGCCTTCAGGTTGCAGCGTGTAACAGAGCCGATCATGAAGGCGGCTTGGACACCCCTGCCAAAATTCAAAGAGATTTGGCACGAGTCGATACCCGCCCCAATGCGGTGGACGCGGGATAGCATTGGGTGAATATGTCTCTTCCGCCCGTTCGTATCCCTCTGTGAGGTGTTCGCGTCCACTGATAACGATGCTTTGGCGTTCTGTCTGCACGGCGAGTTGACTACTCACAGGACGACTGGCGAAATAGGCATCTGATTCTTCTGGGCTCATTTTCTCAACGGTGCCGGTGCTCCGCACCTGTCGGTCAAGTTCACGCCAATAGAAAACCAAGGCGGCACTCGGGTTCTCCGCAAGTTCCCGTCCTTTTTGGCTCTCATAGTCTGTATAGAAACAGAACCCTCTTGCGTCAAACCCTCTAAGTACGACCATCCGGGCAGAAGGTATGCCATCGGGTGTGGCTGTCGCTAAAGTCATTGCGTCTGGCAGGTCTATTTTGGCGGCAATCGCATCAGCGAACCACTTTTCAAAGAGTTCAAAAGGATCGGCGGTGATATTCTGCTCAAGTAGGTGCCCGTTCTGCGCGCTGTATTCTCTGCGGAGTTTATCAGTGTTCATGATTAAAATAGTTATCAGTTGTCAGTTATCGGTCATCGGTTAAGAGGTTTTTGGTTAAATTACACCAAAATTGCGCTACTACAGACCCGTTTTTTTGTTAATGAAATACTTATCCTTTCCAGAAATTTGGGGAAAAGAGGATAAGTACAGTATAAAGTTCTAAGCGTCCGAGTAACATACAGAAAGAGAGGACGAATTTTCCGGTCGTGTGAATATGTGCGTAGTTGTCAGTGGGTCCAACACTGCCAAGCCCAGGTCCGATGTTCCCCATGGTAGCGATTGTTGCGCCTGCGGCACTGACAAGGTCAAGTCCTAAAGTTGTCATGATACAGGTTACAACTGCAAAAATCCCGATAAAAAAGAAGAAAAAACCGAGCACGTTTGTCATAACTTCAGGTGGTACGACTCGGTCGTTAACACGAATGGGTAGTACAGCATGTGGGAAGATGAGTCGTTTAATTTCGGCACCACTCTGTTTGATAAGGAGGAGGAACCGCACCTGTTTCATTCCGCCGCCGGTGGAACCAGCACAACCGCCGTAGAACATAAGCGTCACCAAGATGAACTGGGATAGGGCGGGCCACTGTTCAAAGTCAGCAGTGCCGTAGCCTGTGGTTGTAATGATAGACATCACCTGAAAGGCCGCATAGCGGAGCGATGTCCACATCGAATCGTAAGGCAGGTCTCCATCGACCTGAAATCTGATGGTATTCCATGAGATTAAAGTGATACTCACTGCGATAACAATGCAGTAAAACTTAAACTCTGTATCTTGGAAATAACTTTTGACATCGCCTCGGAGTGCGCGATAGTGGAGTGCGAAATTGGTGCCAGCGAGGAACATAAAGAAGCAGATGACCATGTCAATGTAGACGCTATCGTAGTGGCCGATGCTGGCGTTCTTTGTAGAGAACCCGCCGGTCGCCATTGTTCCAAAGGTGTGACAGAGTGCATCGAAGAGAGACATACCACCCAGCATAAGTAGCACAGTTTCAAGAACAGAGAGTAGTAAATAAACCGCCCAAAGCAGTTTAGCGGTTTGTGCGATGCGGGGGGTGAGACGATCGGTTTGCGGTCCGGGTGCCTCGGCGCGAAACAGCTGCATGCCGCCAATACCGAGCATCGGCAGAATCGCCACTGCAAGCACAACGATCCCCATTCCGCCGAGCCAATGTGAGAAGCTTCGCCAGAAGAGCATAGCATGTGAAAGGTGTTCAATCTCGGTCAGCACGGTAGCACCGGTCGTTGAAAACCCTGCCATAGCTTCAAAATAGCAGAAAGAAAATTCTGTCCACAGTGAGCGTCCGTCAACGTGAAAGACATCTGCGAATAGATAGGGGAGTGTGCCGAAGAGGGCGACTGTTACCCACCCTAAAGCAACGACAGCAAACCCTTCTCGGATACCGAGTTCTTCCTGTCGCGCCCGAACACTGAATCGAAGGATTAAACCGACAATCAGCGTGATTATCGCCGAAATAACAAACGCCATCAAATCGCTTTGGATTTCATCGGCGGTTGCCCGATAATAGAGAGCCACCACCACCGGGAGTAGCATAGTCCCCGCGAGACAGATCAGTAAATTACCGAGGGTGTAAAAGATTAGTTTAAGGCTCATGGTTAATAGTTATCAGTTGTCAGTACGATTTTTTTCTCCGAAAAAAATCTTTCAGTTATCAGTTAAGAGTTATCTTGTGGCAGCTTCGTTTGCTGTATCTGCCACAGAAATCTTCTTTAACTGTTCTCACTGCGAAGCATGACGATTGACAACTATTTAGTTTCTCCGTTCAGCGAATAGGTCTTCGACAACAGGGATTGCCTCAGGCATACTAAAGACAATAACGCGGTCTGCGGGTTGGATAACAGATTGCCCGGTCGGGATGATGAGTTTTTCGCGTCGAAGGATAGCACAGATAAAGGCATTTTCTGGAAATTTGGTTTTGAAAAAGGCGAGTTCTTTATGGACAATTTTTGCGTTGACCCCCGCGACAATCTCAATGACTTCAGCCTCTATACCGTGAAGCGAGGCGACAGAAATTATATTTCCGCGGCGGATCAGCCGCAAGATATTGCTAACAACAGTCAGATGCCGACTGACGGCCCCATCAAGCCTCGGAATCCGTGCTAACAACGGCAGGTAACTCGGCTGCTGGACGAGTGCGAGTGCCCGTTGTGCGCCGTTCTCCTTTGCTGTCATACACGCCATAATATCGTTTTCATCGTCTCCAGTAACGGAAACAAAGCCGTTGACATCATCGATACCTGCTTCTTCAAGCAGCCGAAATTGGAGATAATTGCCTTGTAAAACGGTTGTGTGCCTTAGCCGCTGGGATGCAAGTCGGGCTTCGGTTTGATTTTCCTCAATGAGTTTGACGTTGGTGTCGTTGTCTTCAAGCGTGCGTGCCAGTTCAATCCCGATAGGACTCGCCCCGACAATGATAACACGGTCCAGCTGCTGATTGAATGTGATACCGCTGATCCGTAGCAATTGTTCAACTGCCAACGCGCTGCCGATGACAAAAACCTCGTCACCCTGTTGTAAAGCATCAGTGCCTCTTGGAATGATAATGTGTCTGTTGCCGTTACTGATCGGGTTTCCGTTATTAGAACGTCCACGGCGGCTAATCGCAGCAAACCGGATATCGTTGAGCAGTCCACTGGCATCTAACTCAACAAGTGCTTTTCCAATTAACGGATTTGACTGTTTGACTCGAAAGGAGACAAGTTGTATCCTGCCATCCTCAAATTCAACGATCTCTCGTGCTTCAGGTATCTGTAAAAGCCGAACGAATTCAGCGACACAGAGTTGCTCAGGATTAATCAGAAGATCAATGCCAAAATCCTTGGGCGTTAGACCACTTTCAGTAGAGAAATAGTCAGGATTGGAGACACGTGCGATTTTTGTGTTAACGCTGTATCTCTCTGCAATCTGACAAGCGAGCATATTAATTTCATCGCTGTTGGTAACGGCGATAAGGAGCCCGGCTTCATCAATCCCGGCGGTTTTGAGGAGTCGCGGTGATGCGCCTGAGCCGCGTAAGGTCTGCAAGTCCAACTGTTCGTTAACTCGGCTGCAGGCGGCATTGGATTCATCAATGAGGACAACGTCGTTATGCTCAGCGGTGAGAAGTTTAGCAGTATGGAATCCTACTTCGCCTGCCCCTATAATTATTGCTTTCATTTTTTAATAGTTGTCAGTTATCAGTTTTATATTCATCAAGTGGAGGACAGGCACACATAAGGTTTCTGTCCCCATAGACTTCGTTAATACGTCCCACGGGGGGCCAAAATTTGGCAGCGCGTACCCACGGTTTTGGAAATGCGGCTTTTTCACGCGAATACGGGTGACACCAGTCAGATTGTGTAACCATCTCTACCGTGTGAGGTGCGTTTTTCAGGACGTTGTCTTGCCGATCGGCGGCACCTGTCTCAATTTCGGTTATCTCTTCACGAATTGAAATGAGCGCGTCACAGAACCGCTCTAACTCGGCTTTTGACTCACTTTCTGTCGGTTCAATCATCAATGCGCCGGGCACGGGCCAGGAGACAGTGGGTGCGTGAAATCCGTAATCCATTAACCGTTTTGCGACATCGGTTACGTCTATATCAGCAGTCTTTTTGAAACCGCGCAAGTCAATGATACATTCATGCGCGACTAAGCCGTGTTTTCCTGTATAAAGCACTGGATAGTGCGGTGCAAGTTTTTTTGCGATATAGTTGGCGTTAAGGATCGCGACTTGTGTTGCCGATGTAAGTCCGTATGCTCCCATCATCGCGATATACGCCCAAGAAATCGGTAGAATTCCGGGGCTTCCCCACGGTGCTGCGGATACGGCACTAATTCCAGTGCGACCGCCAACGGTGACGATCGGATGTGTCGGTAAGAAATCTGTGAGATGTGCCTTGACCCCAATCGGTCCCATGCCCGGTCCACCGCCACCGTGAGGGATACAGAAAGTTTTATGGAGATTTAGATGGCAAACATCGGCGCCGATATCCGCTGGTTGTGCGATGCCGACAAGCGCGTTCAGATTTGCGCCATCCATATAAACCTGTCCGCCAGATTGATGGACAATATCGCAAATCTCGCGAATTTTCTCTTCAAAGACACCGTGTGTTGAGGGATAGGTAATCATCGCAGCGGCGAGATTGTCCCGATGTCCATCTGCCTTTTCCCGAAGATCCTCAAGGTCAATATTTCCATCCGTATCACACGCGACGACAACGACTTTCATACCTGCCATGACTGCGCTCGCAGGATTTGTACCGTGGGCAGATGTTGGAATTAAACAGACATCGCGATGCGACTCACCGCGACTCTGGTGATATTTTCGGATGACTAAGAGGCCTGCATATTCGCCTTGCGATCCTGCATTCGGTTGCAATGAGATGCCACTATAACCGGTTATCTCGGCTAACCATGTTTCCAATTGTGAAAACAGGCGTTGATAGCCTTCTGACTGTTCTATCGGCACATACGGGTGTAATTCGCAGAATTCACGCCATGTGACCGGGACCATCTCCGCCGTCGCGTTGAGTTTCATTGTACAGGAGCCGAGCGGTATCATCGCGTTTACAAGGGAAAGATCTTTGGTTTGGAGCCTGTGGATATAACGGAGTATCTCGGTTTCAGAATGGTAATTATTGAAAACCGGATGCGTCAGATAGGGTGTTTCACGCTGGAACTCCACAGGGATGCAAGAGGAAGACTGGAAGGGCGGAAGAGCAGAAAGGTGCTTTGTGTTTTCCGCACTCTTTTCCGCGAAAATCGTCTTAAGTTCTTCAACATCATCTGATGTTACTGTTTCATCCAATGAGATACCGATGTGCGTTGCATCAATGGCTCGTAGGTTTATCTGTCTTGCGCGTGCAGAAGCAAGTAATTTTTCTGTTGCTTCCGCTGGGACGTTAACAGAAATTGTATCAAAACAGGGAGATTCTCCAGTGTCATATCCAAGTTCTTCAAGTTCGGCTCGTAGTGTGTAGGTATGGGCGTGTACGCGTTCTGCGATCTGTTTAAGCCCAGTGGGTCCGTGATAGACGGCGTACATCCCCGCCATGACAGCGAGCAAGACTTGTGCGGTGCAGATATTGCTCGTCGCCTTTTCACGCCGGATATGTTGTTCGCGCGTTTGCAGTGCCAATCGGATGGCGGGTTCACCGTTTACATCGTGGGAAACGCCCGCGATTCGCCCGGGGATGTTCCGTTTAAGTTCTTCGCGCGTTGAGAGGAATGCAGCATGAGGGCCCCCATATCCAAGCGGGACACCGAACCGTTGCGAGTTGCCGATGGCAATATCTGCGCCAAATTCGGCGGGCGGTTTCAATACCGTGAGTGCTAATAGGTCTGTAGCCGTAACGAACAGGCCGCCAGCGGCATACACCTGTTCAGCGAATTGACGATAATCGTAGATCGCGCCATCAGTCGCTGGATATTGCACGATTGCACCTAAGATAGGTTTATCAAAATGGGTTTTCCTGTGGTCTCCGATGTGCAATTTAATGCCGAGCGGTTCGGCACGTGTTTGCAGGACAGCAATGGTTTGCGGATGGCATGTTTCTGAAACAAAAAAGTTGTGCCAGTCCTTCTGCGTTGATTTTCCGAAACACATTGTCATAGCTTCAGCGGCAGCTGTAGCTTCATCAAGAAGAGATGCGTTTGCGATAGGGAGGCCGGTTAAATCTATAACCATTGTTTGGAAGTTTAGCAACGCTTCTAAACGCCCCTGTGAAATTTCGGCTTGATAGGGGGTGTATTGCGTATACCAACCGGGGTTTTCCAGAATGTTCCGTTGGATAACTGGCGGCACAAAACAGTCATAATACCCCATTCCGATATAGGAACGGTAAACTCGGTTTTGAGCGGCGATTTGTTTTAAGGTATCAAGTGCCTCGTATTCTGAAAGCCCTTGTGAGCATGTGGTTTTTCCATCAATATCTAAGCTGAGCGGTGATGATAAACGAATATCTGCTGGTACAACGTCTTCGATGAAATCTTGCATTGAAGCATAACCGAGCGTTGTTAACATTAATTCAATATCGTCCGCGCGAGGACCGATGTGTCGATCTACAAAAGGACTTTTGTTGATTGCTTTATCAGGCATGCTCCGCCTCAATATGTGCTTGATAACTATCGGCATCAAGCAGTTCGTTAAGTTCGTCCGGGTTTGTTATTCTGATTTTGAGGAACCATCCGTCATCATAAGGCGACTCATTGACTTGTTCCGGTGCGTCAAGGAGCGATTCGTTGACCTCAATCACTTCACCACTGACAGGTGCGTAGAGATCGAATGCGGCTTTGACAGATTCTATGACCCCGAATTCTGTTTTCTGTGTGAGTTCCGTGCCGACTTCCGGCAATTCGACGTAGACAATATCCTGAATTTCGGATTGGGCATAATCGCTGATACCGATAGTGACGATGTCGCCCTCTTGCCTTGCCCATTCATGGCTTTCATTGTATTTTAATTCTTGTAGAATCATTCTATTTTTCTCACTTGTCTTGTCTTTTGCTCAAGTGAGCTTGCCTTTCGTAAGTATAATAAAATTAGGATGACAGATAGTGTGAATTCCGTGGAGATCAACTACAGAGAATATCTACTGTGCTGATTCCAATTCCTTTGCCTTTTGAAAGTCAATTTGTGCGGCTTCCTCTTGCCCAAGGTCTTGCTTTGAGTGTCCGCGAAGATGGTAAGCATTCGGATCATCTGGTTTGCGTTCAATAGCGTGCGTAAAATCTTCTATTGCCGCGGCATGATCACCGAGAGCTACCTTTGCCAAACCGCGATTTTTATAGAAATAGGCACTTTTCGGAACGAGTTGAATCGCTTTGTCGTGATCGGCGATCGCGCCATCATGGTCACCGAGTTCAGACTTCGCCATCCCGCGGTGACTATAAGCGACTGAATCATCAGATTTAAGTTTAATCACTTGATTATAGTCGTCTATCGCGCCAGCGTAGTCACCAAGTTCACGCTTCAACCCTGCCCGGTTTTTGTACCCGTAAGTATCACCCGGGTTAAGTTCAATAGCGTGCGTATAATCTTCCATTGCGCCGGTGT
>VYCT01000292.1:0-5734 GCA_009843785.1 Candidatus Poribacteria bacterium | reverse complement strand
TGTTCTCGTTTCGCCCAACCGCGATTGTTATATACGTAGTAAGTATAGGTATCGTTAGGCGTAATTGTAACCGTTCCCAAACCGTGCTCGGTATACGTTTGGTAGGTAAAGGAACCGTCCTTAAGTTTTTTGAGAGTTTGATTGTAATCGTCTATAGCCCCGGTATAGTCACCCAACTTGCGTTTTATATCTGCGCGATCGTTATATGTAAACACATTCTTTGGATTTAGCTTGAGAGCCTGACTATAGTCTTCTATTGCTCCCGCATCATCTCCAAGTTCAGCCTTTACTTTTCCGCGGTTCTTGTAGGCTTCGGCATCCTCAGGATTCAGCTTAACGGCTTGATTATAGTCTTCTATCGCACCAGTGTAGTCACCACTTTTGCGCTTTGCATCGGCATTTGCTCTGTATGTGAATGCATCCTTCGGATTTAGTTTAATAGCTTGATTATAGTCTTCTATCGCACTGGTATGATTACGCAATTTGCGTTTTGCATCCGCCCGTTCCTTGTATGCGGATGCGTCATCAGGGTTTAATTTGATAACTTGATTATAGTCTTCTATTGCTGCGTGATAATCTTCAAGTTTCACTTTCGATTTCGCCCTAAATTTATAGATTTTAGCATCATTAGGGGTTAGTTCAATCGCTTGGTTGAAGTCGTTGGTTGCCCCTTTAGCGTCCCCATCATAATATTTTTGCTTTCCTTGCTCGAAATAGATATAGGCGCGGATACCGTTTCGCTTCCGCCACTGCGTAAAAAATTCCGTTGAAGTGGCACCAGCAAGCAACGTCTTGATTGTGTTTACAGGACTATTGCCAGGGTCATGACCATAGTGGATTCCGATGACTTCTCCTTTACTGTTTAGCACTGGGCTGCCACTGTTTCCCGGGTAAGCTTCAGCTGTCGTCCGAAACCGTTTATCATTTTTTTGTATTTTTTCAATAACGCCTTCGGTGATCTTATAGCTTCTCTCTGGAGAAGGGAATCCGGCAAGGAAAACGGGTTCGCCAATTTGAAGTATATCACTGTCCCCCAAAGATAGTGGTGTGCCTTCACCGGTTACTTTTAGGATAGCGATGTCGTACGCAATATCATAGGCTACAACCCCTTCCACCAACCAGATCGTTTCTTTGTGACTTAATTTTGCAGTCATAAGTCCAGATACACCTGCGGCAACATGGAAATTTGTTGCAATTTTATCTGGTGCTACAAAGAATCCCGTGCCACCGCCTAACCCGAGCTCAGATCGTCTTTTTGAAAACCCGACTAAGCGTACTGTAGATTCTTTTGCCTTATCGGATATTAAATTAGTTTCTGTTGACTTGTCGGTAGTTTCGGCAGTTTCCTGTGCATAAGAAAATGAGAAAAATACTCCGAGAACCAAGAAGCAGAATAGAAATTTCGTGTAATGTCTCATTTTATTTCTCCAACGGGTTACGGCACACGGCGCGTGCGTGCTCCTTTTAAGTGTTTATTTTTAGATAAAAGGCACCTTCACGATTTTCGCGGGGTGCATCCTACTCCGAATTTCTATGTCAATTTTATCATCTTCAGATATTGTTTGTGACGTTACAAGAGCGAAACCGATGCTGCATTTCAGACTTGGCGAAGGTGCTCCGCTCGTCACACTGCCTATGTGTTCACCCTCTTGATAGACAGCGTAACCCGTACGTGCCACAGCACGGTCAAGCATCTGAAAACCTATCATCTGCTTCGCAATGCCCTTCTTTTTCTGTGTCAGGAGTGCGCCTTTTCCAATAAACTGTCGCCCTTTGGATTTGACAAACTTACTGAGTCCAACTTCATACGGGTTTGTGTCGTCATTCATATCTACACCGTAGAGGCGGAGTCCGGCTTCAAGACGTAATGTGTCGCGTGCGCCGAGTCCTACGGGTTGTCCGTCTGCTTCAATTACAATAGGATAGAGGGCATTCCATAAACCTTCTGCCCTGTTTGCGTTAACGTATAACTCAAAACCGGTTTCACCGGTATACCCCGTTCGTGAAATAGTGGTAGGGATACCTGCAACTTCATCTACTACAAAGCGAAAAAAGGAAATTTCAGAAACATCGCGTTCAGGAACAAAAGGATTTAGTATATCTATCGCCTTTGGACCTTGTAGTGCGATGAGAGCCGTATTCCCGCTTACGTCTTTTATTTCCGCGCCTGTGTCGTTGTGGGTCTCTACCCATGCGAAGTCTTTTTTGATGTTGGCAGCATTGACGACCAGCATATAGTGGTTATCAGCGTGCCGGTAAATGAGCAAATCATCAACGAGGCCGCCTGTTTCATTACAGAAGAGGGTATACAACACCCGCCCGTCCGTTAAACGTCCGACATCGTTGGTGCTGAGTTTTTGTACTAACTCGTTTGCACCCTGTCCATGAACCTCGAATTCTCCCATGTGCGACAGATCAAACAAACCGACAGTTGATCGAACAGCGAGATGCTCTTTAACAATACTGCTATATTGAAGCGGCATCTCCCAGCCACCGAATTCAGTGAATTTGGCATTGAGCGTTTCATGTACCTGATAAAGCGGTGTTCTCTTCATATTTTATCACTAAATACGCGTGGATTCAGCGTATTTATAGTCCATAGATACGAGCGAGATTTCCGCCGAAAATCAGTGCCTCAGCATCATCGCCGAGTTCCAACCGTTTGAGGGCGTTGATAACCTGAATGGGTCGATACTCCGGTAAATTAGAGCCGAAGACGATCTGTTCCGGTCCGAGTTCATCGACAGCGGTTTTCACTTCAGTCGGTACAACGGTGTCAGGGTCTGTTCCCCAACGGCGATGGAACCGTAAGATGGTGGTTCCGAGTGAAACATTCTTATTCGCTTTTGCGACAGCGATCCCCGCGTCCAAATCGTCAGGAAATCCCATGTGATCCATGATAATGGGGGTCTCTGGCACCCAACTTGCGACAGTGCCGATCCTGTTGGGATGACAATTGTTAGGTCCAGAGTGAATTGAGATGATAAGTCCATAGTCGCGTGCGGCTTCAACAACAGGACGCACGATAGGATCATCTACATTGTAGTTGTGAATGGCGGGCATCAGTTTAATCCCCGGCATCTCCCACACTTCAGCGGTCAACCTGACCTGCTCGACAGGTTCCGGTTCTGTCGGATGTACAAGTGCGCAACCGAGGGTACGCGGATTACCGCGAATCGCCTCGGCAAGTTCACTGTTTTCGGGAAGCGGTTGGGGCGTCGGCATGACAACAACGACATCCATATCCGCTTCGTCCTCTAATGCCAACAAAGCGGCTAAATTGAGTTTGCCGTTTTCATCACGAAAAGAATCGTTGAGATAGGCTTCAAAATCGCCTCGCATGAGAAGGCTCCTTTTAATGGTTATCAGTACTCAGTACTCAGTTTTCAGTTTTCAGTTAAGAGGTTATTGGTTTAACGAAGTTATCTTTTAAACTATAACCGTTGACCACTGATAACCCCTTTTTCTCAGTTACAGGGCAGAAGGTTCGTTGATAAGCACTGCGCCATCCATCCTTTTTTCAGCACCTACGGTCCCTTCCATTAGTGCATCAACGGCATCTCGATAAAGGCTGTATGCGGATTCTGCTGTAGTGGTGTCTGGAAAACGGAGAATAAAAACAATCTGGGCATCCATCCAATTTGCTGAATCGGCACTATTTTGATAGTACGCGGAGACCCCGAGTGCGGTATCTCCGAACTGCGGGACATTGGCAGGTAATGTGCTGTAGATTTGGTTTAATGTCCAATTAGATCGGAATAACTTGGTGCTTCCATGTATCTTTTTGTTGTTAGGGAGTAGCGCAAGCATTCGCGGCTTTGGCGGTGGGTCTTTAATTTCTGCAGCAACGGTTTTCGCAAGTGCGATCATCCCCTCACGAATACCGGTAGCCAATTCATAACCTTCAATCTGAACGAAGTACTTTCCTTTTGCAAATCGGAGATACCCACCTGAAAGCATCGCCTTAGCACCAACCCATTCAAAGGTCATTCGTGGATAGGTGTAAAAACTGTAAATTCCGAAGGCGTTTTCTGGCGTTCCCATGTCAAAGATCTCGAGTAAAATCAACGGCTTTGAACCGAATTGAGGGGCTTGGTATTCCGCTTCTGCCTGCCGTTCAAAACCGTAAGCGTAGTAAAGATCGGGCGAAGTCGCTCTATCGCGATAGAGTGTCTTCCCTTGATAGGTTGAAGGGGCACGCGATTGTACCCACCCTAATAATTCACCGTTGCTGGGTAGGAGGTGTTCTGGCAAAAGCGTTGTCTGCAAAACATCCGCTGCCGTTGCGGATTCTCCGACCTGTGCAGAGAATGCCTCTATGTTTTCCGCCACCTCCAACATCGTCTGCTCCGCCCTTTTTGCTGTAGTACTGTGCCATACACCATAGATATACGTGCCTTTATGCTGGGCAGCCGTCCAGTTGCCGCGATCTCTACTGCACGCAATTAGTATCAAGCTACAGAGAAGATAGGTACAGAGCGAGAACCGATAGGCTCTATAAAAAATGTATGCGCTTTGGCGTTTCATCCGCTGCTATGTCCTGTTACCACTGTTCAGCAAGTTGGTTGTAAAGATCTTCTACGAGTTCATCTACAAGGCGTCTCTCGGCTTCTTCACGGGTCTCCGGCGGTTCAGCTCTACCCTCTACAATATAGAAGTCGTGAACTTGGAGATGATTGTCCGTTTGCGCAATCATGTTGTTGCGGACCCTATCAAGAAATTCATACTCAATCTGTAAAGTCATACGTACCATCTCGACTTCACCTTGGGGGCCATAACCTTGCTCCCGTATATCAAAATCCTGTATCCGCATCGTAAATTCGGAGTCGTTTCCGTCTCGCCACTTCCGGTTGAAACGTTGCGTTAGCTTTTCGTGAATGACTTCATCGTAGGGGCGCTGGGAAGCTTCATCGTAAGCAAAATCAGCATCTAAGATTTCAATAGGTGCGATACGGATAGTGTTAATATGCTCAAGATACTCTGATTTAGACACATATCCACATCCAGAAATTAAACTTAGGCATATCAATACTGCCAACACAGACATTGCTTTAGACATTTTTTTCTCCAAGTTTTGTCAGCATCAGAATATTAGACCATCTGGCAGAACAGGTTGTTGGAATTTTACGGGTGAAGCCTTCGGACGTGGGGCTTTCTGCTCTTTGCCATAAAACACAGATTTGACGGTATCAACCACATATCGCTTATAAGTAGGCGATAATAAAACAACAAAGACAAGGACGAGCAGAATAAGAACTATGGCTAAGAAATAGGTTAGCCACTTCTGATCGAGCAGATCCCCTTTATTAAGGGTGTGTTTAGTTGTACTACGGCGTGCTCTCATAGATATGACCTCTCGTTGAATCTCGTATTTACTTCGTGTAAGTCTGTATATCGGCACTTCAAGGAATCGGATTCATCGCGATTATTGAAAATTATAGCACAAAAACAGATGACTTGCAAGAGTATTAATTGGGTATTGTGGGAGGCGGGATTAACGAAAATTAGCACCGGAATTCGGTCATATCTAACCTATCTATTCTTTCTATTTTGCGGTATAGCATAAAAAAAAGAGAGTCCCCGGATGTGGAAGTTGGTGACTGACTATAAAGTTAGCATACTATTCAGAGCCGTTTTGTGTGACACCGGGAGGCGGTTCAGAGAATTCTTCACCGCGTGCGGCTGCTTCCCTTCTGCGTCGATCCCAGTCTGCTATTTCTCTATAAACCTTCGC
>VYCT01000212.1 GCA_009843785.1 Candidatus Poribacteria bacterium | reverse complement strand
ACACTAAAAACCTTTCACCACAAACCTTCAGAAAAAAATGGGGGTAAGTGACAATCCGGAGGGCGTTATTGTCTCTCCAATCGTGGTTCCCGAAATCGTTTACACGATCGGTATGAAAGATGACAGTCCGATAGAAAACTTCCTGTTCGGTGGTGGCGTGCTCATCTATTCTGGGGATACACCGTTCTATGCCGTTGGCAAAAAAGATGCACCCGGACAGAAGGTGGTCCCCGGCAACCAAGGTGTAATGGATGTTCTCAACTTTACGGCACAATACATCACAACCACCGCTGCCGCTGTTAAACCGACCGACGAGGGCAAAAAACTAATTCCCAGCCTGGAACCCTTTAATCCGAATCGTCCGGGGCTGATCAATGTGTTGGAAGCGGAGAAGTGCGATCCCATTGAAGTCTATGCTGAAGCCGGAAACTCAGCTGATCCGATCCTCTTTGCCGCGCCAGACATGAAAGGCTATTTCGTCCATTTCCACATGGAAACACTCGGCAATAAACCTGACGATTATCTCGCACAGGTTGGATTGGAAATCGGGGAACTCATTACCAACAGGTTCGGCGAATTGTTAGACGTTGAACCCCAAGGAAAACTAACGACTATGTGGGGTAACATCAAATCCATTAAGTGATGTGCCTCTTGATAACAGTGTATCTTCCTTTAGCCGCGGATCTGCTTCCTGTCTTCGGGATTCCAGATCCGTGGCAAATTTATAATAACCCAAGTTGCTACTAACAGGTTGTCGCGACCCCAGGCCGGTGGGTTTGGTTTGAAACCGAACCATAGGTGTCAATTTAAAAAAAAACGACCGCCACGGTCCCCAGGCCGGTAGGTTCGGTTTGGAACCGAACCGGACTTCCACAAGAAATTACCCGATTAAATTCTTAATCTTCATTAGGAGTGCTATTGCTTCGCAATAAACTTACCCGCTAAACCGCCCCAATACTGGATACGCCGGATCATTATAACCTTTCCCTGTATGCTCACCCGGTGGCACCAGTCGGTCAATCGCAGTCTCATCGGCTTCCGTGAGCGTACAATCTAAGCACCCCAAGTTGTCCTCAAGTTGTTCCATCGTACGCGGTCCAATGATAAGAGAGGTAATCGTCGGATTCGCCAGCACCCACGCCAATGAAAATTGCGTTAACGTTTTGCCGTGTGCATCCGCCAACGGTTTCAGTTGTTGTGCCACTTCATAGCTCTCTTCACGGAGTTCAGTCTGTAAAATCCGTCTATCTTTTCGCGCCGCTCTTGAACCCTTAGGCGGAGCTTCACCCGTCAAATACTTACCGGATAGCACACCTCGCGCCAGCGGACTATACGGCACAACCCCGACGCCATACTTCTCACAAAACGGCAGCAACTCTACTTCAGGATCCCTATTCACGATGTTATATAACGGTTGAACGCATACGAACTCCTCCAGTCCATATTTCTCGCTCGTCCAGAGTGCCTCACAAACGCGCCACGCTTCAAAATTGGAACACGCGATGTAACGCACTTTCCCTTGTCTCACGCAATCGTCCAAAGCCCGGAGCGACTCCACAATTCGCGTGGTGGTATCCCAACGGTGCAGATAATAGACATCGATGTGGTCTGTGTTGAGCCGTTTGAGACTCGCTTCAACTGCCGACATGATATTGAATCGGTGTGAGCCTGCGGCATTCACATCCTCTCCCATTGAGCCGTGTACCTTTGTCGCGATAACCCATTTCTCTCGGTTTTCACGGACTGCTTTCGCGATAACCCGTTCAGATTCACCATCGTTATAGACATTCGCGGTGTCCATAAAATTAATACCTGCGTCCAATGCCTTGTGGATAATCCGAATCGAATCTCTTTCAGTCGTTGGGCCACCAAACATCATCGTCCCAAGACAAAGCGGTGAAACTTTTACACCCGCCCGCCCAAGTGTACTATAGTCCATATTGTTCTCCTTTTAATGGCTGTCGGCTATCAGAAGAATAGTTAACAGTTATCAGTTACAACTCTCACTGCGAGGCACTCTTAACTGAAAACTGAAAGATTTTTTTCGGAGAAAAAAATCGTACTGATAACTGATAACCACTCACGCCATTCTTATACCACCATTGACATCCAGCGTCGCACCCGTCACATAACGTCCCTCTTCAGAAGCGAGAAAAAGGATAGCACTCGCAATCTCTGAAGCATCGGCGACGCGCCCTAACGGAATCTGATCCGTCATGTCCGGATGATTTTTCGCCATTTCCGTTGCTGCCACACCCGGTGCAATGGAATTAACTGTAATACCGTATTCACCAAGCACACGCGCCAAAGATTTCGTCAGACACATCACACCCGCTTTTGATGCGGAATACGGCGCGGATGCAACCAATCCACCCACCTGTCCCGCCAACGAACCGAGATTGATAATCCGTCCAGACCTTTGTGCCTTCATCGTCTCCATCACCGCCTGAGAACAGAGAAACGGACCTTTCAAATTCACAGCCATCATCCGATCCCATTCCGCTTCGGTGCATGCGTCTATACGGGTATAACTGAAAATACCAGCGTTGTTGACCAAAATATCAATGCGTCCAAACGTGTCAAGTGTCTCCTGAACCATCTTACGCACAGAGTCACCATCCGCCACATCCGTTTCAATCACGAAGCATTGTCTACCGAGATCTGTTATTTCTGCTGAAGCCGCCTCTGCGTTCGCTATATTCACTTCAGGGATGACAATATCCGCACCTTCGCTCGCGAACGCGAGGCATGTCGCTTTTCCAATGCCACCACCGCCACCTGTAACGATCGCAACTTGCCCTTCTAAACGCATCTATGTGCTCCTTTAGATGTTTTTTCAAGCACAGCCGAGTTAGTGCTATGCTTTTTTCTTTCTTGCAAAATTCCAATAAATGTAGTAATATACTCTTATTATCACACGAAGTTTGGAAAAAGTCAACACGCTAAGTTGGGAAGCGGCTTCTTTATTTTTCTCACTATTTTGTTTGAAGGGAATTGAATTATGGAAAGAAGAATGTTTTTGTACTGGTTTAAGGCAGTTCTGGTCTTAAGTTTCGTCTGTAGTTTTTCATTTACGGCAGCAGCCCAGAATTATTATCCAGCAGAGGTCGGCAATACCTGGGTTTTAGAGAACGCAGATGTTGAAGAACGGCGCACCTATAGCCTTGAGGGACCCGAAACTATTAACGGTACCGAGGTTATCACCTTGAAGATTGAGATAGAGGAACTCAGCACTGGCGAACTTGTTGACACTGACAAATATTTCTTGACTGTCGGCAGCGAAGCCATTAAACTTCACGGAACGGTTTTCGAGGAAGCTGCCATCGGCGGCACCGTGACAGCAGATTTTCCCACACCTGCGACTTTTTTTCCGCTTCATCTGGAGCTTGGCGATAAGTGGCAGATAGTAGCAGATGCCGAAGTTAAGCTAAACCTTGTACCGGAAATAGTTGGAAAGAGTACTACTAATTTAGAAGTCGTCGGATTTGAAACCCTTGAGACACCTGCCGGAACGTTTCATAACTGTGCGAAGGTTGAATTGGCACTGCAATTCTCTGCCGGAGGTTTCGTAAATATTGATTCAACAACTTATCAGTGGTTAGCACCGGATGTGGGACCCGTCCAATATCAAAACAGCGACGGGCTGCTTTTCAAATTGGTAAGTTCCAATCTGCCAACTGAACCTGACCCCCATGACGTGAACGCTGATGGTGTTGTCAATATCTTGGACCTCACCTTTGCCGCCGCGCGTTTCGGTGAAAGGGATGCCAAAGCCGATGTGACGGGTGATGGGATCGTTAACATTTTGGATTTAGTCCGCATCGCGCAGAATCTCAGCAATTAAGCGTTACGCCTCAGAGCCATCTTGGCGTTCATCAAAAGGTTTCTGCTGCAAATTACTTGTAACCTTGAAACTAATTGCAGTGTTACAATTTCTAAGGGTAAATATTGTAAAATCTATTCACTATCACTCAGGATCTGGGTAAAATCAACATGGTAAGCTGGCGGGTCGTATTAGCTGTAATTATTGTTGCTATTCTGGTGATGGCGATCGGAATGAGGTTCGGATATCTATATGCCTCCGAACAGGAAGATATCCAGCCAGAAGGACACTATCAACATTCTGATACCGCCTTACCGCGCCAGAATCCGCCACTTGTGCTTACATCGATGCCAGCGGAAATTTCGCTCGGATAATTTATATCTTTTAAAAAAGGAACTCTAATTATGAAAGTTACCAAACTTATGTCATGGCTGAAGCCATTCTTGGTATTAAGCATTATCTGTGGTTTCGCACTTACAGCAACCGCACAAAATTATTATCCCCTTGAAGTCGGAAATACCTGGGTTCTGGAGAGTACCGATGGCGCTGAGAAACTCACCTATTCTATTACAGGCCCCGAGGTTATCAACGAACAAGAACTTAAAATCCTGAACATCGCTACCAGTCTTACAAGCGATCCCACCGGCGCGCCAACTGATCATGACAAATATTTTGTCACGCTGAATGACGAAGGGATTCTACTCCATCAAACTATCACAGACGAAGGTGCCTTTGGCATCGCAGAAGCGACTTTTGAGCCACCGGCAATTTTTTTCCCAACCGCATTGCCACTCGGCCATCAGTGGGAAGTTGTGACACAGACAGAACTGGATCTGGTCGGTCCGGTAACCAGCACCAGCACCATAGAAGTTGTCGCAATTGAGGACGTAGAAACACCAGCCGGAATATTTCAAAACTGCGTTAAGTTGGACATTAAACGTAATGTCGATACGGCTGCCATAGTGGTGCGTTATGAATTTCTCCAATGGTTGGCGCCTGATGTAGGACCTATCAAATTTCAGAATGTTCGACAAAATGTTACGTATGAATTGCAAAGCTACAACTTAGTTGAACCAACCCCTGAGGAGATGCCACCGACTGAAGAAACTACCGAAGAGGTAACTGGGGAAACCACTGAAGAAACTACCGAAGAGGTAACCGGGGAAACCACTGAAGTAGTAACTGAGGAAACTACTGACGAAACCACTCAGGAAACTCCTGAAGAGGGAACCGAGGATGAAGAACCCGCGGAATCAATGGTTGAAGAACCGATGATGCCAAAAGAATACGGTTTTGATGTCACACTTGAGCCGGGTTTGAACATGATATCCATCCCGCTCATGCCTGCAGAACCGTATACCGCAAAATCATTGGCAGCAATGTTAGAGGCAACCCTTGTTATTCGATTGGATGTGGCAACCCAGCGTTTTATTGCTTACACCACGGTTGATGAGGGCACTGGATTTAGCATTGATGGCGGCAAAGGTTATATCGTCAATACGCCAACAGCCGGGATGGTAAAGTTCACCGGGACAGCCTGGGATAACCAACCTGAAGCTGCTGATGACGCACCTGCTGCACCTACACTTTCCACCCATAACAACACGTGGGCCTTCGTCGTTACCAGCAACATCCGCGACATGGAGACGGACACGGGGTACATCCTCGTCGCTGAAAACCTCCGCACCGGTATCATCGCGACGGAGAACATCACAAGCGATGTGAAACGTTCATCTGCTGTTTGGGCGGACCTTAACCGCAAGAGCGTTGTTGAAGCAGGCGATAAACTCGAAATCGCACTCTACGACGAACGCGGGAATATCGTCTCCGGGCCCTTCCAACGCACCGTTTCAACCGATGACATCCGCAACGCGTTCCTCAGTCTACAACTCACTGTCGGCGACGTGCGACCGAAAGATACCGTTTTGGCGCAGAACTTCCCGAATCCCTTTAACCCTGAAACCTGGATTCCCTATCAGTTGAGCAAATCGGCTGAAGTCTCAATCCATATTCACAATGTTGCGGGGCACCTAATGCGTACGCTGGATTTGGGGCTGAAGCCGACAGGCGCATACATGACACCATCGACTGCAGCGTATTGGGATGGTAAAAACTCGCTTGGCGAGCCCGTTTCAAGTGGTATCTATTTCTATACCCTCCAGACCGCAGATTTTGCTGCAACCCGACGGATGGTTATCCTCAAGTAGGAGACACGAATATCAACACGATTCCATTAAACGCCTTGATGTTGCCATCAAGGCGTTTTTTTACCACACCGCAAAGGAGAATCAGGTGACTATAAATACTGTATTGCTCACGGTGATACTCTGTGCACTCGCTAACGCAGCATCTGCCCAGAATTATTATCCCGCAGATATTGGGAATACTTGGGTCTTGCAAAGCACAGATGGTGCTGAACGTATTACTTACACGCTTGAGACACCCGAAGAAGAGCCCAGTGGCGAACAGTTTCGCACCCTTAAAATTATAACAGAGGTGTTAGGGACAAGCTCGATTAATACAAACACTTTCCTGATTGAGATCAATGAGGAAGGGCTGAAACTCCATAAAGTTGTCGCAGAACTTGGTGATATATTCGGTATATCGCGTATGGAATTCTCACCGCCTGCCGTCTTTTTTCCACCAACACTTCAAGTTGGAGAAATATGGGAGACGCTCGGAGAGACAGAGGTATATCTGGTGGGTACCGTTACAGTCTCCAGTATTAATGAAGTTGTTGCGAGAGAAGACGTGGTTACACCAACCGGCACGTTTGAGAACTGTCTGAAAATTCGGATAGACACAAAAACCGCCACTGCCTCCGGATTCAGTCGTTCTACTTCTTACCAGTGGCTTGCCCCCGATCTCGGACCTGTTAAATTTGAAACAAGTCAGGATATCATCTTTGAGCTAATCAGTTTCAACTTGGTTACACCCACAAATCCTTATGACGTGAATGCAGATGGTGTTGTCAATATCTTGGACCTCACCTTTGTCGCTTCTCGCTTCGGTCAAAAGGATCCGAAAGCCGATGTAAATGGCGATGGCACCGTTAATATTCTCGACTTAGTACGCGTCGCCCAGCATTTCGGAAATTAGGGTGAGTTGGGGTTACAATACTCGCTTTTGTGTTGCTTGTGCCGCAAGCGTTTCCGCATGCCACACGGATGCTTCGCTGGTGCTTCGGAACCGCCATGAAAATGTAAGCGGTGCTTCACCGCCATTATAAAACACTGCTTCCGCATTCCCTTCTTGGCTACCTAAAATGGGGCGTACCAAAGAGAGAAGCGTCGGCGGTGGGTAATTATTTCCGTTGCTTTGTTGCAGCTCCAAAAGTTGCGTGACCTCGCTCTGTACCTCACGCGTACCGAGAAGCAGTGGACCGTAGCACGCCGTGACCGCACCTTGTCCCCAATTCCGTCCATGTCCTGCTGCGACCGAACAGACCGCACCGCCCATATCCGCATGTTCCCGTCCACCGCGCAACACACGTCTCGCCATACCCAAACGCGTCCCAGCATTCCGTAACGCACCCATCGCATAGACAATCTCACCTGTTACCTGATACGCAAGTGTCAACGTAGCAGTTGACGGCTCCTGAATCGGTCTCACAGAGCCATCGTCTGACCATTCTCCCCAATATGCCATATCTGCCCGTTTCCCAACACCCGGCTCCCGACGACGGTTCTCTTGCGGAAAAACCAACGCTAATAGTTCTGGTGGCTCATCAGGCAAATCCGCTAACCCCAATCGGACCACTTCGTCAAATCCAGTATCCTCGAATGTCCAACGGTAGTAACTCAACGCAGCCGCTGCCGGGTCGTTAAATGGATCGCTTAGTGATGTTACGAGTGGTTCTACAATCCGTCTTGCTGCCGTTTTAAATATCTCTTCTCCAGATAGCAGATAAAGGTCTCCCAACGCATAGATAGCACCCGAAGCCAATAGCACTTCAATACCAGCAAGTGGGTCACCTGCGATGTGATGCGTACTTGCCACAAGCCGCTGTAAATTCTTCGCGTTGACCGCTGCTTCATCAAGTCCCTCACCATCAAGCGTCCAGATCAACGGCATCGGGTCGGGTGCCGCAATCAGCCGTTCCGCACGCTTTCTTCCATACCGCAACGCCCATGTCAGGTAGCGTTCTTCACCCGTCACACGATACGCCGCAATTGCAATATGGATAAATCGGAAATGTTCCGCCATTTCATACGCATTCTTTTCATCGTTCGTCACGTCTCGGCTACCGATGTTGTACCCAATAAACGTATCCCGATCGTAATCATACCACGGTGGAATCTCTGGCACCCAATTACCGATATGTTCTGCAGCATCTGTCAACAAGTTGATGGCTTCCGTGTCTTCAGGCATCAGTCCGATATAACGCGGCAGGAAAAGCAGAAACGGTTCCGGTCCGTGATGTGCCTCTGCCTTCGGTTCATAACCGTGAAGACAATCGCGTTTCACCCAACCGAGCAGTGCTACCTTCAGCATATCGAAATGCTGCAGGACAGTCGCATCGCCTGTGATAAGATAGTGTGGAAACCACGCGAGCGCGTAGTTCGCTTCATCTTCGCCACCATCGTTCGGACCCGGCGGATCCAGCAGCATACTCTGCTTCAGCCAACGTCCCATCTCATTTCTAAGTTTACTATATGCCTCGTAGCATTCATGGATAGTCCTATCCATCAACTCCCTCCTATAGGATTTACACAGACAGGCAATGAATTACCTTACTACAAACAGGTTACCTTAGAAATACGTGTGTTTCTTAAAAGTGATCAGGTTCGTAGTAGCGCAATTTATTGCGCTTTGCGTAAATCCTGTCCTACAGCAGCGATTTCACAAATTCTATACTCTGTTTCGCGATCGTCTTCGGATCCGGTTTGAAATCAAAAACCTCTGTCGAGACATAACCCTTATAGTCAATCTCTTTGAGTGCCTCAATAATCGGTGGGTAATCGACATTGCCAGAACCCGGTAGGTAGCCGTTATCGTCATTGGAGTGAAAATGTGCGACGTGTGGCGCGTGTTTACGGATCTGCGTCGGCATATCTATCCCCTCTTTCGCGGTACTACATACATCCAGGATCATCTGAAAATTCGGGTGATTGACGGCACTCACCATCTCAACGGCTTTATCCGGGTGTGTGATAAAGTTCGTCTGATCGCTCGACAACGGTTCCATACACAGCATCACATCTCTCTCGCCTGCCAATGCAGCACTCTCTGAGAAAGTCGCCCGTGCGTACTCCCACGCCTCCTCAAAACTGAGCGGATCCATCACATTCCGTTGCTGTGGTGAACCAATGACCATCACCTCGCCACCCAAATCCGCACAAAGGTTTACCAGTGCCAAGAAATAATCGCGTGTCTCCTCGCGGATCTCGGCATCCGGATGATTAACGTACAACCCCGGCGGCGAAACGAGCAGCCAGTGCAGCCCCGCAATCTCTATCTTCGCATCTTCCGCCGCTTTACGGATACGCGCTCGCTCCGTCTGGCTGATGTCTAAAACCGAATCTGCCAAGGTGAACGGCGCAATCTCAACCGCCTCGTAGCCGAGTTCTGCAGCATAAGTGAAAACATCTTCAATTTTCCAATCTTCAAACATCTCGTTGCATATTGCAATTTTCATTCTCTATCCTACCTTCTGTTTTTTCATGTATTGTAAAGTGATCACGCTTTTTTGTCAATTTTTTCTCTCCTCAAATCCAATAGGTCCGGTTTGGCAGTGTACCATAGAGGTCAATTTGGGGATCCTCCAGGTCCGGTAGGTTCAGTTTTGCGGCGTACCATAGGTGTCAATTTTAGAAAAAATAACCGTCGTTGCCCCCAGAAACGGTAGGAACTCTTTGAAACTACGTCGGATTTTGCGCAGAAGCCTTGGATATTTCAAAATCGCTCTTGAGTCCCGTAGGGACGGTATCTATGTAGTACGCATGTCAACCAAAACCTTCAGCCCCATAGGGGCGGCATCTGTATAATAGCGAAGTTTCTATGGATATCACCCCTACGGGGTTGAAGACCTTTTGGGAATATGTGTCTACAGAGATAGGGAAATCCGCAGAAAGAGGGCGAAAGGCATCGCTATGGACGGTCGCGATCGGAAAGTTAGAACGCATTCGCTATATCTATTTGTGCTTCAAGCGAGATGTGAAACATACCACGATCTCGGGTTCCAACGTAAAGTCGATCGTTGCTGATAACAAGAGATTCAATTCCGCTGGGAACCTCTGAAGAAAGCAGTTCCCACTTGCTGTGAGCATCTAACCGGTAAGCACCGCTATCGCCGACACCGTAGACTGTAGTGCCATCCACAGCGAATCTGTCTATAACGGTGGGCATTGAGGTCTTGTTGGTGATGACCCGCCAGTATTCTCCATTTTCTGAAATCAAGACACCTTTGTCCGTTGCAATACAAATCTTTGAATCTGTGAAGGTCATTTCCTTGAAATGCGCAACGGAGATCGGCAGCGTTGACGTAATATCTTTCCAACTATCTCCGCTGTCAAGGGATTGAAACAATTTGCCATTCGGCTTACCGACGTAGACAGTTTCACCTGAAATAGCCAATGCGGATTCAGGGTAGATACCGACTAATCCCGTGTCTGTCCATTCGGGATTGCCGGGTCTCCATTTGAAAAGCCGCTGCCTGTATTTAGCGTAAAATATCCCACCACCAACAGCGAAGGCTTCGATTTTTGTATCTTTTTTTCTCAGTAGATGCAACAGATGTGCCGAGGTGCTGTTATTGTCTGGCGGTGCTTCAGCTTCAAAATCGGGGACACCGTGAATGGGAATGAGTTTATCGCCCGCAACAGATGTACGGAAAATACTCGGTTTGTTCTCCCGAATCGAAATGACATAGAGGCGATTATCAACAATCGTTAACTTTAGGTTCGCATAAAAATCGGTATCTAATTGGGGTGTGGGCCCGTGCGTATTGAAGCGAGCACTTTCCCAAGTCTCACCCCCATCCGTTGATTGGACAAGGTCTCCTCCGATATGCATGTAGAACCCATTATTTAGGGCAATCAAGTCGTGTGCGCGCGGACCTGTCATCCCATTTACAAACGGATGCCAGGACGCACCAGCATCAGTTGTGCGGCTGATCCCGAATGCATCGGCTTTGTAAAATGTCCTTTCATCGGTAGCAATTGCTGGAAATCTGGGTACCATATGTGAACTGATATTAGATCTGAGAGGTGTCCAAGTTTTCCCGCCATTGCTGGATCGAAATTCGGCTATTCCGAGGACTAAGAGTGTTTTACCGGCAGCCACAACCTGTATGGCAGAATCAAGGTTTATGATTTGAGATTCATCTGTAGGGGTTATTTCAGTCCATGACGCTCCAAAATCTGCGGAGTGGAAGATCTTTTTTGGTGCGTATTTACGGTTAGGTACTGATGGATTTGATTTACCGGTTTCTGGCAAAACAATATCGGGTGCTATTCCGACATAGAGGTTGTTTTCCTCGACAGTCAAAGCGTAAACGGCACCAGATGTATGGGTGAGCAACTGTTGCCAGTTGCTTGAACTGAGGCGATAGAGCCCGCGGTTTGTGCCAGCGAATAGGGTATTTTGAATTGCAGCGACTGTATAGACCCGTTTCCCAGCCAATCCGTTGTTTAAGAGCATCCACTGCTGACCGGCATCGGTTGATCGAAAGATCCCCTTCTCTTGAAGTGCAAGATACAGCACTATGTTTGCTTGTAGATTGTGTTTCTCACTTGCCTCGGTGACGATGAGTCCACTCGTGACACCTTCAGGACGCTGTCCAAGGGTTTTCCAAGTTTCACCACTATCTTCTGAAGCGAGTACCTCATCAGCAGAAACGGTATAGAGGGTGCCTTGGTGTTCTGTGATAGGCACTCGGTGCTGTCCAGTGGGTATGTCAGTATTAATAAGCACCCATGTTGCGTGGGGGGTCAACCTATAGAGACCCGTTTTTGTGGCAGTGTAGATCGTCCCATCGGCAGCTTTAAAAATGTCATAGACAACGCCGCCTTTCGGTCCGGTTGATTGTGTCCACTGTGAAGTGGAAAACTTGGCGGCATCGTCCCACGCGTTTGTTGTGAGGTTGGTCTGCGATATCTGCATGCCAGCACCACTATTTTTACCGGGAATGATTGTTCTGCCGATCTGATTTCGCGCATCAGGTCTTGCGACAATCTCAATAAGGATAGGTTCATCAACAAGTTCAACGGTAGGTTCAGATTGTGCGTCAAAACTGTATGGCTGCTGAAACCGGAGCAAGTATTGGCTGCCCATGCCGAGAAGGATCACTAATACCACTGCTGCACCGAAAGCTGCCCAAGGGAGTAAAGGTTTTTTAGTAGGGGGTGTTGGTGTCGGGTTCAGGTCGGCAATGTGTCGCATAACGTTCTCAATGAGATTGTCAGATAATTGCACACCCTTAAGCGTTTCGCGGATCAATGTTTCGCCTTCGTCTTGTAAACGCTTGCGAGCGCGGCGCAGTCGGCTCTTAATTGTATTCACCGACACACCTAAGAATTTGCTGATCTCCTTTGCTTTCATGTCACCGAGATAGTAAAGCGTCACAACGGTACGTTCACTTTCCGGTAGCTGCTGTAGAAGCCTTTTGGCAAGATTTTGTCGATGCTGAGTGTTTTCAACTTCACGCTGATGCGATATATGATGTGTGTAGAAGGCTTGTTCAACCACTTCTGGACGTGTAGCTTCTAAGGATTGTATATTCAACTTGTCCGTTTTAGCTTTATTCCGCCTTATCCAGTTAATGCAGCGTCGATTCGCAATAACATAAAGCCATCCTTCAAATCGGTTTGGATCCTCTAATGTCCCAAGTTTTTTGTAGACTTGGATAAAGGTGTCTTGGGTGATTTCCTCTGCAATGTGAAAATCCTCAATTTTCCGCCATATCAGGGCATGAACACCGTTTTGGTGTCTCCGCATTAATATACTGAAGGCCTCGTCATCGCCGGCTAAAATTCTACGAATCAGCTGAACGTTGTCCTCTACCATCAAAATTCTCCTTTTTTTGTCAAGACCGTATTTTTTCTTCAAACCGTCGCATGCAAATTGTCCAAACTTTAGTAATAATTGTAGCATAAAACGCATTTGTTTTCTGAGTTTTTTTTCGCCTAATCCCTTACTATATTTTGAACAATTTCCTGTAGAATAGGAGACCGTTAGTTTTCTGTTCTTTTTGTAGAATAGGCTGTTAGCCTGTTCTCTTTGTAAGATAGGAAACCAACGGTTCCCTGTTCTATCTATGGGTTACGGAGGAAAAAAGTTGTAAATCCCTTATTAGACAGTTTACACTTTTAAGATTTTTTTCTCAAAATGCACCTTTTTTGCCAATAAGTGTGTCTTTAGATTATGCAGGGTAAAAAGTTAGCACGCAGATTTAAGATTTTTTTCTCAAAATGCACCTTTTTCGCCAATAAGTGTGTCTTTAGATTGTGCAGGGTGAAAAGTTAGCACACAGAGAATTTTATCAACTTTTAACAAGATGAAAGCCTGGAGAATAACAGTGAAAGATTTTTTTCCAAAAACCTTACATTCCTTACATATCTTTGAAGAAGATGAAGTACTTTATGCAGCGGACCTCGAGAAAGCACGCATTGTTGAGTTGTCAGTTGTGATGGCAGAGATGTTAAAATTTGTGGAGACACAGAACGATCAAGAAATCCAGCGGACACTCGGAAATTCTTATACGGATGAGGACATCCTTGAGGCGTTTGAGAGGTTCGCAGCACTTGAAGCGCAAGGACTGCTCTTCAATCACGGCGAAGGTCTCAGGACGAATTTCGTCACAGAGCAGCAACAGCGCAAGTTACTTGTCGCTATTCCGGGGATCGCTGTAGATTCATTTTTTGATATTGAGACGTTATCTGCTGGCACGAATATGGCACTTTCTCACATGTTTCATCATCTCATCAACGACGCGGATCTCTATTTTGCTGGTAATCAGAACCGGAGGTTAGCCGAGTGTATGTATGAGGTCAATATGAATGTGCGCGACTTCAATCGCCTGAGTCGAAGAATTAGTGAAACATACTTCGGTATTCTCACGCTACATCAGGAGCATGAGAGGTGGCTTTTCCCACTTTACACGGAGAACGAACTCCCTCCGATTCTGGTTCAGTGTCACGCGCCGCGCGGACATGGTGGCGGTGCTATCAACTCCCTTTTACGACATTACGCGGCGATGCGGGATTGTGACGGTTTTACGGCACCATCGGATTACGTTCGCGAGTTTTACGCGGACTATGTCTGGGATCCGAGTTTCTTTAATACGTTACCAAACGGTGTCGATTCAAAGTTGTTCCGTCCGCTCGACAAGACAGCGGCGAAGCGGGAAGTTGCTGAAGCGGTCGGAGATGCGCGTATTGAGACGATGCCAACCGTTGGCTATCTCTCACGCGTGCAATCGGAGAAAGGCGCATCTGTCTATTTAAAATTGGCGGAACTCAATCCGCATCTGCTTTTCTTGATCGCGGGACCAGGTCTCGGTCGATATGCGTCGCGACAGCTGCCTGATAACCTTGTGTATGTCGTCACTTACCCCCATTTTTTTCTGAAGGTTTGTGGTGAAAGGTTTTTAGTGT
>VYCT01000115.1 GCA_009843785.1 Candidatus Poribacteria bacterium | reverse complement strand
CAAGCGGTTATTTTTTCTTAAATTGACACTTATGGTTCGGTTAGGAAACCGCACCTACCGGGGTTTGGGTGAAAGGTGCGGTTAATGCAGTATAAACTTTTAGACATGGTATTATTTGCTTTTTCTATGAATTCGTGGGTGAGTGGATCTACATTGGTAGGCATGCGGCCCTCACTGTCCTATAGGTTTTCGGGCAGTCGACATTTTGGGCCTGGGGAAAATTGGGATTACCGATGTGTTCTGTTCGGATGTATCAAATGCCACACGCGGATGTGTGTTTTAAATGGTTCATTCTTCGCCGGTGCCTCTACCAACAGGTGGAATATGGTGAGTACCAACGTTCTCAAAATGGATAGTGCGGGAACTGCGCGTTGTCGCCGTGTCCGACTCAAGTGCATCCCCACTGTTGACGAGGAAGCAATTTTGAACGGTGATGTTTTCGGATGAGCGTGCTTTTATTGCCTCGCCACCACCGATAGGTCTTCCGTACACGCGTTGCACTGCGTCAATGCGACAGTCGCTAACTGTCACATTTTGGGATTCGGAGAGGTTGAGACCATCGCCATCGGTTCGGATGTTGACATTATCGACCAGCATCCCTTCACAATCCATCGCGAGAATAGCAGAACTGTCTCCGTTATAGACGTTCAAGTTTCGGATTTCAACATTTTGGCAGCGTTGCAGTGTAATACCGTTGTTACCTGTTCCGTCGAGGGTGCCGGGCCCGTAAATGTTCACGTTTTCAAGGTTTTCTCCGACAAGCAACGCGGCATCTGCATCAGGCAAAGCTGTGAGTGTCGCCCCTGCGTCAATAGCAAGGGTAACGTTGCTTTTCAGATGGATAGAGCTGGTGGCATAAACCCCAGATGGCACGAAGACGGTGCCACCACCAGTAGCGTTACAGGTGGCGATGGCTTGGTTGATCGCGTCTGCATCGTTGGATTCGCCATCGGCAACAGCACCGAAATGCCGCACGTTATATGTGCCGACTTTCGCGAGTGCTTCCTGCGTCAGTTCTCCGAGTGTGTCCAGACGTTTTCGATCGGTATGCGCTTCAAAGTTGGTTACCCATTTCTTAAGGGTCATGCTGCGTACGGACGCGGCGTAATCTACAAGGGTTTTTAGGGTGTATTCGTATCTGTGTGAATCAACCCTGCCTTCAAGCGTTTTCCAGAGTTCTGCCGCTTGCACAGCCATTTCAACCCCTTCTTCCATGTTAGCGTAGATGTCCTGTATGAGGGTTCTGCCGATAGAGAGACGTTGGTCGTGTGCTGTGAAATGGAAGGCAGTGAGGTGTGCTTCCCCGCGCAACGGATCTCCATATATCTCGCGTAGCCCTGGTGCGTACTGCGCTAACACACGCTCACGCAGTGCGGGTGTTATAGTGCCGACACCTTCCTTATTGACTATATAAGGGGTCTTGACTTGTGCCATACCGGGGTCGGAGGAATCAAGCCATATACCGCGGTAACCACGATAGTTATAGGTCTTACGCGTTACTTCCTCAAGCATCATCAGAATGGTCTTGATCGTTCTAAGGACCTCTGGATCATCGCTGAATGTCTGTTGAATCCATTCTGTGTAGATTTCATCCACTGTTAAGTCTGGATTCCAAGAGAGTCGCCCCAACCCGTAATAGTTCACGGCGTTCAATGGAGATTTTGTCCATGCGGGTGCAGGTGAGATCATAGACACGCCCATGATACAATCGACACTGAATTTGTTCAGGCTTCCCGGTCCGTTGCGATAAGTATCCTGTTCAAACCACCATTTCCACTTTTTAACCCAAGAGACTGGCCAGCTTTTGTCGATAACGAGTTCACTGCCGGATAGGTTTTTTTGCATCGCGCCATCAAGGGCAGGAATCGGTGCCCACAAATCCCAATCCAGAGGGCTGCCTTTCGGTGCTATAATGACATTGTCTCGGAAGTTGCCGTCTTCGTGTGCGAACAGATCGTAGGGAATCAGGTTTCGATAAGGTTCCGGTGTATAGCGAAGATTCCCATAAACGAAGCCGCGCACAAGCACCATTCCACCATAAGGTTTCAGTGTGTCGGCAATGCGGTTCACCATCGGCGGACGCGGATCGCCGTTCTGTTTCTCCGAACCGAGTTTCATCTGGTATCCGCCGAAATCAGGGACGCGTTCGTAAAGTGCATCTGCGGTTTTTGGGTCGAGTGCGAGGAGATAATTCGGACTCCAATAGAGTTTGATGCCGTAGTCTCGGCAGATGTCGCCAAGTTTCTCGACCTCGTCAAGATGTTCGAGAAAGTTGTTCCGGTAATGCCAGTTAATCTCGCTTGGACAGAGTGCGTTCCACCCGCATGATGCCAGCATGCGCACCCAATCGCGGATGCGTTTGGTATCACCGGTGCGTAACTCCTCCCAACTGAAAATTGAGTTGTCTCTGCCGCCCCCTCGCCATCTATCGCCGAAAAGTCCACGGAAGTAGGACCAGTGTGCGACCATACGGATAGGCACTTGTGGGTTCTCTAACACATCAAGTTCAAGCGGATCCTGCCCGATTTGAATGCGGCGAATCAGATCGAATACACCAAAAACAACGCCTGCGGGTATTCCGCCCGCGACAACAACCGCTCCTTCCGTCGCCTTGATAACGAACCCATCATCTTCAATTCGATCCAGTTGTAGGTCTTCAGCACGATCGCGGATCCACCTGGAAGTTTCGGCTGTTCCGAGAATAACCTTTGGTCCAGCGACAGTGGCGGTCTCCGAAACAGAAGGCTTGAAACCGAACATGGATTCCGCTGCCTGTGCCAATTCAGAAGCAGCCGTCTGGACAGTTGAGTTCTCGCTTTCAGCAACAATATTTCTAAGCAAATCCTGATTCGGCTGTTCGATGGCGGGTGGATTGAACTGTAGCCACGCCTTGTAGAGTGTCCTGTCTACCTCTTGGTACTTGTAAGTGTTCTGCTTTTTATCGGTAGGATTCGTATCCCGTCTTCCTGCATAGATGGCTTTGGTCTCGTTGTAAATCTGGCTGATTTCAGCATCGGTCAGGGGCTTATTGTAGATGCGGAGATCGTCGAGATAGCCGACAAAGCGTTCATCGGTGTGAATTTCGGTTAAACCCTCTCGGCGCAGCGGTTCCATGTCCACCGTTGATAAATCGATTGTTGCGATCTGCTCTCCATCACGCCATCCCACGATTTGCTTGGCTTTGTCGTCATAGGCGACGGCGAACAGATGCCATTCGGAATCGCCGATGGAGGCTTTCACATGTGGATAAAACGCCCATTCGCGCATGTCGTACTTGGGCCAGTCGTAGTCAAGGATCCCTTCCCAGTACTCAAAATCCTTCTCCCCTCGGAAACGTACCTGAAAACAGCCACGATAGGTGTTAAGTTCGACAGCATCGTTGTTATACCTGAGAATATTGGCCCTATCTGATATCGTATTTAGCCAGAAACAGATTGTCCCACGCGACATCGCAAGCGGAGAATTCTCAGGCACTGGAATCCGCATCGGTTCTGCCTTAGACATCGTTTCGATACAAGCATGTCCTTCACCGAGTGAATAAATCTTTGTTCCACCAAGCAGGGCGTGGTTACCATTCCCAGAGAGGTCGGTGCCTGTTCCGTCGTCAAAATTCCAATGACCAATCAACCCTTCAGGTTCACTTGCCATCACGCTACTGAGTTCATTTACCAATACCAGTGCAACGACTACAAAAACAGTAATGAATACTTGATATTCCATGCGTGTCCTCCAATGTATTCCAGGGGACTTGAAGATGTATAATACTGTCCTCTTTTCACTGCGTCACCGACAAGATCCAGTCTTGAATTAAGTCTAATACCATTGGTGAAAGCGTCTCTTCAATAGCACCGTACTCGTTCATCAGCCCTGTGCGCGCGCGTTGAAAGAGGTGGTTGTGTTCCGGCAGGCGATGTACAGTAACATCCTGATTTCTACCTTTTTCAAGTGCCGCAGCGATGGCGGTGAGGTTTTGTTCGGCATCAACTTGTACATCCAGTTCACCGTTGAGTGCGAGGACAGGAACTCGGATTTTCTCGAGGGCAGGCCGCGGATCAAAAGTAAGGAAGTAGCGCATCCAAGGCGTAAGTGACTGTTTCGCGAGTGCCCGGACCTGTGCTTCGTTCTGTTTTGCAGGCGGAACACCGTTAATTTCGAGCTGCTTACGGACAATCCTCTCGACTCCTTGTCGCCGCTCGTCTTCCGCCATATCTTCTACAGTCAAGATCGTAAATAATTGATCAAGAAGTGTCAGTAAATTCTGTTTACGCTCACCCGCGATTCCGGCTGCATCAAAAATGCGTTCGTTCTGTTTACGCAACAACTCAGCACCGGGTACACCAGGACCTGCCATCAGCACGACGAAACCGACATCGTTGCTGCGACTGGCGACGATGGCTGCGATGAGACCGCCTTCGCTATGACCAATCAATCCGATACGCCCCATTCTGTCATCTTGCTTGAGGAACGCTACGCCTGCTTCTACGTCCGTTGCGAAGTCCGCCGTCGTTGGTGGTTTCGGATGCGGCGTTGACTGACCGATACCGGGATCATCTACACGGAGGACAGCAATACCAGCACGACTCAGATGGTCGGCAAGCACCCAAAACGGTTTGTGCCCGACCAACGTCTCGTCTCGATCCTGTAGACCGCTACCGGAGATGAGCAGCACTGCTGGAAAGGGACCGTCACCTTGTGGTAACGTCAAAGTACCCGCGAGGTTGACAGCACCGTTCTGAAAGGCGACCTCTTCAATCTTATAGGGGAACGGTGGTTTCGGTTCTTGGGGTCTTTCGGGGCCCTTGACGCTCTCACGAGAGAGTTGGAATCCAAATGTGGCACCCCCTTGGGTGAATGTGCCGCTGATGGCACTGTCTTGTAGTTGACCCTCAAAGGTCGGATTCCCCGGGATGCCGCGAATAGAGAACTTGACCTGCACCCCCTCGTCGTTTTCCTCGACGTGGATATCAGACAGTGGCAAGCCCTTCGCACCTTGGGTCGGAATGTCAATAGTCCCACTCCAGTCGCTGTCGTTAGTGGTGAGATCTACCTTCACGGTAATAGGTTGACCGGGAATGTCAATCTGTCCCTCCCAATGTCCGACCACACGGTTTTCCGCATGGGAAGCTGAAAGACTTACCATTATTGCCATGACAACGAGAATTGTCTTAAGTAAACCGGAATTAATCTGCGATGAGAAGTTCTGATGAAAGTTGTTTTGCACTGAGTCTAATCCTTATAGGCTGATTTTTATATTGCCCCATGTAGTGGTTAATTTACCTGCCGGGTAAACCGCCAATGCGGATTTGAGTCCTCTGGTCATGAGGGTTTGAATATCAGCTTCAGTCAGGGCGACACTGAAAAACGCGACTTCATCAAAGACACCGGAATAATATTGTCCCCATTGATGCAAAAAAGTCGCCCCGATACCGATATCCGTAAAAATGTAGGTATCGGTAACTGTGTCACCTTCTTTGCCATTGTAATAGCCTGTTGCGTTTCCCTCACCATCTAATACAAAGGCGTAGTGTCCCCATTTATCCTCATCAAATTTTGGGATGACGGGTTTCCACGCCCTGCCCCAAATGTCAACCGCGCCACTTTGAAACCGAATTGCGAAGGCCGGATTTGTTGGTCCACTGAGATTCGATATTAACCGATCATCATCGGCGACATCACTCGGTTTCGCCCACAAGACCAATGTAACTGCCCCAGACAGCCCCAAATTTCCGACAAGGACATGTCCTTTACTCTCATTCCCATTAAACTCAAGCGCGGTTCCGAATTTACCGTTCTTTATCCATTTCGGATTGTTCACAATTTCCCCATCGTTCCCATTTTCGGAGGCATCCGCGGCAGTGTCCCCTTTGCCCTCGTCAAAGAGCCATATCCCGGCAGCGGTTTTTGAATCCAATTCGGCAGTGCTGACACTGGCAAACATTAGACTCAGAACAATTAAACTCACAAGCATTAAATTCGCCATTATGATCTTCATTTGTTATGTCTCCTTTATCATAGATTCAATTCACAGCCATTTTTTCTGCAGTGACGTGGAAAATGAAGTCATTACTGAACATCCCGTCCGGATTTTGAATCTGGAGGAAGTGCATGCCTACGGGTGACAATGTCTCCAGTTTGATAATGACATCCATATCAAAAAACTTCCCTTGTTGAGAAGTAACGGTACCGGGTACTCGCTTCCCATCAACGATAACGTGCGCGCCTTCCTGAATATGTCTACCACTGACTATCATGGTGGTGTTGCCAGCATGTATAACTGGAAATTCTTGGTGTCCGCGCTGTGCCGCAATCGGTCCCAGGGTCCAAATCCCCGGCTGCGGGTTGTCGATACCCGCCTTCGGCCCATGTCGTCCCGTAAAAGTCCCGATGAAGCGTCCGTCAGCGGCGAGCGAGGTCAACTGTTTCCGCGTGAAAGTAGTCGTAGACGGATCCCGTTCTGTTATATTTCGGTTACCGTCTGTTCTGACATAATTACGTTCCTTGAACTCAAACGTGACAGGGGCAACTTTCTCGCTGTTGATGAACACGCCTTCACCTTGAAGCACAATACCGCCATCACTCGCGGCCTGTTCCAATGCATTTAGCAAATCGTCAGTGAGTGAATCCCTGACGGATGAGGGGTTAAGTGTAACTTGCCGGGCAAAACCTCCAGAGAACCCCGTACTGCCTTCCAATACCATATTCCATACGGGATCGAATCGTTTCCTGCCTGCCCACGAGAATTGCCACATATTCCGTTCAGGTATCCCAACCTCAGCGATAGCGCGATAGAAGTCGAAATCAATGAGGTTCAGTCGTCCTTGTGGCAGAATCAACCAGCGATCATAAGCCCCTCGCCACGTCGGTGTTTCCATCCCCGTCCCCGGCGTATTGGTACTCACCCAAAACGGCATACGATGGCAGTCGCCACAGACATTGGGTTCGGGTTTC
Source organism: Candidatus Poribacteria bacterium (assembly GCA_009843785.1). Lineage (GTDB taxonomy): Bacteria > Poribacteria > WGA-4E > WGA-4E > WGA-3G > WGA-3G. The sequence continues at coordinate 7,708 of VYCT01000115.1, read as the reverse complement.
CCTTGTAGGTCGCCGTCGATATGAAACAACTTGAACCCTTTTTCCGCTTCGCTTGACAAGACATTCGTATAAGCACGTCTCTGGGCGGGTGGATAGAGAACGCTCAACAGGAATTTCGCTAAATCATTGCGTTCAGCCACTGTCAATGTGCCACCTTTCCCTTCATCGTTTACGGTTGGATCCCCGACCAAACGCATTGTCGTGGCAAGACTACCGTCCACCAGATGCCGAGCCGCACTTTCTGGCTCACCCAATTTACTGTTAGGTGGGACTTCTCCATGAACATTGGCACTGTTATTGCCGCCGTAGGGGTCACCGGGGATACCGTCCCAGTGGAAGGGTTCGGTATCTCGTAAACCGCGGACCGGCATTGTTGAGCGCGGCATAATCTGTGTCGCGCCTGTTACAACCGGTGTTGCCAGCACCCAGAGTAACTGATCGGTGTGACCATCTGGATGGCAACTTGCACACGAAAAAGTGCCTGTTGTCGATGCATCGGCATCATTAAATGCCATGCGTCCGCGTTTAACGGCTGGATGCGTCGGATCTTGCAATGGGATGCTCGTAATGACTTCTGGATGGGTAAGGTCAGACAAATTGACGAGAGATACTGTGTTAGCAACTGCATTGAAAACCCAAGCACGTGTGGGATTGCCATCAGCGTCAGACGCAAGCGCGATACCTCGTGGCACAGCATCAACTTCTACACGACCGAGAATAGCACCACTTGCTGCATCAACGGTAAAGAGTTTGTCTGAACCTGCAGCAGATACAACTAAAGTAGCGTCGTTGTCGCTCACTTGAATTGCAAAAGGTGTTGCTAAAGCCTCACCCGGTGCTGGGTGCTGCGGCGGCAATGGCTCAAGATCAATAAATCTCGGTTCTTCAGCGGAATCACCGTCGAAACTGACGCTCGTAATTTGGTTCAAAAACGCTCGATTCTCTAATTCTGCCAGCCCATGGTTTTGCGTGCCTGCGAGACCGTTGGCATCATTACGGGCATCCGTCTGAGCGATGAAGACACGTCCTTGGGAATCAACGGTGATACCGTAAAGCAATGTACCGAGTGTGCTAACAACCTCAGTAAGTTCATCTGTCTTAGTATCGAAAACGTACAGATCTCGGTCCGGCACTTTTGGGTGTTTAACGATGTCTAAAACTGCCCCTATTGACAAAACGTTATTGTTGTCAATAACATGTTTTTGTGCATCAAAAGTCGTCAGTTTGCCATCAATTGGGCCTGTGCCGCCGGAAAGTTGTGTCTGGTTATTAGACTCGAAGGGAACGACGTAGAGGCGATCTCCGCGAACGGTGATGGCTCTTGGGTCTTGTGCTGTAATGGTAAGTTTCTTTCTTACTTCGCGTGTTGCCACATTGACGACAGCGATCTGGTTTTCCGAGGATAGCGCGATGTAGGCTTTATCATTATTTGCGAAAGCGATGCCAATGGGTTCATCAAAACGGGTTGCTCGCGTCTTAGGGTCGAAATCCTGCACCGTAGCGATTACCTGAAGCCACGTCGGACTCGCGGGATCCGTATCAATGACGCTTACCGAATCCGAAATGTGATTTGCGATCCAGACCTCTTTTCCATCGGGTCGTACGCCGATACCGACGGGATCAATCCCAACGTTGATACGCCTGATGATAGTGTGAGTCTTGGTGTGAATAACATCTACCGTATCCGCTGGCGTGTTTACAACGAAGACATGGTTCCTATTCACTGCAATCGGGGAGGCGTGCGGACTCATGAATGCGGGATGTCCGACAGCCGTTGGTCGTTGGAGGTGATCACTTGCTGCATCAGCAACGGGAGTACCGCTGGCACGCCGTGTCTGTTCTGGCGATTCTTTACGTTTCTGTGCGATACTACACGAGAAAAGCAACGCTGTTAGCATTAAAGCAACGGCGGACTTTTTCACCGGAATCCCTCCACTAATTGTCAATCATCGACTTGAGGACAATATTTCTGATAATTATTATAGCATATAGTCCACAAAAAGCGTAAAAATTCGATTCCCTCGTTCTATCCGAACTTCACGAAAACGCATTTTTTGGGAGGGAATTTTCCTACTTTTTTGTGGGGTTTGCTACAATTCGGACGATTTGGCGAATTGGAGTGTTTTTTTGAACTCGCCGGTGTCAACATCCCATAATCGGATCGTACGGTCGTTACCCCAAGTTACGATTGTCTGTCCATCAGGACTGAATGAGGCACCGTTGACGGCAGCGGTATGTCCTTTAAGCGTTTTCTTATGTGACCCCGTGGTAGCATCCCACACGCGGACGGTTTCATCTCTGCTCGCGGTGGCAAGCATACGTCCATCAGCACTGAAGGCTATGTTATTGATACTTTTTCGATGTCCTTTGAGGGTCTGTTTATGTTCTCCTGTTGCGACATCCCAGAGGCGGACGGTCTTGTCCCAACTTCCACTTGCCAGTGTTTGACCGTCAGGACTGAAGGCGACGCTCTTGACATTTTTTCGATGTCCTTTGAGGGCTCTCTTTTGTTCCCTTGTTACAATATCCAACAACCAGATGGTATCGCCGCTGTCTACACTTGCGAGTGTGCCCCTATCGCCATTAATAAACATCCTATTCGCAAAATGTACATATGCCTTGGATATTTCCTTGTGCGTACTTGTGGCAACATCCCACAGGTTGATTTCATGGATCCCTGAACTTGCAAGTGTTTTTCCATCGGGACTGAACAGAACGCGAAGGAACATCCCATGATTTGCTATGAAAATTTTCTTACACATGCGGGTATTAACATCCCAAATTTGAGCAAGTTCCTCTCCGTGTCCACCTGCGAGCATTTTCCCATCCGGACTGAACGACACGTTATAGACATTAACCCTATCTGTTGTGAGCCGTACAGGTGTTTCGTCACTGTTCAGATTATAGAGCCATATACCGATAGCACTGGCAACCGCTAAATGGGTGCCATCTGGCGAATATTGGACATCATTGATTCCGTTTGTACGTAATATCCCGTTTTCGCCTACTGGCAGCTGCCATTGCGAGTTTTCTGGCAGAGTACGTCTCGAAAGGATGCTCGCCATAGCAAACACCCAAAGGATACCGAGGGCGAAAAAGATAAAAAGTAGTACTTTCTTCATACTATTGTGCTTCACTTGCCATGTTGAGTATGGCAGTCAAGTCCCATAGCAGCACTATACCATCATCGTCCGCGCTTGCAAGCGTCTGCCCGTCTGTACTGAACAAAACGCTAACCACTCTCTGCGTATGCCCCTTGAGGATTTTCAGGCGTTGCCCGGTTGCTAAATCCCATAGTTCAACGTTTTTTCTGGAGGGCCCGTAAGTGTGAACGCGCCCATCTTCAAATCTACTTGCCAGTGCCCATCCATCCGTATAGAACGATGTCCGCCAGCCAGTGTCTTCATAGGCTGCAAGGGTTTTCTTTTCCTCGCCTGTGCTTGTATCCCATAAGCGGACGGTGCCATCTGTGCTCGTACTCGCGAGGTTAAGACCATCAGCACTGAAGGACAGGCTCAAAATATCGTCGGCGTGGCCGACAAAAGTTCGCTTTTGTATCTCGTCCTCTACATCCCACAGATGGATGATCCCTTCCATTCCGCCACTTGCGAGCGTTTGTCCATCAGGACTAAATACGATCCTTGAAATCCCAGATGTATGCCCTACAAAGGTTTGCTTAGCTTTTCCTGTTTCCGGGTTCCACAAGCGAATAATTTTGTCCATTCCGCCACTTACGAGTGTCTTCCCATCGGGGCTGAAGGAAACCGCTCTAACCTCCGCTGTATGCGTCTTGAGGGTTTCCTTGTGTATTGCTGTGGCGACATCCCACAAGCGGACGGTTTTATCCTGACTCCCCGTTGCAAGCGTTCCTCCATCGGGACTGAACGAAACGCTGGTGAGAGTAGATGTATGTCCAGTAAAGGTCCTTTTGTGCATTCCTGTGGCAACATCCCAAAGGTGCATCGTACTATATCTGGGGAAACTCCAACTGGCAAGCGTTTTCCCATCAGGACTGAACAAAACCTTAAGGAACCAAACATCTTCGGACTCATAGACGTTTTCTATGAGTGGCTGCTGTTGTCTGCTAATTGCATCCCACAGATAGGTAGTGCCATCCCGGGCTCCAGCTGCCAGTTTATCGCCATTGTGACTGAGTGCGATACCTGTTGTGGTATCCTGTCCAGCCTGAATGACATAGTGATGATTAATTGGAAAGTATTGATTCGCGACTGTCTTTTTGTGCTTCCCGGTGGATATGTCCCAGAAGCGGAGGGATCCGGCCCAATTTTCGGTCGCGAGTGTACTTCCATCAGGATTGATGGCAACTCTTCTAACATAACCTACATCTTTCTTCGTGAGAGATTTGTATTTTCCTGTATCCGCATTCCACAGCCGAATTAGCTCTCCGGATCTCCAAATCACGAGGGTCTTTTCATCCGAACTCAATGAAACATTTACGACCTTTCCACCGACTTGCTCGTTCATCTCGAACGCATTCGTAAGGGTTCGCTTGATGCTACCTGTAGCAGTATCCCACAAATAGATTGTTTTGTTGTGACTGACAGTCACAAACGTCCCACCGCCCGTGCTGAATGACCAGTTCTGGAGTGTTCCACCACGTCTTATCATACCTCCATCGGCAAGGATTTTTTTTATTTTTCCAGTGGTGAGATCCCACAAATGGACTGTTTTGTCGGTGCCTACACTCATAAGCGTCCGGCCATCTGGACCGAAAGCGATATTACTGACAGAGTTCGTATGGCCCATAAGCGTTTTTTTCTCTGCTCCTGTGGTCACATCCCAGAGGCGGATAGTTTTATCGTCACTCCCAGTTGCGAGCGTACGACCATCTGGACTGAACGAAAGGCTTGAGACCCTAAGTGTATGCCCCGTGAGGGTGTGTTTGGGCTCGCCTGTTCGCGCATCCCATAAATGGACTGTTTTGAAATCTGTAGTTCCGAGCATTTTCCCGTCTGGACTAAACAAAACAGCGGAAGAGCGCGAACTGTCTGTTATTACTTTTTTTACTTTTCTTGTGGCAACATCCCACAAGACGATGCTTCCGAATGTCTCCGTACTTACGAGTGTCGCACCGTCCGGACTGAAGGAGATATTCCGGACCTCCTCCGTGTCTTGCTTGAGTAAGGCAAGTTCCTGATACGTTTCCGCGTCGTAGAGCCAAATACCGACAGAACTGGCGACTGCCAATATAGTGCCATCAGGAGAGTACTGCATATCGCTGCTCCTGCCTTTACCGATGCGGGCTTTGGCACCTTCGGGTAAACCCCATTGTGTGTAATCTTGGGCGAAGCTGCACGGTAGGTATAGCGTTGAAAGGATAAGTAGTACTAAAAGGGTGGGAAATGAGGGGAGTTTCATTCGGTCAGGCTCCTCTGGAATAATAGGTGTCTTGATAGAATACTTGCCAACGCATTATACAGTAGATGCGGTTAGGAGACCGGGGCCCATTTGCATTTTTTGTTCCTATGCCTTTTGGTCAATCATGCTTGAGAGGATGCCGAGGATTTCGCTGCACGGTACTTTTTTTGCTAGCTCCTTCGTGAGATCTTCGCTTGGCTCCACCGGCTCAATATGAGAAAAGATGTCCGTAGATTCAATTTTTTCAAGTTGGAACGTTTTTTGCACGGTTTCTAAGGTGAAGTTACTATAAGCCATTGCTGAAAACTCCGTTTATTTGTGTTTTCTTTGATTCGTATGCAGAGTTAACGTGAAGATTAAGATTACGCGGAGCATATAAACCAGCACTTGAGGCGCGATAAAAGCGTTGCTATGAACGTTCATATTATATCGAAGGTAGTCTTAAATGTCAAGGAAGAAGTCGCGATCTGGAGATCGCTCCTACAGAGGTTTTTCACGACTGGGGGATCGTTTTTAACGGAAAGTTGAATAACGCTACACTGCACAATAGAGACACTTAGCCTTCGGTTTCCGCTTCTACCTCATTATCATGCATAATCTCTTGCAAACCGGTAGCGATGCGGAAGCCGGCGATAGAGATACCGATTGAGATGGCGAACAACCACCGATAGCCGATATGCGGCGCGAGAATTCCACCTAACACCGGGGCGAAGCTCACAGGCATGAGCAATGTGTTCATAAAGCCGATGTAAGTCGGACGGTTTCGTGGGGGTGCGATATTGAGCATGTATGCCATAAAACCCACCATCATACCGTTTCCTAAGATGCCGCCGACTATGAAAATCAGTAAAAAAGCTGGCATTTGTAACAATGTTGGCAATACACCCGAAAAAAACGCGATTGCGGGAGGAATGCCCATCAACCCTGCGGTGATAATCAGGAGCCATCGTACCCCATACTTCTCACCGACATATCCCCATATTGTGTTTGAAATTACACCGCTCAATGCGGAACAGACGATAAAAAAGCCTATCGTTGCCTCAGAAAGTCCGAGTTCGTTCAGTGCGTAAGGGATATAAAACGGAGATGCCATTCCAGAGAAATGCCCGAAGACGCGAAAAAAAATAAAACGTCGGTAATTCGTGTCTGTTCGGAGGAAGTGCGGTCCCTGCTTTAAATGTTCGGAGATGGGTTGCCGTGTTGCTTGAACTGGATGAATCGGTTCGCGTACGCCTAAGAAACTGACAAATGAGAGGAAGGCGGCAGTCACCGAGCAGATAAAAAGAAAGGCGTAGTTATAGGGGAAACCGAGATCGGTCTCTATATTACAGATAGAGCCGATAAAGTACATGGTGAACGTTTTGAAAGCTTGTGTGATACCACCGAGCATGCCCGTAAAGTCGGATTCGTCCCCAAGTACTGCGCGCACAAGAAACCCGACCCAGATGGCGAAAAAACCGCCGTAGAGTTGCCGTAGACTAAAGAAACGGGCGCGTCGCTGCGGCTCTATGGCTTTGGAGACGATGTCCATGTAAGGGAGCGTGGAAACGCCCATGGCGGAGGACGATAAGAAATAGAGTCCGAGGAAAGACCCGGCGAGCAGCATGGGGTTTTGCTCACCAATTGTGACCGTGCAGAAAAAGATACCGAGCCATGCCAAGACACGGACGCTCATACCGAGCGCGTAGAAGGACATTTTGCGGGGACGGTGTTCCAATAGGTTGGACATCAACAGTTGGGGCCACATCCACCCTGCTGTCATCATTGAACCGGTTAAACCCACGAGAAGATCCGAACCACTTAGTTTATGGATAAAAGCAGGGAGCACCGTCGATGAATCCGCAAACGCGAGGTTAATACGCATAAAGGCGCCTTGGAGCAGCGCAAATCGGAAGTTCCGCCGTTGGATTTTTAATTTACCTTGCGGTTCGGTCAGGTTGCTCTGATTAATAAGTTTAATTTCCGTAGTTCCGCCTTGGACGTTGTTCAAGGCTATGTTTTTGTTTTTTAATTTGCCTTTTAATGCATGCAAAATTCTGCACCTTATCTTTTGACACAATTTTTGCAATTAGGTTGAATAGAAATTTTGATCGTTGTTTGGTGCTTAAACATAAATTTTCTTTACAGTCCCCTAATGTTGTGCTAAATTGCGTACAAACTTTTCTAATAGTTGTTAGTTATGAGTTGTTGGTTTTTAGTTACCATCTTGTGGCGTTCAATGTTCTTGTGGATGCCACAGCATATCTCAATGCCACAGCACAGTAACTAATAACTTATAACGACTTGTGCCAGTTAACTGATTGTTTTTATTATTTTCACAGATATTGGA
>VYCT01000125.1:1026-14815 GCA_009843785.1 Candidatus Poribacteria bacterium | reverse complement strand
GTGCGTCCTCCTCTTTGGAAAAGAGTGCTTCTTGAGGTTGAGGGGTTTCCGTCTGCGGTGCCTGTGTGACCGCTACCTGTTCATGCGGTCCCTCATGCCAAGTGCCATCGGCGTGGAAATGCCCATCCTGCGAGGTATCATCTATAGGTGCTTGAGGTGTCGGTTGTTGGGTTGGTTTCTCTATGGGTTCGACCGCCTTGTAAATCACGATCGGGTCTTTTGGTGGCTGCGTCGCGAGCAGGTAAAGCCCGATGCCCGCAATCGCCACCAGAAACACCGATAACGGTATCCAGTATTTTCGTAAAAACATTGTCATTCTCCTACCTACTATAGGTTTTGACATCCGCTGTGGGATGTCCTCTGTGGGTTTCCCACTCGCGTTTATCTCGTGTCCTCAAATGGACAGACACTTGGTTGGCACGGAGCAGGCGTTTTGGGTTGACATACTTTGGGACTGCGATGACAAAGTTCCTGTGGCGCGTCTCTGGTGTGCAACACTACAGTGATCGTCGCCACCAGGAGTAGTATCGCGAGCGGTATTGCTTGCATCAGTCGTTTTGGCACGGTCTTGTAATCCTTTCCTGTAATGTAAACAACAATAAGCGTACCCAATTGTAGGTTCACTTCTACTTTTTGGGTGTAGGCGACACACCGAAACGTTCGCGGACGATCTTTCGTATCTTGTTTCGCCGAGATTTTACGGTGTTCGGGCGGATCTTCAGCACGGCTGCTGACTCAGCCTCCGTCAGTTGCAGCTCCCACAACTCAAGTACGTCTACGTAAATGGATCCCATCTCCTCGACTATCTTCCAGACTTCATCAATGCGTTCCTGCTGGTAATGGTTACGTATGTAACTTTGCATCTGCTCTTCAACAGTTAATAGTGCCGCATCTGCTGTAGCGGTATTCCGGATGATACCCTGTTTCTTGGCATCTATAAGGAACGCTTTACACTTGCTACGCGCGACCTGCTTCATCCACTGTTCTGCGGATGCTATATCATCTGCTCGACGGCGGAGGCGGCGCATAATCGCGAGACGGGTCTCTGAATAGATATCCGCTTCTTCCCGGGCATTTTTGATTTCATAATGGATGATACTCTTCAGGAGCCACTCATATTTCTTAATCAGAGTTTCCAGCGCGTTGTCATCTCCATTATGAATACGCCTTAGCAATATTTCGTCTAAAAGGTTCGTGAAGTTTTTTCCTGCCATTCATAAAGCAAGACCTTGAAAAAGATAGAAAAGGTCACTGTGATGCAAAAAATACACTTTTTTTAAAATGTCCAAATTATAGAAACGATTAGCACAAGTCGTTTTTTTATATTTTAGGTGACAAATTCAGCAAAGATTGGTATAATGAGGGCGGTAAACATGAAGATGAGAAGATGGTCTATAAGACAATGTCCGAGTAGGAAGGGAAAGCTATGCAGGAATTGGCAATTAAAGGACAGACACATACAAGTTCACTGGGTATGCAATTTGTTAGCATTGAGCCGGGCAGCTTTATGATGGGGTCGGAGAACGCGTCGCTGTCAGATGAATTGACGGCAGGCAAGGCGTATCTCCGCGATGGCGATTGGGATGAACATCCGGTGCATGAGGTAACGCTCAGCACACCGTTTTACATCGGTATTTATCAAGTTACCAATGCGCAGTATGCAGCGTTTGATCGTACACATCGTGAGTTGCAAAGTCTTCAGAACGTCGGTTTTTCACAGGACGATGATGAAGCGGTCGTGTTTGTCGATTGGCACGATGCAACTCGCTTCTGCGAATGGCTCTCCGAGAAAGAGGGGCTGCCTTATCGACTGCCGACTGAGGCAGAATGGGAATATGTCTGCCGAGCAGGTACAACGACACATTTTCATACGGGTGATACGCTGCCACCTGATTTCCATAAAAACGTTGGAGAGAGTTGGTATCCGGATGCCGGACGCGGGCGCGGTGCGGAAGAAATAGTCCCTTTGCATGTCGGGCAAACTGCGCCGAACGCGTGGGGTGTATACGATATGCACGGAAATGTTGAGGAGTGGTGTCAGGATTGGTACGGCCCCTACAAACCGCATCGGCAAGTGGATCCGGTGGGTAGAGAAGATGGACTGTATCGCGTTACACGGGGTGGTAGTCATTCGACGTTGCTCTGTTATCTGCGTTCTGCGAATCGGATGGGGGCGGTGCCTGAGGATAAACACTGGTATATTGGGTTTCGGGTTGTGTGTGGTGAAATGCCGCAGACATCGCCTACACCTGCGCCGAAAGTAGCGTTATGGGGACGTGATGTCAAGCAGGAGCCTATAGAGAAAAGAAAACCCCCCAGCCCCCCTTATCAAGGGGGTAAACATAACGCACCCGCACCGGGGACACCCTATTTTGCGGAACCGCTGACGTTCGTTAAAATTCCGGAGGGTTCAAATGGACCACTCTTCTCCGCACATAACCACGTCCCGGCGATAACAGAATGCCCGAACGGAGATATGTTTGCGGCGTGGTATTCCTGTGTTACGGAGCGCGGGCGTGAGTTGACGGTTGCCGCAAGTCGGTTGCGCTTTGGTGAAACGGCATGGGAACCTGCCGAACCGTTTTGGGGACCGCCGGATCGGAATAATCATGCGACGTCTCTGTGGCGGAATGAGAACAGGCGGATGTATCATTTCAATGGACTTTCCGCTGCTGCAACGTGGGGCCCTTTGGCGTTAGTAATGCGCTATTCTGACGATAACGGTGCAACCTGGTCGAAACCGCGCTTTATTTCACCGGAGCATCGGCTCCGGCACATGCCGATCGCCTCTGTTTTTCGGAGACAGGACGGTTCTATCCTCCTCGCCTGCGATGCAGTGAGTGGTGGCGACGGTGGCACGGCGATATGGCTCAGCGAGGATGATGGCGAGACGTGGTACGATCCCGGTGCGGGACAACCTATCCCGGAATTTGCCGATGGTAAACAGGGGGGATGGATCGCTGGTATTCACGCCGCTGTGGTGGAGCTCACAGATGGCAGGCTGATGGCGTATGGACGCGGTGATACGATTAATGGACGGATGCCGAAAAGCGTTTCTTCAGATGGTGGCAAGACGTGGCATTACAGTGCGAGTCAGTTTCCGCCTGTTTCGGGTGGGCAGCGGTGCGTGCTGCTACGGCTTCAAGAGGGACCGATTTTCCTCGCGTCCTTCACGGGGGATCGGCGGGAACTGACCGCGATGCCGATTGTTGATGCTTCGGGAAATGAACGGGTCGTTACCGGACTTTTTGGCGCGCTGTCTTATGACGATGGCGAGACGTGGGAATATACCCGTCTGATTACGGACAATGGTGAGGACAGGGACATCGAAACAATGGATGGACGCCCCTTTAAGATGGGGTTGAACAGTGCTGAACCGGGGGGCTACCTCGCCGTTTGCCAAGGTCAGAATGGGATCATCCATCTGATTAGCAGCCGTCTGCATTATCAATTTAATTTGGCGTGGTTGAAAGAGACACCCGCATCAGAAGTGAGGTGTTGAGATGAAGTTACCTTTTTTGCATCAGGAAGTGGAAGTCAGCACGGATTTACGGGATAGTAATGATATCCTTGACAATCCCGGTGCCCTGAAAGCGCGGATCGCGGCGGAGGGGTACCTCCTGATTCGTGGGCTACACGACACGGATGCTGTCCTCACGGCGCGTCAACAGATTCTGGAAAGACTGGCAACGAAAGGCATGCTTGCACCGGATACACCCGTAATGGAGGGGATCTTCAATCCGGCGTATCCCGAACCTACGTCAACGGGTTCAATGGGGAATAAGGCGTTGACGCAGCTGCCGGCATTTAAAGCCGTCGTTGAAGGTGCACCGGTGATGGATTTTTTCAAACGATTCCTCGGTGGCGATGCCCGCACGTTCGATTTCAAATGGCTTCGCACGGCAGGCCCTGGATCAGGCTCTCCAATTCATTATGATATCGTCTTTATGGGGAGAGGCACGCAGGAACTCTACTCCTGCTGGACACCCTTTGGCGATGTATCGCTTGATATGGGGCCTATCGTCTTCTGTCTTGGCTCCAACCGGTTTGAGAAGGTTCGTGCTACTTATGGGAAGGCGGATGTTGACCGGGATATGATTGAAGGGCATTTTAGCGATGATCCGCTTGAAATCGTTGAAAAGTTTGGCGGGCACTGGGCGACAACAACGTTTTCGGCGGGCGATCTTATCATTTTCAATATGTTCCTCATGCACGCTTCTCTGGTTAACACATCTAATAAAATTCGGATAACGGCGGATACACGCTATCAGTTGGCATCGGAACCGATTGATGAAAGATGGGTCGGTGAGAAACCGAAAGGACATTACGCATGGAAGAAAGAGGATGCCAAAATTGAGTCGTTAGAGGAATCGCGCCAAAGGTGGGGTGTCTAATGTTTTATGCCGCTATTAAGGAATCAAAAAAATATGAATAGTGATTCGAGCATACACGACACTCAGGCAGCACCGGAGGTCGGTAAGTCGAAATTATTCGTTCCTTTCCTTCTTATTTTATTCTCTGCTGTCGCTATCGGTTTCGGCATCAGATATTACAAGGGCAAACTCGGTGCAACGACTGGGGTCGCGTGGGAGGTCTATTTTAGTGAAGTCAATGCGGTTGGTAGTCCCTATTCCTTAGAAAAACGGCTTGTTGATAGCATCGGTGCTGCGACGATGCGAGTTGATGCGGCACTCTATGATTTAGATGCCGCGCCAGTCGCCGATGCTTTGATTGCGGCACACAAGCGTGGGGTGCAGGTACGAGTTATCACCGAGACAGACAATATGGCTGACTCGGAAATTGGACGATTGCAGGACATCGGGATTCCTGTTTCGGACGATAAAGATGCTGGTAGTCTGATGCATCACAAGTTTATCGTGATTGATGAGCGGTACGTCTGGACAGGTTCTTATAACATAACTCATAACGGGGCATACAAGAACAACAATAACGTTATACTTATTGATTCAGTCCCGCTGGCGTATAACTTCACACAGGAGTTTCGGGAGTTGTTTCTGGATGCAGAGGTTGGAAAACCTTCTGGCGCGTTTGTTGCATATCCGAAGGTGACGCTGAATGATGGCACACAGATTTTCACCTATTTCTCACCGAAAGGTGACACGATCTCGCCGCTTTTGAAGGAGATTAGGTCTGCCGAAAAGTCAATTCATTTTATGGCGTTTTCGTTTACCCACGATACACTCGGCACTGCGATGCGGGACAGCTTCGCGTCCGGTGTTGAAGTCCGGGGTGTGTTTGAAGCGCGGCAGACGGATAATCCATACGCCGAATATAAGGCGATGAAAGCGGCGGGTTTGTCTGTTGTTCTGGATAAAAATGGCGGGACGATGCACCACAAGGTCATCGTTGTTGATGCGGGGACGGTGATTACGGGGTCCTACAACTTCTCAAAAAATGCAGAGGAAAATAATAGTGAAAACCTGTTGATTATCAAGGGGAATCGTGAGATTGCGGCGGCATATCTCGCTGAGTTTGAGAAGTTAGCGCGTTAGGTGTTCTACTCTTTTTCGCCTAATATTACCGTCCGGTGTTGTTCGGTGCCGTTTCTGCCGATTTTGAGTTGAATTTTCGTGGTGGGTCGCTCACTCACAACGCATCTCAACAATTCGTCATAGGAGCGTACAGGCACTTCGTTAAATTCGAGGATAAGATCTCTGGGTAAAAGACCACTTTGCTGCGCTGGGCTGCCTGCAACCACACCCGTAACAAAGACCCCGAACTCGCTAACATCAACTTCAATGCCGAGCCAACCGCGCGCCACCTTTCCGTGTTCAATGATTTCTTCGGCAACTGCGTGAACCGTCTCTATCGGCATGGCAAAGGTGATTTCCTGCGTCCGGCTTTCTTGTGGTTGTTCTTGAAAAAATTGTGCAATATCGGGTGGCACCTCATTCTGGAAAAGCGTGTCAACCAATGAATTAGAGGTATTAGGCGGCTCTGTCAACACGGCAAGTATCATGCCAATAATCTCTCCTGAGGTGTTTATGACAGCACCACCGCTGTTGCCCGGTGTAACCGCTGCATTGATTTTAATCAATTCCCTACACAGTTGATTGGGTAAGGTATCCCAACCCCCGACGATACCGAAAGAGACGATTGGACTCTGTCCGTAAGAGCTGCCTATCGTTACAACCCAGGAACCGGTGTCGATTTTTGAGGAATCCCCCCATTTCACGGGGCCTGTGGTTTTAAATTCGCTCTGCCTGAATGCCTTACGCTGGGACAGAGCTGGTGAAGGCGCGGGTGCTGCAGTTTTTTTAGACTTCGGCGAGTGTGTGGTTGTTTGTAGGACTGTTAAGGGGCCTTTCGCGACTCTGAGGACGGCGATGTCCGTGAATATATCGGTGCCGATGAGTTCGGCTGGAGAAACGGCTCCGTTGTTAAAAGTGACCTCAATCTTACTGGGTATTTCCATCTCAAATGTCGTTGTCACGACGTGTCCAGTGGTGTTGATAACAATGCCGGAACCGATTTCTTGGCGGGTAAATACCGGCTTTTCAGCGTTCGGTGGGATCCTCTGCGTTGCTACAACTTTCACGACAGCAGAACGGGTGTCGGTGACGACCTTCTGAAATTCCTTTTCAAGCTGCTGCAAAACGTTTTCGTTCGCGACACTGGCGGTGACCGCATAGAAAAGCAGACTGAGCATTCCGATGATCAATTGTTGGCGTTTTGATTTTATTGCGTACATGCTTATTTTCCTTTTTCAGTAGTTGTCGGTTGTCAGAAAGATTTTTTTCTGGGAAAAAAATCTTTCAGTTTTCAGAAAGAGCGTTTAGGATACCGAAAACCTCTTAACTGACAACTATTTTTAGAGCCCGCCGCTGGTGGAGGCGTTGGTGTAGCTTACTTGCTTTAGCATATAACGCTGCTGCGTTGGTCGCGTTGGCGTTGAGAGAATACTGCGTTGCTGCAATTGGCTGTTGTCTCCGACCAAGCGTCTTGACTGTTGGGCTGAAGGAAACGCCTCTGGCAATGGTACTATTTGTTGTTTTTCCGATGTTGGTGATACTGACACTTGATGTGAGTCTTGATTGAATAAAGGTCCCTCTTGATAGAAATAGATACCGGTGGCGGCAAGAATCAATGCCATGATGCCACTGAACGCCCATTTGGGACGGCGGAGGACATCTAAGAGTTGTTTCCAGCCTGTCGCCGCAATGCCCTTAAGGCTTCTCGGATCGCGTTCTTCTGTGGCGAGGCGTTGCTGTAGCGTTGACATAAAGTACGGCGAGGGTTCTATCTGCGGCAATTGTTGTACCGCCTTCACAGACTCCTGAAATCGGACATATTCGTGTTGGCACGCCTCACATTCTGCGAGGTGTCCTTCAAAACCTTGCAGTGTCTGATAATCGAGTGTGTCTTCAAAGTGGGCGGAGAAGTGTTCCTCAGCCTGTAAGCAGTTCATAATTCGCTCCTAAAACATTAAATAAAAGGTTTTAACTTTTCCTTAAGCATAAGCCGGGCGCGGTTGATGCGAGATTTTGTTGTACCGCTTCGGAGTTCGAGTACCTCGCTGATTTCATCGTAACTGAGTCCTTGTAGGTCACGGAGCACAAGCGGGAGTCTATACTGTTCTGGTAATTCTGCGATTGCTTTTTGAATAGCGTTGCGTAGTTCCTTGCGTTCGAGTGCGATTTCCGGTTGGAGCTCGGGGTTCGCGGGCGCGCTTGCAATTAAGTCGATCTGTTCTGTGTCGCCATCGCTATCGCTTCCGGTGTTGACAACGTTATCGACTCTGTACCGGTCTCGTCGTCCTCGATTGCGTAATTCATTTTTGCAAAGATTTGAGGCGATGTGATACATCCACGTCTTAAAATGCGCGCCCTCCGATTTATAGCGGTTCGCGGCTTTAAAGATGCGGATGAACGTCTCCTGCGCCAGATCCTCAGCACTGTCCTTGTCATTGATAAACCGAGCAATGAAATTAACAAGTGGCTGCTGATGGCGGCGCACGAGAAGCGT
The DNA here is from genome assembly GCA_009843785.1 of Candidatus Poribacteria bacterium. Taxonomy (GTDB): domain Bacteria; phylum Poribacteria; class WGA-4E; order WGA-4E; family WGA-3G; genus WGA-3G. The sequence continues at coordinate 6,829 of VYCT01000125.1, read as the reverse complement.
AAACGCGTTTTCATCCCCTTTTTGGTAGCGTTCCATTAGTTCATCGTCTAACTCAGGCATCGGGTCCCTCCGGAGGTGCTTATCTATGATACACACCAAGCAGGGGATTTGGTTGCAATTTTTTTTTTTGTATATTAGAAAAGGCGGTCGGCAATCAGCGGTCAGCAATCGGTAAAACAATCTTGATGATCGGCGAACGTTGACTCTGACGAGGAACCGACTGCTGATGGCTGATGGCTGATGACTTCTGTACTGCCTCTTGACTTCAAAGAGGTTTTCGTGTATGATTGTTCTCATAGGGGTATTATACGCTGCAATAAAAATTTAGCATATCTCTTGACTGATGTCAAGTTTGGAACACGGCGACCCAGAGCCATTCAGTTTTCCCATTCTTTGCGAAGTCCGGTGCGGTTGCGATGCAGATCGCATCTGGGGTTTTTGCTTGGGTGTTTCTTCGCGTACGCCGCAAAACCGCACCTACCGGTCCTGGGTGAAATTAAGACAACCCGAGTTCTGATGGAGGCTTATATGTTTGATGAGGTTTTACAAGAGGTTGAGGCACAGTGTAAGGCGGAGAGCATCCCGATGTTGGGGGAAGAAAAGGCGAAATTTCTTGCCGCCTGCGTTGAAGAAGCGAAGCCATCTCTCATTGTTGAATGTGGCACGGCTATCGGTTATTCTGGGCTCTGGATGTTACGCGTGTTAAGAGAGGCTGGGGTTGGCCGTTTGATAACAATCGAAATAGACGCTGACCGAGCAGCACAAGCACGCGCAAATTTTGAACGCGCGGGTGTGGCGGACCTCGTTGACTCACGTATCGGTGATGCACAAGAGGTACTCGAAAGTATCCAGGAACCCGTCGATTTTCTACTCCTTGATAACAATTTTAGCAACTATTTCCCGTGTTTTCAGGCGATTGAATCGCGACTGACGGATCCCGCAACCGTTGTGGCGGATAACGTCGGTATCGGTGCAGATTCGATGGCGGATTATCTCGGACACGTCCGCGAACGTTATGAATCTGAGACACACTGGTTTGACATCGATCTGCCGTGGGTGAAACAGGACGCGATTGAGGTGAGTATCTACCGGCGTTAATTTTAACAGAATTTACGCAAAATCGGTTCGCTTGCTTGAAGAATTGGAAGACAGGAAGATTGGAAGTGTGGAAGGATGGAAGAAGTGCGTTGCCTATCCTTCCTTAAAAAAACGAGGACGTTATTAGAAGAGGAGGTAGGCTTGTATGGATTATGATTTCACTGCTGTTGCCCGGTTGCCATCGCCAGGCGATAACGTCGCTATTACGACACAAACATTGGAAGGTGGGACGCGCATTCACTACAATGGACAACAGATTGAGCTATCGCATACCATCTTAGAAGGGCATCGCTTTGCTATCGAGTCGATTTCGGAGGAAGCACCGCTGCTGTCTTGGGGCTTACCGTTTGGATTCGCTACGCGCCCCGTTGCCCCCGGCGACTACGTTTGCAATCAGAAGATGATTGCTTCTTTGTCGATTAGAAACTTACCCTTCGCGTTGCCAGAAACACCTAACTTCAGTGACAAGATGGCACCTTATCAATTAGACGACGTTGAATTCCGTCCCGGGAAACAGGTGCAACGGCACGCGAACGAGCGTTCCTTCCTCGGCTATCAGCGTTCCGGTAACCGTGGTGTCGGCACACGAAACTATATCGTTGTCATGGGGACAACCGCACGCACTTCTGGTTTCGCAAGACGGCTCGCTGAGACTTGCTCCCGACATGCCGAGGCCTATCCGAATGTAGACGGTATAGTCGCTGTAACGCACACAGAGGGTGGCGAAAGCCAGACTCCGAATAACGTTGAGATGTTGCTCCGAACGCTTGCGGGTTTTACTGTCCATCCGAATATCGGTGCGATGCTGCTTGTTGATTATGGTACTGAAGCAGTTACGAACGAAATGCTCAGGTCGTATATGCTCCGCGAAGGTTACGCTTTGGATGATGTCGTCCACCGTTTCTATCGGCTACAGGGAAGCTTTGACACGGATTTATCGAAGGGTAGGGAGATTATCAACGGGTGGTTGGCAAGTGTGAACAGCGTACCGCGCACCGAACAACCTCTGGAAAACCTGAAGATTGCTCTGCAGTGTGGGGGTTCCGATGCGTTCTCGGGTGTATCTGGTAATCCGCTTGCTGCTTATGTTGCGAAAGAGGTTATCCGTTATGGTGGATGTGCTAACCTTGCGGAGACCGATGAACTGATCGGGTCTGAGGCATACATCCTTCAAAATGTCCGCGACCTGCCCACTGCGCGGACCTTCCTCAATACCATTGAACGGTTCAAAGAACGCGTTTCATGGCATGGACACTCCGCAGAAGGCAATCCTTCTGGTGGTAACAATTTCCGTGGACTCTATAACATCGCCATTAAATCAATCGGTGCGGCGATGAAGCGGCATCCTGATGTCTGTCTCGATTATGTTATCAATTACAGTGAACTCATGAAAAAACCGGGTTACTATTTCATGGACAGCCCTGGCAACGATTTAGAAAGCATCGCAGGACAGGTGGCATCTGGATCGAACATGATTTTCTTTGTCACAGGCAACGGCTCCATTACGAATTTTCCGTTTGTACCAACGATTAAGATTGTCACGACGACGGGGCGTTATGAGATGCTTTCCACAGATATGGACGTGAACGCTGGGGCGTATCTTGATGGCACCCCGATGGAAGCACTCGGCGAATCGATGCTGGACTTGACAGTGGATGTTGCATCTGGTGAACGTTCGGTCGGTGAGAAAGCCGGACATTCCCAAGTCTCGTTATGGCGGGATTGGAAGCAGACGGGTCCCGTAGATTTAGATCCGCTGCTAACGGCATCCGACTTGAAGTCTGGCGAACCCATCGCACTTGACGCTGTTACGGAAACCCAGCGGCGTGTACCTACTACTCTGCAATTCCGTGCGCTCCAAACGGAGGCGGGTTACCGTGCGGATCAAGTTGGACTCATCTTACCTACGAGTCTCTGCTCTGGACAGATTGCACAGATGATCGCGCACCGCTGTAATGAACGCGGGATCGGTGAGAAGCAAGGTATATCCGGTTTTGTTGCGCTTCCGCATACGGAGGGGTGTGGTGTCTCTGGTGGACGCTCTGAGGAGATTTATACCCGTACGATGATTGGACACCTCACGCATCCGAAGGTTGCGCTCGGTTTGCTCCTTGAACACGGTTGTGAGAAGACCCACAACGACCACGTCCGACATGAGATTCAGAAGTTGGGAATATCACCAGAACGCTACGGATGGGCGAGTGTGCAATTAGATGGCGGGATTGATGCTGTTATTGAGAAGGTACAAGAGTGGTTTTCGGAAACGCTTGCGGATAAGCCTGATGTTCCGGTTGTGGATGCGGGATTAGAACATCTCTGTATAGCTGTGACATCAACCGGTGAGGCAACTGGAGAGGTCTCTCAGTCTTTAACGCAATTGACGTCCAGAATCGTCGCTGCGGGCGGTACAGTCATTGTACCAGCAAATGCAACATTCTTGCAAAGTAGTAGGCACGCTCCGTCGTGCCGTCCACTAGCCGAATTATCTCCTACTTTGGCGTACGGACAACGAGTTACAAAAGCGGGCTTTCACATCATGGAAACCCCAACGGACCAACCGACGGAGACGTTGACGGGGTTGGGTGCGACGGGTGTGGATTTGGCACTTGCACACATCGTCGGTGCGCCGTGGCAGTCGCATGTGATGGTGCCGCTGATTCAGGTTTCTACAGATACTACGACGCAAAGCAACTACAGTGCGGATTTGGATTTATTAACGGCTCATGTTGATGGCTTGTTGGCGTTGATTGTGGAAGTAGCGTCGCGGCAGTATACGCCGCAACTACACGGTAAAGGGAATACGGATTTTCAGTTGACGCGCGGGTTATTGGGAATTTCAATGTAGTGCGTCGAATTGCTGCGGAGTCTTAAAACTTATCGGTTCCGAACCGCGTGCCAATCCCGATAATAAAAGAGAATTCATTCGCTGTTTCGTCGTCGTTGAAGTCATCCTCAAAGGATAGGGACACTCGCTGGTACTGCCCTTCTGTCCGAAGCACAAAAGCCTGTCCGATACGCCACTGATGTCCTAAGCCTACCCCGAAACTTGTCAAGGTAGCATTTCCGTCGATAAATAAATCACCTTCGCCATGAAATGTCGCCATAGAAACCCGCGTTAGAACGTAGGGGCTCGACATTGTGTAATTACGCAAAAAGTACGCCGCCCTGCCACCGAAATAGAGTGACGTTATGTTCGTATTCTCCTCTTCCCAAGGATCCTCAAAATATTCTGAATCCTCATGAAATATAGTGCTCCCAAAACTGAATTCCGGACCTATAGCGAAATGTTGTCCTAGAAACCACGTCGCGTAAATCGAAGGCGGGGTGGAACTTATATCAAAAAACGAGCCTGAAGGTACCCGCGTATAGGTGAGACTTACGGCGTAATCATCATCAATGTTAGGAACAAGGTGAGATATCCCGAATTGCGTGCCGATCTCGAAATCAATAGCCGAAGTCGGAACTGTAGGGAATATCAAAGAAACAAGTATAACGAAACCCAAAATTGGTAGAATTGACACAACATTTTTTCGATTTATAAGTGGTGTTTTCATCATAAACTCCAATCGTTATTTTGTCTCCTTTGTTGCAATGGAATTGGGTTTCCTTTAATAAAAAAACGAGGGTTTCAGTCATACACTTTGCGTCTGCGAGGTTAGGAATGCGGCATTGCGTAAGTGCTATAGAGGTTACTTCTGTATCAACATCTTGCGTGTTGCGGTGAAATCGTCTGCGGTAACGGAGTCGCGTGTGGACTCCGTGGACAATGTATAGAAATAGACACCACTTGCGACAGGTTCACCGAGTTCGTTTCTGCCATCCCAATAGGCGGCACGGGAATGGGTCTGATAAGTGCCTGCGGGTTGGTGTCCAAGTACCAACGTCCGAACGACTTGTCCATCCACGGCGTAGATTGTGATAGTGACCTCTGTAGGTTTTGCCAAGTGATACGGTATCCATGTCTCTGGGTTGAACGGGTTCGGGAAATTTGCTAAAAGGGCGTTCTCTCTGTTTGCCGTGACCGTTATTTGTGCGGTGAGTGCGGGCCCGTTGTAGTTTGCGATGGCACCTGCACCGACGGTGAATGTGAGTGTGCTATCGGCGTTGATATTGCCATCAAATTCCAGTTCAACAGTGATTTCGGTGTCGCTTTTTTTGTCGGGTTCGTGCCAAGGAATTGTTACACCGTCAATACCGGATACCGTCACAGCATCTCTGATGTCAAAGGTAGAACGTGCGTATTTTCTACCAGTGAGCGTAAGCGTGACGACGCTTTCATCAAGTGTTGCTTCTGTTAAGGGTGATTTTGTTGAAGCGGTGACCGATTCTTGCCCGCCGCTCACAGGAACTTGTGCTGTGAATGCTGGACCGTTATAGTCAGCGATAGCGTTGGGATCTATGGTAAAGGTGAGTGTAGCATCAGTATCAAAATCGCCGTTGAAAGCCAGTTCAACAGTTATCTCTGTGCTACTAATGCGGTCTACGTCATATACAGTCACGCCATCAATTCCGACTATTGTCACCGCACGCTCTATGTCAGAAGAAGATCGCACATAATTACGACCATTGAGTGTGAGCGTGATGATGCCTCTATCCAGTGTCACTTCCGTCAAGGGAGCATTCGTTGCAGCGGCGATTGATTCGTGTCCACCGCTCACAGGAACTTGTGCTGTGAATGCTGGACCGTTATAGTCAGCGATAGCGT
>VYCT01000125.1:0-1016 GCA_009843785.1 Candidatus Poribacteria bacterium | reverse complement strand
CCGCTCACAGGAACTTGTGCTGTGAATGCTGGACCGTTATAGTCAGCGATAGCGTTGGGATCTATGGTAAAGGTGAGTGTAGCATCAGTATCAAAATCGCCATTGAAAGCCAGTTCAACAGTCACCTCTGTATTGCTGTTGCGGTTTACATCGTATATGGTCACACCCTCAATACCCGATACCTCCACAGTGCTCTCAAGGGTAATAGAAGACCCCACATAATCACGACCACTGAGTGTGAGTGTGACGCCGTGTCTATGCAGTGTTGCTTCCATCAAGGGTGTTTTTGTAGAAGCGACTATTGACTCTTGTCCTCCAGTGACAGGGAGTTGTGCGGTGAGTGCGGGACCATCATATCCTGCGATGGCACTTGCACCGACGGTAAATGTGAGGATTGCATCAGCGTCAATATCACCACTGAATTCCAGTTCGAGAGTGATTTGGGTGTCGTTTTTTCTGTCGGGTTCGTGCCAAGGAATTGTTACGCCGTCAATTCCAGAGAGGGAGACAGCCGCTCTGATGTCAAAGGTGGAGCGTACGAATTTTCTACCACTGAGTGTGATTGTGACAACGCTTTCATCAAGTGTTGTTTCTGTCAAAGGTGCCTCAGTTGATGTGATTATTGATTCCAGTTTACCGGTAACAGGTAGCTGCGCGATGAGTGCGGGACCGTTGTAATCGGCAATAGCGTCCGCGCCTACTGTAAAAGTGAGCGTAGCATCAGTATCAATGTTGCCTTTGAATGTCAGTTCAACTGTCAGTTCAGTGTCGCTGATGCGGTCCAAATCAAACCAGTGAAAAGTGACCCCCTCAATACTGGATACCTCGACAGCATCCCTGAGGTCAAAGGTGGATCGCTTGTAATTCGCGCCGTTGAGTGTGAGGGTAACGATACTTCCGTTCAACGTTGTTTCTGTCAAGGGTGCTTTTGTTGAAGCGACAACCGATTCTTTACCGCCGTTGACAGGGAGTTGTGCAATGAGTGCGGGTCCGTCGTATTCGACGATGACATTCGC
>VYCT01000147.1:7015-14939 GCA_009843785.1 Candidatus Poribacteria bacterium | reverse complement strand
AACGTTTTTTTTTAAATCTGCCTCCTGACAGAGTTAAGTGGATACCAGCTCATAGACAATTATGGTCAGAGTCAGGAAGGCCTGATCTCACACCGGCAAGTCGTCAAGAATACGAGGAGCAGATGTTAAATCATAACAGAAGTCTACAAGCTCGTTATAAAGATAACAATGCTTATCAAAGAAGGACTGTATCTGCTATCCTCTTTGACTTGGTTAATAAAGAGAATACCCGTGCCCGCTCTATTGCTTATCATGTTGATAATGATGACTGCTCGGAAGCACAAAAGGTTTCTGCTGAATCTCCACCCCCGTTTGATCGGATCAATGAATTGCTTAATCTTGCTACTCTGACAGTTAATATCGAGAATTCACACAACCAGGAGATACTTGCAAGACATCCACAGTGCACACCCTTCAATGTTATAGAAATGTCAGATGGCGAGCGGAGTGCAATGATCATCGCAGCCTACGTTATTACTGCTGAGCCTGGGACAGTGTTCCTGATTGATGAACCCGAAAGACACCTCCACCGCTCCATCAGCCAGCCATTTCTCTCGGCGTTGTTAGACCTCAGAAGAGAGGACTGTGTGTTTATTATTTCAACGCATGAAATAGCACTGCCAAGAGCAAACCCGGAGGCACAAGTCCTTATGCTCAGATCCTGCCAGTGGCGCGATAATCAATGTGTGGCATGGGATGCCGAAGTTCTAAAACCTAATTCTGGATTACCAGAGGAACTCAGGCGCGCAATCCTTGGATCCAGAAAAAGAATTCTCTTCGTGGAAGGGCGTTCCGACAGTTTAGATTTTTCACTCTATACAACTCTCTTCCCCAATCTTTCTGTAGAACCAATGGGAAGTTGTGAAGAAGTCCAAAAAGCAGTACTCGGGTTGCGAGAGTCGCAAGATCACCACGACGTAGAAGCATTTGGCCTCATTGACCGAGATAACCGATTACCTGAAGGCGTGAAGGAACTAGCTGAAAAACATATCTTTGCCTTAGAAGCCTACTCGGTGGAAGCCCTCTATTATTGCTCAGATGCCATTGCTGCCATTGCACATGAACAAGCGCGACTCCGTGGGGAAGATGAAAATCAACTTGAAGAAGATAAACATCAACTTATTGAATCGACCAAGCAGAAGGCCCTTAACGTGCTGAAAAACCACGCAAAAGAAATGGCAGCGCGGATGTGCGAACGCCAAATACGAAAACGTGTTCTATCAGAAACGCCGGACTGGAAGTCAATCATGAATAACCCAACTCAAGCAATTTGTGTCCCCACTGATTCACAATTATACTCTAAGGAGCTAAACCGCTTTAATGAGTTCGTTAACAACGGAGAACTAGATCAACTTATCGCCCGCTATCCGGTCGATAAAAGCCGGACTCTTGAAATTATCGCGACCTCTCTCAAATGTCAAAATAAAAATGACTATGAACGTATGGCCCTTACCCAGGTTCGGCGTGACAACGAGTTAGCCGAAAAACTCAGAAAGCGTATTAGTCCGCTTTCCAAAATGCTGGATCAGGTAGAAGAACCGCAAACGACATAAATTTCTTGCTGTGCATATTGGAGATCGCTACTACATTGGGTTATACCTGCTCGCCTTGTATGTTATCATTATTCCTAAGTGATCCGTATTGTGACGGAAGCTGCAGAGCAAATTGTCTGAATCGCGGATTATCACAGATTACACAGATGTCGCGGATTACGCTCCAGCGGAGCGATATGTCTATAGCCCGCGCGGATTTCCAATCTTACGCTTCAGCGGAGCGGTATGTGAGTTTGAAAATTCACTAACAATATGGTATAATTTAAAAGATCAAACAGGTTCAATGAAACTATTCCTCAGTTAGGACATACTCAGAATTTTCTCGTTACTCAATCTGGTTTGAACTGGTATGATGGAATCTTTTAGTCTACATTATTGGTGGTTTTTATGGGAGAAAAAAATCTACTTTTTACTTGGAAACCAGAGTCGTTTAACGCATCTCTGGAGCAACCGAACTTAGTTGACCTACGCACTGAATTAATGGAGAGACGCCCAATTTCTGGAAGTCTACTGATTTGGAAAAAAGGGAATGAGAGCGAAAGTTGGTGGTTAATAGACTTGGGAGATAAGAAAGTTTATCATCTTGACAGGAGTAGTGATACGGAAATTGCGGTATCAGAGGAATTGCAAGATTCGAGCACAAGAGGTTGGCCACGGCCAGGGTTAGATCAAAAAATTTATGCGACTGCTCAAGGATTTGTTGATTGGTTAACAGTGGAATTTAAATCAGTTTTGGATGGATATGATATAGAAGGATTAAAACGCACCGATTTGTCCGTAAACAACCGTAGTTTTGAAATTGTGCATCCTAATCTGTTAACTGTGCATGAAATGTTTCTGGAAATTCTAACCTCTCCGAGCGAATGGGCTATTGGTTGGTTAGACAATAACCTTCAACAACAAATTCAGACGAACTTAAATGAGTTTTTTAAAATATTGGATGCGATTCACTATTTTGATTCTCACGCTACTTCAGAACGACATAAGGAAGTTTTAAAGCAAGCTTTTAACCTTTGTAATAAGATTCAACAACAACAATTGCAACAGACTGTAACTTGGTTGAGATCGAAGAAAGCAGAACAGTTTGAAACCCAGGTGAATAGGATTGTTGCCGATGCTGTGGAAAGACTCAATGCAGCGACTGACGAATTGCAAGAGCATCGTGAAGAAGCAGAAAAGAATGAATCCACTAGAGAAAAAGAATTTGCTGAACTTAAAGAAAAGGTAAATGAAGAACTTCTACAAGAAAAGGTTTCCCAACATAAAGTGATTTTTGCTGAGCAAACCCTAAGACACCAAAGGGCAGCGTGGGGATGGCTTTTTGTATCCAGTTTATTGGTCATTGGAGTTGTAGTTGGAATTATTTTTCTTGGGCTGCTTGATATTTTACAACTGGAAGGGGGCGAGTGGCCAGTAGTGTTACAAAATATTTTTAAAAAAGGATCTGTCCTTACCTTGTTTTACTTTGCCCTTAATCGTTCACTTAAGAATTACACTGCCCAGAAACATTTAGAAATTGTGAATCGACACCGCCAAAATGCCCTTGAGACCTTTGATGAATTTAGAGATGCATCAAAAGATAATCCAGAAACCCATGATGCTGTGTTATTAGCGGCGACAAATGCTATTTTTGATGCGAACCAGAGTGGTTACTTGTCAACGAAAACGAAGGGCACTGAAGGCGTAAATCCAATTCAACAGGTGTTTGGGGCAACGCGCAGCTCATCAATAGGGTCTGAGAGTTAATTGGATGAGTCACATACCGCTCCGCTGGAGCGAGAGGTTCCAAAATCCCCAATGCTATAGACATATCGCGCCGCTGGAGCGGAAGAGTGAAAAACCGATAATGATTCAGAATGCTCAAGAACTTGAAGCAACGTTATGAAGTGCCAACGTCAATTTAGACCAAAAATCAGTAAAGTTAAGACAAGTTTTGTTGCAAAAATTCGATAGGTGTCAAATGTGGGGCAAATGTTAATCTTTTGAAGAAAAGTTGAAAATTCATCAGAAAAGTGGTATCTTTAGTACAAGATGGACAATAATGAACGCCGAGAAATTCTCAAACAAGCTTTGGTTGAGATAAACGCATCCCTATTATCCAATTCCCAAATGCTTGATAAAGCTATCCTATCCTTATCAAGTGCCGGTTTAGGGATTTCATTGGCATTCATAAAAAACGTGGTTCCACTGGATAAAGCAACGAGCCTATATCTTCTATATTTGTCTTGGGGGATGCTTGTAGGGGCCATTGCAGGCACACTGGTTTCGTTTCTCGCTAGCCAATGTGGGTTGGAGAAACAAGCAAATCAGGTTAACGACGAACTTGAAGATATGGATGATGAACAGATTATCATTCTCCCTGAAGGCGTGGATGATAACGAATATGAGGATGAAGATGAGGAAACAGACGCTAGCGACAGACCTTTTCAGGTATCAAAGTGGCTGACTCGGTTTTCTCTTGGATGTTATATCGCTGCCATCATTCTGACCATCCTATTTGTTGCCTTCAACCGCGATGTCACATCAACTAACCCAAACTAAAGGAGGTATTTTTATGCCAACAAGGCGAAAACCATTTAGGAAAGGGTCCCCTACCCGACATGACGGAGGGGCACCGAAAGTCCAAGTTCCTTCCAGAGGCAAGCCTTCTAAGCCGCCGAAGGAGGCACTAAACCCACATCAACGAAACCTACAAAAAAATAGTCCATACTGTCTTTAACGTCCAGGGAGTAACAAGTAGCAGGTATTCAGCACATGTGGTATTTCCAATCCTCCGTTCCAGCGGATCGGTATGTGATGCTTGAAATGAATTGGGTCTCAAACCTCCGAATTCGGTTGACATTCGCTCTCTATATGTGGTATCCTTAAGCACAAGGGAAAGGATTAGGTAAATGGCAAAAAAGTGCCAGGGCGCGTCAGAACGCTGAGCGGATTCTTGAGATGGGCAGAACAATTCAACGATGGACAATATCTGTTCCGAGGTGTGCGAAAAAAGTCGTACAAAATAGAAGCAGGTGCCTGTCGGCGTTTACCAAAAGCAGATAGGTATAACCCTGCCAAACTTCTCAAAATCAATCAAGAATTGATAGACAAGGCGCGTCTTTTAGGACACGACCAGTTAAATGGAGAACGACTGTCTGATCTGCCGTTATTGGCAGAACTTCAACACTTCCGGGCTGCTACCTGTTTAATAGACTTTACCCGTAATGCCCTCATTGCACTCTGGTTTGCTTGTGAGCAAATTGCTACTACTGAATCACAAGAGCAAAAAAAGAAAACAGATAGCAAAGACAAAGTTGAAGAAACAGATGGCAAAGTCTATGCTGTGCGTATTGATGATCCTGCACGTTTTAGAACAATTACCTCTGAATTGTTGGAAAAAGATATTGATCATTTTTTTCGGGTGGATGGAAACGGTAGGTATCCGCTGTATCAATGGCAGCCAAAACTTCAAAACAACCGTATTATCGCTCAGCAATCCGTTTTCATATTCGGAGGTGCGAAAATTGAAGCAGCGGACGAATGTATTATCAGTCGAGGTGCTAAGGAAAACCTTCTGAAAATATTAGATAAATTGGTAGGTCTCACTGATGCAACAATCTATCCTGATTCTGATGGTTTCGCTCGACTTCATGTCCAGAACAATCCAGATTTTGAACCCGATCCGCAAGGTTATCTGCAACGGGGCATTGAGGTACATCAGAAAGGGGAACGAGAAGAAGCTATCACTCACTACACCACAGTCATATCACCGCTACCTGATGAGACTGCGCAGCCTCCAGATAAAGATATACTTTCCTGGGGACACCATCATCGAGGGATCGCTTATTTGGGCGAAGAGCCCAGTGATAGTGCCGTAGATTTAGCGATTGAGGATTTTACTGAGGCGATACAACTGAAGACAGAGATAATAGAGTCTGTTCCCGAAAACCCTGCCAGAACGAGGCGACTCAAAAGAGAACTCGCTCGGACTTATATTTATCGAGGTGCTGCTCGCTATTGGCAAAAAGGTGATTTTGATGGCGCAATCACGGATTACACCAGAGCAATAGAACTTGATCCTGAATACGCTGAAGCCTATAATTATCGCGGTTTTGCCCATCTTAATAATGGTGATATTGATAAAGCAATTGCGGACTATGTCAAAGCAACAGATATAGATCAAGAACTTACTGAGGCCTATAAAGATCGCGCTACTGCTTATCTTGCGAACAGCGATTTTGATAAAGCAATTGCGGACTATACCAAGGCGATACAGTTGGATCCGGATGACACCAATATCTATAACTATCGCGGCTTCGCTTACTTTAGAAACAGTGAGGTCGACAAAGCTATTGACGACCTTAGCATAGCAATACAACTGAAGCCAGATAGTGCCGGTGCTTATTACACTCGTGGCATCGTTCAGTTAAGCTTACAAAATTGGGAAGAAGCGAAAACAGACTTAAAAACCGCCGCTAACAACCAATTAGATGTTGCTACCGAGTTTCAACAAAGCTACGGGAGTGTTGAAGATTTTGAGCGGGGAATGGATGTTGAATTGCCAGTGGACATCGCCTCAATCCTGACTGGGGAAAGTACCTCTACAAACATTCTGTAAAATTCAATTGACATCTTTTTTAGCAACATGTTATCCTTTAATAGCAAGAACACCCAACCCGTTCTAATAATCGCACAGAGTTATTTTTTCAAGAGGAGACACGTTAAATGAAAAATAAAAAAGCTAGCACTTTCAAAGTTCCCCGCGATGCCCAAAAAGGCAAATTCATAACAAGCGGACCGCGAAAACCGTACGCACCGCTTGAGACGATTAGGCGCGAGGTGACAAAACGGAGCATCCCACCCGTAAGAGATACTAAAACGCGATTAAGCAATGCCATATTTGAAGCTGCAAGAGATGATGCAGAAAAAAGCAAATCCCTAACTATAAAGAAAGCGAAGCGGGCAAGACGCGATGTGATCGTTAAAACTATTATGAGACACAATAGACAGGCACACTGACAGCATCAAGGCGTATAGGCATATTTTACTTGCTCTTTCTCTCCTATGTTGAATCCTCGTTAATTGCACGGACTTGTGGTCCAACACAAATGAAAATGCTAACCCAATCCAACTCACAAATTGACCATTTAAGCAGCCCCCCAGATATTATCAAAGAAATAGCGGCTAAATCGGAAGGGCATGAGTACATCTATCGCGGTGAACCTGAATGTTACGCGAAGGTTTCTTCAACCCTCTATCGAGAATACGCTCATATCGGGGCGGAATCGCTCGACCTGGAAATCATCCAAGGGAAAATGCTGAACGAGGCGAAAAAACTTACTTACGAGATAGATGATCCCGAAATCCTAATTGAAATTCAACACTATGGGGGTAGAACCAATCTTATAGACTTTACAACTGACTACCTTATCGCGCTTTTCTTTGCGTGCGACGGTGCCCCTGACAAGGATGGTAGGGTTATCCTACAAAAAACCGAGACGATAGAAGATCTAATCAAACGTCCTCGGAACCCACGACACCGTATCAAAGCTCAAAAGACCGTATTCGTTATACCACCTAACGGCTTTATTGAACCGGACAAAGACGATATAGTTATTATTCCAGCAGTCCTCAAACAGCCGCTGCTACAGTATCTACGGAAGCACTACGACATCTCTACCGAAACTATCTACAACGATCTCTATAGTTTTATTAAAAATCGGGACATTCACCGGAGTGCTTATATAGCATTCTATAGTGGTTTCACCTTCCAAAATATAGGAGATGACGCAGAGGCACCGGAAGAGAGACAAATCGCTTATCAAAAAGCTATAGCATATTATACGGAGGCGTTAGAACAGAAACCGGACCTTCTGGAAGCTTATCTCAACCGCGGAATAGTTTACAATAACATGGATAAGGTAGACGAAGCCCTCGAAAATTATAACACAGCAATACAGCTGGACCCAAGTTATACGGATGCATACTACAACCGTGGATTTGTTTATTTAGACAAGGAGGATCTAGACCAGGCCGTTGCAGACTTCAGCAAGGTCATAGAACTGAATCCAGAGCACGCAGAAGCATATTATTTTCGGGGACTCCTTTATTTTTCTAAAGAGGATTTTGAGCAAGGTCTACAAGACTGTAACAGAGCAATACAACTGAATCCGGATGATGACGATACCTATAACCTCCGCGGTATTGCTTACGCACGCAAAGGCAATTTTGATAACGCTTTTAAAGACTATACTAAAGCGATAGAATTACAACCCGATGATGCTGATGCCTATAACAATCGGGGCATTGTTTATGTTGAAAAAGGCGAACTTGACAACGCCATAAAAGACTTTGATAAGGCGATAGAACTACAACCTGATTATGCTGGT
>VYCT01000147.1:0-6971 GCA_009843785.1 Candidatus Poribacteria bacterium | reverse complement strand
TGATAACGCCGTAAAAGACTTTGATAAGGCGATAGAACTACAACCTGATTATGCTGGTGCCTATAACAATCGGGGCAATGCTTACGGTGAAAAAGGCGAACTTGACAACGCTATTAAAGACTATACCAAAGTTATACAACTCAAACCCGATGATGCTGATGCCTATAACAATCGGGGCATCGCCTATGGGCTGAAAGGTGATTCTGATAACGCCGTAAAAGACTTTGATAAGGCGATAGAACTACAACCTGATTATGCTGGTGCCTATTACAACCGGGGCATCGCTTACGCTAAAAAAGGTGAGTTTGATAACACCATCCATGACTTTGATAAGGTGATAGAACTCAACCCAGATGATGCTAAGGCTTATTGTAATCGTGGTGAAGCATGGTTACACTTGCAGGAATGGGAAAAAGCCAAATCAGACCTGATGACTGCCATAAATATGGGAACGGACATCATCGCTTCATTTCACAATGACTATGCTAGTGTTGAAGACTTTAAAGAAAAAACAGGCATCCAGTTACCACCAGACATCGCCATTCTGTTGACACCTCCGCAGGCATAAATAGCACCCTATTCTCTCCGTACACAAGCGTTTCCGCTGTGGATAAGAAACTAAGGCAGATCGTAAAACAATCCGCGAAATCCGTGAAATCCGTGAAAATCCGCGATTCAGACAATTGTTGGGTTCATTTGAGAAAAATTGTGACTGTGGAGAAAAACCACTAAAGGGATTTATTACCTATTCACATGAATTTACCAATTGAGATTGCTGATTTAGAAGACTACATCGGTTACATAGGCAATATTGCGACAGAAGAAAAGAGTCATCTCTATCGTGGGCAAGAAGATGCCGAATGGCAAGTGACGAGCAGTGCTCTTCGACGCTTGGAACTGGAAGAAGAATACAATGCCTCTGATGATGAGTTTCCTTATGTGTACTTAGAGTATCTTTTAAAGATTATCTATGAGGTCAAACTTAATTATCCATCTACGTACAGAAACTTGTTCCCGTTGGAATGTCTGGCACATTTGCAACATAACGGGGTTGCTACGGGTCTCATCGATTTCACCTTCAATCCGCTTGTCGCGCTTTGGTTCGCCTGTGCAGATCAAAATACAGATACAAACGGCAAAGTGATTGTTCTGAAAAACGATCGTGAAGTGATAGAAGAAATAGGAACGCCAGAGAAACTTGAAAGTGACTTGGAAACATTTTTTGATGTCGATGAGGCGAAATGGCACCTGTGGTCACCTGCGTTGGACAGCCAATTTGTTGATACGCAACGTATAACTCGGCAACACTCTGTATTCCTATTCGGTTTACCGGAAGTAGCGAGTGAGATGGTTACAGGCGAAATCGTAATCCCTTATGATCACAAAAAACAATTGAGAGCAGAATTAGCGAGAATAGGCATCTCGGAACAAACTTTATTTGCTGATCTGATCGGCTTTTTTGACAGGAACACGGCTCAGCATCCTTACGCACTGTTCTAATTGGATCCGACACTGGAGGAACCTGCTATGAAAGACCGGTTACTGAAGGGTGAGGAAAATCTCTACCTTGACTATATGATGCGCGGCAGCGTTAGATTGGGGAAAGGGTTCTACGACCCAGCCATCCAAGACTTCAACGAGGCTCTTAAACTAAAACCTGATCTTTTGGATGCTTATCACTTTCGAGGCGTTGCTTATCGAAAAAAAGGCGAAGTTGATAAAGCTATTGAGGACTTTAACACGACAATAGACCGCAAGCCTGATTTAGCCGGAGCCTATTATAACCGCGGTCTTGCTTACTATCATAAGGCACAGATCGAAAAGGCTATGGCGGACTATAACACCTCAATAGACCTTAACCCCACGCTTTCTCGTGCCTATTACCAACGCGGCATCATTTACCACGATAGCGGTGAAGTTGATAAAGCCATCGAAGATTATAGCACTGCCATTAAACATCACTATAATTTTGCTGATGCTTATAACAGGCGAGGCCTCGCTTATCGCGATAAAGGCGAGGTTTATCATGCGATCAAAGACTTTAGCAAGGCGATAGAGCTTAGACCCAAGTTTGCTGAAGCGTATCACAATCGCGGTGAAACCCATGCCATCAAAGGCGACTCTGAATTTGCTATTGATGACTATAATGGGGCGATAAGCCGTAAACCTGATTTTGCTGAAGCCTACTACAGCCGCGGGCAGGTTTACTTTAGGCAAAACGATTTTGACACCGCGATTCAAGACTTTCGCGAGGCAATACGTCTGAAACCTGACTTTCCTGACCCCTATCAGGCACTGGGCAACGTTTATGCAGTCAGAGGCGATCATTCCGAAGCGATTGAAAACTACAATAAATCTATAGAACTGAAACCGGAGGATGCAGGTGCTTATGCGGATCGCGGCAACACTTACTGGCAGCAGAACAACTTTGAACTCGCCATTATAGACTATGCCAAAGCTGTTGATCTGGAACCCAGTCATGGTGAATCGTATGTCGGACTCGGTAACGTTTTAGAACGACAAGGCGATCTGGCCCGCGCCATCCAATACTATAATAAAGCCATTGAACTGGAACCCGACCACCCTCTTGCTTACTGCAACCGAGCTGGAACTTACAATAAAAAAGGCGAGGTAGATAAGGCGATTGCCGACTATACTCAAGTTATAGCACTGCAACCGTTGATTAAGGAGGCACATTACTTTTTAGCGGAGGTTTACATGCAGGTTGGCAATTGGTCAGAAGCCAAATTAAATTTGATGCTTGCCAGAACTCTCGGCGTGGATATTATCCATTTATTTGATAAGAAATACGGCAGCGTTGCGAACTTTGAGCAAGTAAAAGGGATTCAGTTACCGGAAGACATCGCCGCCCTGCTGACACCCCTTAGGTAAGATTTCCACAAAACTTTCGTCCGTATACACAATACATATAGCACTCCCCTGGAGTGCAAGTTAGACAAACTCAGTTCTATAGACATATCACGCCGCTGGCGTGAAGAAACGCAAGATCATTTTTCTATAATCTGAGAAATCCGTAAAATCAGCGATTCAGACGAACAAAGAGTCAAATGCCTCAAGTCATCCGCATCTTGGAGAAAAACATGAAAAAAAAACACAATCAAAAACGTGCCGAGGCGTATTACAAGCACGGGTTCGCTCAAAGGAAAAAATCGGATTATGAGCGTGCCATTGTAGACTTTACCAAAGCGATAGAACGTAATCCAGAGGATGTCATGGCACATAACAATCGCGGTGTGGCTTACTATTACAAAGGTAGGTTTTACCGAGCAGTTGATGACTTTAGCACAGTAATAAGTCTCACACCGCACGATCCATTTGCCTATTATGGCCGCGGGTTGGCTTACCGCAATCTATTGGTTTTTGAGAAAGCCATCCAAGACTTTAGCACAGCGATACGTCTCAAACTTGAGACGGTTTCCGATGCTTATACCGAGCGCGGTATAACCTACCATTGCAAAGGTGACATAGACCTTGCTATTGAAGACTATAACGCTGCAATAGCATTGGATCCAGGGTTTGCAGAAGCTTGGGTGGAACGCGGTAAAACTTACCGTGATAAAGGTGAGATTAACAAGGCAATTGAAAATTACAACAAGGCACTTGAACTCAAACCAGCACTCGCTGAACCTTATACCTACCGCGGTCTCATCTACAATCAACAAGGCGAGTTAGACAAGGCGATTGGAGATCATAGTAAGGCAATCGCCTGCAACCCAGAATTTGCCGAAGCGTACGTTAATCGGGGGCAGGTTTACTACACGAAAAATGAAGTAGACAAGGCGATTGCGGATTATGACAAAGCCATACAACTCAATCCAGAACTTGTGGAGGCATACACGCACCGTGGCAACGCCTATCGCGCCAAAGCCGAGTTAGATAGCGCAATTGCGGATTATACAGAAGCCCTAATACGTAGACCAAAAGTCCCCGAATCTTATTATATACGGGGTGAAGCATGGTTGCTTGCAAAAGGCTGGGAAGAGGCGAAAACTGACCTGACAGCTGCACTCCTACAAGACGTGGATGTCGCCGCTGCCTTTCACGATACCTACGGGGGCATTGCTGCCTTTGAGGAGAAGATAGGAAGTCGTTTGCCGAAAGAGATTGTAGTATTATTGACACCGCGGAGCGAACCGTTTGAAATTGATAAAGATGCGCGGATCGCGTTGGGAATGAAATACTACGGAAACGACGAACTCAGCAGCGGACTCGCAGCGCGCCTTGCGGGGGTCCCACGCGAAGAGTTCTGGTATCTAATGGGGGATTACGGTCTCTCTCCTTACTCTTGATGAAGAAGAGCTTCCCAATAGCGGATTTTAAAGAATGCCGATACAACCAGTTATTAGCAATAACAGTCCGCTTGTGGGACTCTTGGGGATCAACCTGCTTTCTCTGTTGCGAGATCTTTATACAATTGATGTCATCAAGCCGCTTTTAATTCGGTTGCAGGCTAACGGAATCCACCTGAGCGAATTACTCATCAATAACGCCCTACAAGACGCAGATGAGGCAGATTAGCAGGCAGGCTTACAAAGCACACCCACATTGTATAAATGTGAACCAAGTAACTGCAACGGTTTCCATTGTGGATGAGACAGCTGACGCCGCTGTTAAAAAACCCGCGAAATCGGTGTCATTCGCGAAAATCCGTGATTCAGAAAAATAATCTCCAGCAACTTATACCATTTCTAAAAGTTTATATTACATTAACCTGAAACCATCTCTACCCAGGCCCGGTAGGTTCGGTTTCCTAACCGAACCGGGCATGATTCAAAAATCGTGGCATTTTAAGATGGATCCTCAATTAGATTTGGTATTACAAACGCCTTCCTATTTCCTCTCGTCAAACGTTTTGAAATCCTTTGCGAAAACAGAGTCACTGTGTTATACTGAATATGAATCAGTTCATTATTACTTGAAAAAGAAAAGGAGTGCTAAAAATGATAAACGAACGTCTCACCCTTAAAGAGATGGAAGAGAAGTATCCGGATGAATGGTTGTTCATCGTTGATTGCGAACACAGCGAAAACACAGAATTATTATCTGGTGTTGTTGCTGTTCATAGTAGATCGGAAGCTGATATCCATGAAGCATCAATGCGCTATAAAGGCAGTGCGGCGATACGGTATACAGGCGAGATACGAAAGGATGTAGGGTATCTATTCTAATGGCGCGTATTTCCTTTGAACCGACACTCCCGTTAATTGTTCTTCCTATTACAATCTCTGACATCAATGCAGATATCTTCCGAGACGTGATTGTTGCCTTAGATACAGGGGCCACAATTACCATTATTCCG
Organism: Candidatus Poribacteria bacterium; assembly: GCA_009843785.1. GTDB lineage: Bacteria > Poribacteria > WGA-4E > WGA-4E > WGA-3G > WGA-3G. The sequence continues at coordinate 1,651 of VYCT01000147.1, read as the reverse complement.
ACAGAAATTGCTGTTGCTTTAGGTTACGATCCGGCGAACTCAAATCGACAGATGCAACTTCTCACTGCAAGCGGCACTGCTGCTACAAAACTCATTACGGTCCGGAAACTAACTGTGGCCGGAGAAACGATTGAAGACGTTGATGTTTTATGTCACGATCTCCCTGGAAACTCCGGGATAAAAGGATTATTGGGTTTAAATTTCCTAAAGCATTTTGAGCTTAACATTTCCTTCTCAACTGGAATTATTGAACTCCATCCTTGTTAAAGCAATTTCCACAAGAGGACGCACACCGCGCAAAAAAAACTGGAAAACACATTTATCACTGACGCGCAAATACCAAAACATCGTAATGCTGTCCGTTATACGCAAATTGGTTTTTGAGTTGCCCTTCGCAAGTGAATCCTGATGCTTCTAAGACCGATGCCTTCTTCTTAGCACTACTGTCAACATAACACTGAATCTTCAATTCGGGGAATTTGACTGCTGAAAGTAAGGTCGGCACATCGTCGGCGAAATTTGGATGGAAGAAGAGGTCCAGCACCGCAGTTGCCGGTTGCCAGCGTTCATCACGGCTTACAGTCGCCCACCCGACGATTGCACCGTCCGATGAAGTTAGCAGTTTGGTATCTTCGTAGACATCTTCTGTCTCTAAGTCGTGCTTGAACCCCAAGAAACCGCCTTCCATATTCGTCGGACCGTAAACACTCCATTTAAGGCTCCGCAGTGCGTCCCATCCTACTATACCTGAGAGTGCGGTGACTTTCGGCCAGTCGTGCCATTCGACAGGTTTCGGTTGCGTAGGCGCGGGCGCGAAGTAGCGTTCTTCAAAGTCTTCGCCCACGTAATATTTCATGAATCCGGATTCTGGATAGACGCTCTCAAATCCGAAACTGTGATAGATATAATACGGATGACTGTTGTATCCTGTACCGAGGTAGAGTGCACGACCGGTGCGCTGTCGAAAATCCTCCATCTGGTACGCCATCACGCCTTTACATGCACCTTTTCTGCGTTGGTTGGGGCGCGTGAAAACATGCCCTAAAATGCCGACACCTTCATGCTCAACCGTCATAATGTTGGTTATCACGTGTCCGTCAAGTTTACCGACATAGAAACGGGTCTCCAATGCATCAAGCACTTCCGTGACGCATCGCTCAATATGCCACTCCCAGTTTCCGCCTTTGTGCCCAAGGAACTGTTGCATCTCTTCGGCATGGTGTTTATCGGGTGTTGTAATTACACCGACTTCCATCCGTTCTTCTGTTTTGAGTACTGCCTCGCCAAGTTTATCGTACATAGCCATCTCCATTAGATTTATTATAACAGAGCCATTCAATTTTAAGAGATTATTAGATTTCACGTCTTTTTTTACAAGAGCCGGTGCGGTTAGGAAACCGCACCTACCGGGTCTGGTGGTGAAGATTCTATCGGAAAATGGAGAATTGAATGGCTCTGTTTATGATAAAGAAAATAATTGGCAAATCCGCTGGAAATATGGTATACTTAAAAAAGCTTGATGTCAAGCCTTGAATGCTTGTATTGTACGGTCATTTAGTTTTAAATAAATTACTGGATTGTCTAATTTTTTTAATTTTCTTTTTCAAGTCCGGTGCCCCTTCCCAGTAACGGGTGGGGACCCCGGTTCCAA
>VYCT01000062.1:5331-14981 GCA_009843785.1 Candidatus Poribacteria bacterium | reverse complement strand
TGATTCAAAAATGGTGGCATTTTAAGATGGATCCTCAATTAGATTTGGTATAACATCAAAAAAGGAACAAAATGACGGATCAATCTGCAAAAAACACTCAGGTTTCATGGCAGACGACGCAAGCGTTTTCAGTTTTCCTGCTTTATATATTGCGTCCAGATATTGAGTTCACAATCATTGGTGAAACGATGAATTTCCTCATCGGCGGCGGAAACCACGCCTGGGATGTAGCACCCGCACCCTGTTGTGTCAACCTCGAAATCAACGGCAAAGTCGAACGCACAGCAACCGGCAACGCCACTGAAACGATGAGTCGTAAAGAGTGGGATGTCTCTGACTTGAAAGGTAAAACCGCTCAGCTCGTCGTTATCGATAATAACAGCGGCGGATGGGGACATCCGAACTTCGACGATGTACACCAAGCCGATTCAAAAGGTGAAAATATCCCTTGGGATCGAGTACTCGCTGTTGATGCCCGGGGAAAGTTGGCTGTCACTTGGGCACAGATGAAAAAGTATTATTAGTCACACGTCAGACCATACCAGTCTTTGTTATTGATGAATAGGCGGAGCATGCTCCGCCTTTACAAGTTAACTATAGCTGTGCCAATCCCGCCCGTTCGCGAAAACGGTTGAACGTTTTCAGAATCCCCTGCTCCATCGTGTAGGCAGGCGTGAATCCCATCTCCTCAGCGATAGACGTTGCGTCGTAATCCCACGAAATTCCGAATACACCCGGTTCCAATGTAATCTGAGCATCTGGTACCAATGTCTTAAGGTACGCTACGCCTTCTTTAACGGGTCGGATACCACCCTTCACATTGAAAACGCGGGTCTGTGTTGTCGGGCAGGTGCACGCGAGGACGATCGAACTCGAAACATCTTCTACGTATTGCCAATCCACCGCATCATCGCCAAACGGACAGACATGCGGTTCGCCTAAGGCTACCGCCTCAATCAATTGCGTCGTGAAAGAGCTCATTCCCCGCGTCCTACCGACACCGTAGACAGCCGTAAACCGAAGCCCGATGGAGTCAACACCATAAGCATCGAAATAGTGGGTCGCATATTTTTCATTCAGGGATTTACAGGCACCGTAGATAAACTTCGGATAGTGTGGCGCATCGTTGAGAATCTGTTGGTGGTTGTAATCCTCCGGCGCACCGAAGACTGCAACGCTACTTGCCCAGACAACACGTTTGAGATTGAAAATGCGTGCCGCTTCGAGTATGTTGATCGTGCCTTCACAGACGACTTTTAACGCTTGCGGCGGATTCGCATTGCACGCCGGCACTTGCCACGAGGCGAGGTGAATCACCTGATCAATATCGTGTGCTTGGACGGTCCGTAAGACGTGCGGTAGGTCAGTGATGTCGCCTTGCACGAAGGTGAACCCTTCAATCTGTTCGTCCGTGAGTACCATTTTCGGAATGGTGAGGTCGTAAGCAAAATCGTAAACCACTACCTTTTCACCGGCGGCTAATAAATCGCGGATGACGTAAGTACCGATGCAGCCCATGCCACCGGTGAGCAGATATGCCATAATCTTTTCTCCTCTGAATCGAACGCGATCGCGGAACCGCGCCCTCTACCAAAATTGGTATATAAAACAGTTGTTAACCTGTTTGGAGCGGTGTTTCCACATTCACAAGAATATCCTCACCCTCCACTTTCACAGGATAGGTGGGGATGCTTTCCTCGCCTGGCCACACGCATTCCCCTGTTGTTACATCAAATTCCCACATGTGGAGCGGACACGTAACACAATTATTGTCTAAGAAGCCGTAACTCAAAACGCCACCAAGGTGTGGGCAAATATTATTCATCGCGTAAAACTCACCCTTAACGTTGTAAATACCGATGAAAACGCCTTCAACTTTTACACCGATACATCTGCCAGGCTGAATTTGATCGGTTGTCGCGGCTTTTACAAATTGTGACATAATTTCTCCGTCTTTTCATGTTTCGTTTGAAACAAAAGTTTAGAATCGCATCAGAAAACATTGCTGCGATTTTCTGATTGATGTTATTACCCGTAAAAAATTCGGTTTCGATTTTGGTCTCGAACCAGATTAAAACCGTCTCACACCGAAACCCGTCTTGCACGAAGGATTTGTTTCACACATCCGTCGTGCGAACTAAGCATCATCCATAGGATACAGGCTACACCCGCCATCTACGAGGAGCACTGTTCCTGTCATATAATCTGCGGCGGAACTACACAAAAATAGAAAAGCGTTTGCTACCGAATCAAGCGGTTGCATAACGCCGAGTGGGATTGCTTTTTCTGCACGAGCCCGATAAATTGGATCCGTATCCCATTGTTGTTTTGCGAGTCCAACACTAACAATACCCGGGGCAACTGCGTTTGCGCGAATCCCTTTATCCGCCAATTCCCGTGCAAAGGAACGCATGAGCTGCTTCATCCCAGCTTTGCTTGCGTTATAAGGTCCAATCTCTGGCCACGGCACGTCAGCAACCCAAGATGTCGTAAAAATAAGGTGTCCTTTAACACCATCTTCAAGCATTGAACGGGATGCGGCACTGCCCAATAAAAATGCTGTCCGCACATTGACCGCCATTGTTTCATCCCACTCTTCTGCTTTGTATTCTAACAACGGTTTCGGGATTACCATACCGATATGACACAGCGCGACATGGATAGGACCAAACCGTTCGCGCGCGGCACCTACCAACATATCCGTTTCATCGGTATCCGTCAAGTCTGCTTTGACATAGTTAACTTTCTCTATGTTAATTCCGTTTTGGCTGAGTCGCTCCATTGCCACTGGATCCGGCAGGATATCGTTCACCGTTAGGTTCGCACCATGCGCTATCAATTGCTTTACGATTCCAACCCCGATCGCTCCGCACCCACCGGAAATAACGATATGTATGCCAGCGAGTGCATCGTTGCAGAAAACCATTGCCAGATCTCCTGTTATTTTGCCATTACTTTGCCTTCGCCTCGTGGATCCGTACCGCCATCGTGACGCGTCCCTTCATTCCATAATCGGACACCGTGGCCAGGACCACCGATGCCTGCGCTTGCTGTGATTTCATGCCCAAGCTCTCTCATCTCAAGGAGCACTTGTTCACCCGCACGCGATTCAATCTGGATCGGTTCAGCTCCGTCACTATGGAAGCGCGGCGCATCTAATGCCTCTTGCATTGACACTTGTAAGTCCATAAGGTTAATGCTGATGTTAAGCTGGTTATTTGGGATAGTCCTGCCACCGGGAATGCCGTATGTAGCGAAAGGCATGCCGTCACGGGTCGCGAGGAAGGGAGCCATGTTGTGAAGTGGACGTTTGCCGGGGCCAACTGAGTTTGCGAGACCCGGTCTCGGATCGAAACGACCAACACCGTGTCCAAAAAGCAATCCAGTGCCCGGTACTGTTACCATTGAACCGAACCCGCCGCCGTGCGTCTGCGTCAGAGACACCATGTTACCTTCGGCATCCGCAGTCGAGATATGACTCGTGCAATTCATCGGTTCATGGTAGACAACCTCACCAGGTTGGGGCGATTTCAGACCCGCCTTCAACTTTTCACTCAGTGTAGCGGTGAAGCGATCTGAGACTTCTGTTTCGATGTCTATCCCAACAACCTTCGGATCTCCAAATCGCCGGAGTCTTTCAGGCCAGCAAACCTTCATCGCCTCAGCGAAAAGGTGGAACCTTTCCGTAACAGACATCTCTGCCACATCGAACGCTTCTACCAGACGGAGCATCTGTAAGGTCGTCAGTCCACCCGCACCGAGTGGCGCAGTGTAGACTGAGTAGCCTCGGTACTCGATTTGATAGGGGGCCGTGATGAAAGGACGGTAATTCTTCAGGTCGTCCGCAGTTAAGCATCCGCCTAACTTTTGGATGTGGTTTGCGATTGTCTCGGCGATTGTCCCCTCGTAGAATGCAGAGTGTCCACCCTCCGCAACAGCCTCCAAGGTGCGGGCAAGTTCAGGGTTGGTCAGTGTTTCCCCCTTCTTTGGGGGTCTACCATTCTTCAGGAAAACGCGCGCAGTTTCAGGGAAGTCGCGTTTCCACCGTTCGGCATTGCCAGCTATCCCACCGCGGTTCGCACCGTTCGGGGCGTACCCGTGGCGCGCGGAATTGATTGCGGGACGAAGCACATCAGCGAGTGGCAGCGTGCCAAACGCCTCTAACGCCAGACATAAGCCACCGACGACCCCCGGGACCCCTATCGACAGTGGACCGTGGACATTTACGCGGCCCGGCACGCGGTACCCCGCAACTGTCTCCGGGGCATCTTCAATCGTGAACATCTTTTCAGAGGCAGCCGCAGGCGCAGCGGAGTTGTAATCTATGGCAATCACATCCTGCGTTTTGCTCCGGTAGATAAGCACACAGCCGCCGTACCCCGCAATCCCGTTGTGCGAGGGTTCCACGACCCCTTCCGCAAATGCCGCAGCGACAGCAGCATCTACAGCATTTCCACCCGCAAGGAGCATCTCGAACCCCGCTTGTGCCGTGCGAGGATGCGGGCCTGCGACAGTACCGTAATCTCTTTTGTGTAAATTCACCAGTTCTCCTTTCGCTGAAGGCTAATATAAGGAATTCTAAAGTTTTTTTACAGAATTGTCAAGTATTTCAGACATTGTATCCGCTTTTTTTCTCTACTTATAGTAAAATCTGTAATTAAAGACACTTTTTCTCGTGAGATTTTATAGGAACATCCAAAAATAAATTTACACTCGGCTGACGGCTGATTGCTGACTGCCGCTGCCAGTATTTTTGTTTGACATACCACCTAAAACCGTGTATAATACACGATAGCGTATCTAATAAAATAAAACTTCACACCTTAACACTCGAAAATCGGAGCATCGGAAACTATAATGTCTCTTCGTCGGCAATCTCGCATCGTCGCGATGCAAATGCTATATCAGATTCAACTCACCAACGCACCGGTGCCGGTTGTCATGGAACAATTTTGGCAGAGCCATGATACGTCTGCAAAACTCCGTCCATTTGCTGTAGAACTCGTTGAAGGCACCACTTCACATCTTGAAGTCATTGATGAACTGCTTCAAAACACCTCTAAAAATTGGAAACTCCATCGGATGCCCGTCGTAGACCTCTCTATCTTACGATGCGCGGCTTATGAAATTCTTTATCTGAGCGATATTGATCCGGCAACTTCAATTAATGAAGCCGTTGAAATCGCGAAAATTTACAGCACCCCAGATTCCCCAAAATTTATTAACGGAGTCTTGGATAACATCGAAAAAAAATAAAAACACATCCGTGTGCCTAAATGCCAAAGATTTGACTACGGAACGGGTGCTGTATGCCAAAAATAAAAATCGAGGACACATATAAAAATAGCACATGTTTAAATTAAAAAACCTAATAATTTGCCTGCTATTGCTGTTTCCGCTACACGTAAACGCCGCACAAGAATTTGAATTTGTTGTTGAGTTTGGTGGGAAAGGAGAGGGTGAAGCACAATTCGCAGAGACCTTGTTCATGGCGTTTGGACCTGACGGCGCCATTTATGTCGTTGATACCGATAACTTCCGAATCCAAAAATTCAATGAAATAGGGAGTTTTCTATTTGACATCCAGATGGAGACAGATAGTGAATTTCGGTTCATCAATCCGACGACTATTACTGTTGGCACGGATAGTAGTATCTATGTAATGGATTGGATGTTCGTTCAGATTTCGGACCCCAACCGACAAACGACAGTGGGACCCAAAATCTTTAACTACGGGCCCTGTATCCATAAATTTGACGCACAAGGCGCGTTTGTCGCGAGTTACCCGATCCAAGACTTCAGTCAGCGGGTAGCACCCCTTGAAGCCGCTTCACCAGGTTTGGATGCTGACGGTAATTATGCACTCATTATCCCACAAGGAGATACAAAGCGGGCGTTTCTTCTAACAGTAGATGCAAATGGAAATCTCTATGTTTGCGATGATGAAACGGTCTACAAACTCAGTTCAGAAGGTGAACCTATTGCTCGGTATCCGCTCGCGCAACCCGGAACAGGTCGCCTTGTACATCCCGTGGATATGACAGTCGATGCAGCGGGCAATCTTTACGTTGTTGACGAAAAAGGACATCGGGTACTGAAGTATAGCACTGAAGGAACGTTCTGGCGTGCTTTTGGTGAATACGGCGACGCAGCCGGTCAATTTATCGCACCCTTCAAGATCGCAGCGTTGACAGATGGCACACTTCTTGTCGCGGATACGGCAAAGTATTTAAAAGATTTCGCCTCCACGCTTCCGAATCGGCTTGACGACCCAATACGACGCTACAGCGGTGATACACGACTGTTTCGTTACCGTCTACGGCGCATTCAGCGGTTTACCACAGATGGCGTCTATAAGCAGAAGCTGCTTATACCGTTTCGGCGAGAGGTTAAAACTGATGTCGCACTGCAACTCAAAGGGATTGACAGTACCGGAAACCTTTACTATCTCAATCCAGCGGAGTTACGCTTTAAAAAATACGCGCCGACCACATCGTTGTTCTCTTCGATGTTCCAGACGGAGCTCAAACTCCGTTATACACGTGATCTGCACGACATCGAAATCGACAATCAGGATGATTTGGATGCCGATCTCTATACCAAATCCGATTTTGATGAGCAGATTATTCAGGATACGGCGCATGCAAATCTAATCCTCTCTTATGATCTGAACGAGTCGGTTCGTCTCGCGCTTTCCAACCGGCTCACTTACGTCCGAATGACCGATACGAGTTATTATCGCGCAAGGGATTTTGTAGACTTTCGCGGGAGTTTCAATCAAGACGATAGGGCAACTGAAAACTCTTGGGATGATCGCATCCAGATCGATTTTACATGGATACGCGACCATAACCTTTACAATTATCGGGAGGCGCGGGCGTTTGCGTATTTCAGCCTCATACGCCTCGATTTTGTCAACGATGCGCTGAATCCAGCTAACTATCGTTTCTTGGACTTCAACGCGAATCTCTCTGACTGGGGCGTAGGTGTCCATTACGATTTAAGTCGTACATTCCGGTTGAATTTTGAAATTACACACTTTTTTGGAAACAATGCGTACACGTATATTGACGAGACGAGTGTACTCTATGCAACTGGATTTCAGGAAGCGAACTTCACACGTGCTGCTTTGTTCATAAACGGGATCTTTTAAAAGGGTTGCAATATATTCTAAAATTAGATATTATCGGAGTTGAAATCCTTTTGGAACAGGCTTCAAAAGTACCTGGGCAGACTGGAGGGAGGTTTTCAGCAATGCAAACGTATCCGTTATCACAACTCACCGAAGAAACTCTTAACACACTTATAGAACTGCACGAACAAGACGGTCCCATAGAGGTGTGGAATAAAATGCAGATACCTTTGACTGCCGAAGAAGGAGTGATGCTTGACTACCTCAAGGCAGACACACAGCAACGCCACCTCACAAGATTAAACGAAGCCACCCTCTGGGCACGGACTATTTATCCGCTCTTAAGACTCGCAGAGCAGGGGCCGGTTTGCGCGTGGGCAGGTGTATTACTCAAAGCTACATATCCCACATTTGAATTGGAAGGGGAAGCCGACGGAGCACTTGCCCCCGCTGTTGCTGGGAAAATTAGGGGACCTTACCTCGTTGTCCATGAAGCGAAACGCGGTATTAACGCGCCAGACCCGTTGTGCCAACTTTACGGTGAAATGCTTGCCGCTGCATGGATCAACTGGAAAACAGATCCTAATCCAGAACAACAGATTTTTGGGTGTTACACTATCACGGATGATTGGACTTTCGTACACGGGAGCGTTAGTGAAATCGAGAGCGAAAGACCTGTGTTCCATGTCGAGTTTTCACCGAGATACAACGGTATTTTGGAAGCGGAACGCATTGTGCAGCTGCTTAAGTTTATCGTTGCAAAACGCGTAAAGGTCAGTACTTAACAGGAGACATCACTATGGCAACTTTTGGAACAGGCAATTATCAGTATGAAGTCGTAGAAGGGTGGGGCATGATACCCCAACTCGGACTCGTCTCTGGCGTGGCGTGTGATTCAAACGATCGCGTCTATGTCTACAACCGGAGTCCACAACCCGCGATGCTCGTTTTCGAGGCGGATGGCACGTTCGTTACTGAATGGGGCAAGGATATCTTCCAGAAACCGCACGGCATCTGGATAAGTCCTGATGATGAAATCTACGGAATTAGTCGTTTTGGACTTAATAAATTTTAAAACTTGACATTTTTTCACAGAAATTGTATAATTGTATAATAGTCAGAACGTCACTTGGTAGAGAATTTCGGCTGCTCCGCTTGGAGCGGTCCCTACCATAACCGAATTTATGTGAATTAAAACAAGCGCAAACCTACTATTTACAAGGGTTCAAAGCGACTTTCAACAACTTTTTGCAAGTCCAAAACGACTAATTCCGGAAATCTATACCACCGATACCGTCGATCACACGGTACGAAAGTTCTCACTTGATGGCGAATTATTGCAGACCTTCGGCACCGTTAATCAACCCGGCACACCGGGCGGTCCCTTTAACGAACCGACGCGTGCGGTCCTTTCTACCTCTGGAGAGATGTACGTCTCTGATGGCTATGGACAATCGCGGGTACACCGGATGACTGCTGATGGCGAAGTGATCGTTTCGTGGGGCGCACCCGGCACAGGCCCCAGTGAATTTAACCTGCCACACGATGTTACGGTAGACCATAACGACCGCGTCTATATTCTCGATCGCGGAAACCTACGCTGTCAGATTTTTAATAACAACGGTGAATATTTAACCGAGTGGACAGACCTCCGTTCGCCGAACGATCTCTTCATTGATAGCGATAATGTCATTCACATTGCCGAAGGCGGGCAACGCATTAGCATCATGACGCTTGACGGAGAAGTTATCGGACGGTGGGGCGAGAAGGGCGATGCCCCCGGACAATTCAGCGATTCCCCGCACGGCATTTGGATTGATTCAAACGGAGACATCTATGTTAGCGAAGTCATCGCCGACAGACGTTTCCAAAAATTCGCGAGGATTTAAACTGTTTTGAAGAAAAATTACATCTATATTTTTGCTATTATTTTTATCGGGATTGTCGCGTGCGCATTGGGATTTGCCGATGAAGGTCATGAGCATTCAGGGGACCGAATCAAAGAGTTGGTAAACCAACCGCTTACGCTGCAATTGGCGATTGTTGCCCTTGTGGTCTCATTTGTGCTGGGTGGTTTGCATGCCTTAACACCCGGTCACGGAAAAGCAATAGTTGCTGCTTACCTCGTCGGTTCTAAAGGCAGGGTCATTGACGCAGTTTTCCTTGGGGTTGTCGTTACTATTACGCACACCTTCAGCGTCATAGTACTTGGCATCGTTATGCTGGTAGCACAGGGGTTTGCACCGGAGGATATCGTTCCGTGGTTGAGCCTATTCTCCGGGGTCTTGATTGTTGGTATTGGCGCGTGGCTGCTTACCAGAAACATGAAGCAGTACTACACCGGTAGGGCACAGAGCGACGCACATGGACATCAGCATCCACACCCGCACGAGCATTCGCACGATCACCCGCACGACCACAATCACGGACACGACGATGAACATGGGCATGATGACGACCATTCACATGACCACGATCACGATCATGGACACGACCCTGCACACGAGCATTCGCACGA
>VYCT01000062.1:0-5231 GCA_009843785.1 Candidatus Poribacteria bacterium | reverse complement strand
ACGATCACGATCATGGACACGACCCTGCACACGAGCATTCGCACGACGATGACCATGGACATTCACAGGATCACGTACTTACACACAGTCATGGTGGGCAGACGCATAGCCATGTTGTGCCTTCAGAACGGACGGGTTTTTGGGGATTGTTATCGCTCGGTATCTCCGGTGGTATTGTGCCGTGTGTCGATGCACTCATCGGGCTTCTATTCGCTATTAGTCTTAACAAACTTGTGTGGGGGCTGATTATCCTGTGTGCTTTCTCATTCGGGCTTGCCGCTGTCTTGGTTGCTATCGGTATTCTGATGGTGATGGCAAAACCTGTAATTGAACGTTTCACAGGCGAAGGGGTCTGGTTACAACGCCTACCGATGATCAGTGCCGCTGTCGTCATCCTACTCGGCGCAATATTAGTCTTCAAAGCATTCAACACTGTCGGAATTCATATTTGAAAAGGAGGGTAACCTATGCCTAACACTGTCGGAATTTTAAGCCCCGGTGATATGGGGCACACTGTCGGGAACGTCCTTCGTGAAAACGGTTTGCGCGTCATAACTTGTCTGCACGGAAGAAGTCCGCGCACCCATGAACTCGCAGAGAAAGCAGGTATTGAGGATGTCCCCACGTATTCCCAACTCGTTATTGAAGCTGACCTTATCCTCGCAATCATGGTGCCTGCACAGGCAATGTCCGCTGCGTCCGCAGTCGCGGAGGCACTGCAACAGACAGACACAACGCTAACATACACCGACTGCAACGCCATCGCACCCCAAACCGTTCGCAAATTGGGAGATGTGATCACCGCTGCAGGCGGAACTTTCGTTGATGCCTCCATCATCGGGCCACCACCCCGTACACCGGGAGCGACGCGCTTCTACGCATCGGGTCCGAACCTCGACACATTCTCCGAACTCAACAATTACGGATTAGATGTCCGTACACTTAGCGACGAAATAGGACACGCCTCTGCGATTAAGATGTGCTACGCATCCTTGACAAAAGGACTAACCGCGCTCTGCACCGAATTGCTCACTGCGGCATCTCTATTGGGAGTATCGGAAGCACTCACTGCAGAGTTTCAATTGAGCCAATCGGCACTTTTTGAACGGATGGAGAGAGGGTTGCCGAGCATGCCACCGAAAGCGAGACGTTGGATAGGTGAGATGGAAGAAATCTCGGCAACTTTTGAACACGTCGGATTGACACCAAATATCTTGACAGGCGCAGCGGACATGTACCGCTTCGTTGGGGACACACACCTCGCGGATCTCCCACCGGAAGCTCGCGACGAATTTCCGACTTTAGCTGAACTGATTGAAATCTTGGCGGAAAATCTAAAATCGAAGTAACGAATCGTATCCTGTAACTTTACTGAACTTTCTTTGCTGACTGCCTCTGTCAAACATACCACTGCGCTTGTGCTCTGAAGAACTGTGCATAGAGTCCATCATTTGCCAATAAGGTCTCATGGCTCCCGTCTTCAACAATTGTGCCGTTATCAAGGACAAGGATGCGATCACAGGTGCGGACTGAAGACAAACGATGCGAAATTATAAGGGATGTGCGTCCGCTACTGCGTTGGATAAATCTTTCATAGATCGCCTGTTCAGCTAAAGGGTCCAGTGCAGCAGTCGGTTCGTCAAGAACGACCAGCCATGGTGTTTCCCGCATAAAACCCCTTGCTGTTGCAATGCGTTGCCACTCGCCACCGGAGAGATCGCGCCCCCCAAAAGTCGGGCCCAACACGGTTTCATAACCCGCACTGAGTCCATCAATCACCGAAACCGCGCCACCTGCAGTTGATGCCACTTCCATGCGTTCCGGATGTTCAAGATCGCCGAAGATAATATTCTCGCGTGCGGTGAGATGATAGCACGTGAAATCTTGAAATACCGCGCTACAATGTGTTAGCCACTGCTGACGTGCTTCTTCGTTTAATGGTATATCTCCGACGCGAATTAAACCCGTTTGCGGTCGGTAGAGTCCAAGAAGCAGACGTGCCAGTGTGGATTTCCCCGCACCGTTGGGCCCAACGAGTGCCACCCGCTCCCCTTTATTCAATGTTAGGTTGACCTGACGAAGCACCGGTTCTTGCGCATTTGGATAGAAAAACGAAACATTTTCTATTTGTAGATGTGAAGGCTCTTGTGCGGCTGTCAGGTTCGGTGCTTTCTGAGGTGTTGAAGGATCCTTAGCCACTGCTGCAGTGTCGCGATCCAAAAACGAATACAAATCTCCTGACAAACGCCGCATATCGTCTGCAATCAATAAAAAATAACCCGCAACGCTGTCCCAGATGCCATCTAAGTTGACAATGGCGTTGATTGCCGCGATATACTTACCGACAGTCAGCCCGCCACGAAAAACCGCCAGCAATAAAAGAATAAGCGAACAAGCGTACAACAAAGCACGTGAGATGCCAATTGCAAGATGCGCTAAAAATTTACGCCGTTCAATTGCCTGTTGTGCTTGTATAAGTTCTTTCCATAACTTTCGCCAGCGTTCTATCCAGAGGTCCTGTGCTTGGTATAACCGAACTTCCTTACCTGCACCGCGATCTGTCAGAATACCTTCTAACGCATCGCGCTCTCGCCGCTGTGAGGTCTGTTGGACATCAAGACTGTAAACATCAACAGCAAAGCGTGAACCACTCCACCAAGACGCTATACCAGTCACCATAGGCAGCAGTGCTAACAACGGATGGAGGTTCCACAGCACGATACCCAGCGCGGTGACACTGATTAACTGTTGAATGCTGTCAACGATCCACCAAACAATCTCTTCAAGTTCATCACCGGACATAGTACGCGCCCGCGCCAGCGCATTTTGGAATTCTGGGGTCTGAAACTCGACCAGTTCTATTGTATTGGATTTCCGTGCAATACCCTCACTGATCCAAATCTCGATGTTTTCTCTGACATTGAGGCGTAACGGTTCTCGTAACTGGTCTGCAACCGTACTATAGATTTGTAGACCGAGCAGACCAAGCAACCATGGGAGAACCTGCTGCCACCAATCGGCATCGCCTATAGCGGCGGTGATAGCGTTGACCAAGTGTTCCGTCACGAAAAACTCGCCTACAGGCAGAACGCCGAGGGAGAGTGTGAAAAACATCATCCCTGAAAGCGAGAGCGCACCACTCCGCCAGACAATCGCAAAAGTGCGGAAATATGCGATGATACTTTCTTTCGCAGCCACTCCCCAGGTCTTCCATTTTCCATTAACGTTTCGCATCTTTTTATTTTTCCTTGCGGTTCGGTCAGGTCGGATTGGTATTTGCTATCGACCTCCGTAGAGCCGTTCTCCATTTCATTCCGAACTCGGTTTTTGGAATTATCCTGATTAATTAGTCCTCGCGGTTCGGTTAAGACAGACAGTTTCCATTCTTGTGAGCAATTCCTATTGGTACCAGTGCGCTTGTGCTTGAAAAAATCTCGCGTAGAGTCCATCTCTGGCAAGTAATGCCTCATGTGTCCCGTCTTCAACAATACGTCCCGAATCTAACACCAAGATACGATCTGCGAGGCGCGCCGATCCGATGCGGTGTGAAATCAGGAACGTCATCCGCCCCGCCGCAAGTTCAACAAAACGTTGATAGAGTTCGACTTCGGCTTGTGGATCCAACGCGGCTGTCGGTTCGTCAAGGACGAGCACTTGTGGATTCCTAACTAAAGCCCGCGCAAGTGCAACTTTTTGCCATTCGCCACCAGATAACTCTGCACCTTCACCTTCTTCACCGAGTGAAGGATCTAAAAATGTATCCAAGCCGCGCGGAAGCGTCTGAAAACGCTCCTCAAGACCGACCGCACTGATGACGCGCCGGAGTGCTTCGTCCTCAATATGGAGCTCCGGGGGACCTGGCACCAATTCCTCACGCACAGGTCTGCGAAATCTCGCAAAATCTTGGAAAACGGCGGCGCAGTTAAGAGCTATCTGTTCCGGGGCAATTGCAGCAATATTTTTCGCGTCATAGCGGATTGTGCCATCGTCCGGCTTGTATAATCCGAGCAATAGTTTAATAAGCGTCGATTTTCCGGCACCGTTAACACCCACGATACTAACGATCTCTCCAGGATGCACGTGAAAGTTTATGTCTTGTAACACATCGTCAGTCGCACCCGGATATTGGAAGCGTAGATTCTGGACTTCTACGCCATGCTCTAAGGGCTGCGGAAATGCCTCGGTGCCTGACTGCGTACGCGCCGTTTTTCCGCGTTCTAAGAGGAGATGCAAATCACGAAGCAACGGGACATCTTCAAGTATGTTTTGTATGAGTCTGAGCAATCCCTCCAGATCGCCTTGGAAGAACGCAGCGATGCCGGTAAGCACCACATAATCTCCAAGCGTGAGATTGCCGTCCACAATACGCGCAGCAAGTATACCAATCGCGACTGCATAAGCAATCATTTCAGCGATAGTTGTACCGATGGAGGCTCTCGCTTCCACCCAGATCTTTGCAAGCGATTCTTCCTTCCATTTTTCGTGGTTCGTTCGCCAGCGTCCGAAAAGCAGATTGAAAAGACCATAGAGCCGCACCTCCTGTCCAGAGGCTGTGCCGAGCAATAAACTCAGCATATAATCCATCATACGGCGTACGGGGGTCGCTTCGTAATCGTGGCTGTATCTCCTTTCGGCTGCCCTAATTTTAAGCCAAGCGGAGGGTAGTGCAGGTAACACCACTACGAGTACCAGCAGTGGATCCGCTACCCATAGGAGGATCCCGTACCCTACCAATGTTACGCAGAGTTGCCCAATTTCCGTTATAAAGCGCAGCAGGTTCGTGAGCCGATGTCCCAGTGCTTGTCGCGCCCGTTGTATCAAATCGTACGTCTGTGGTTGATCAAAAACCGCAAAGTCGATATGCGTTGTTGCCTCAAGTAAGGCGCCCTGCTGGTGGAGTCCGATAAGGTTGTTCATCTTCCATCGTAGGTAGCCATCACAGGTGCCTGCTATATTTCTCAGCATTGCCAAAACTACGAGGACTACTACCCACGGTGCTGCGGTTTCTAAACTTAAATCCGCTTCCTCATCAAGAAAAGCAGCGATGAGATTCACCAGTTCCTTGCTTGCCCAAAGAATCCCTATTGGGATACACCCATGTGTGAGTGTCAGAAGTGCTTGCGCAATTGCACCGAATCGACTGGCGTGCCAAGCAATGAAGAAGAAACGACGCAACGTCTTTATTGCAGACGGACGCGATGCTGATGCTGTGTTGGGGGAATGTATCGTGT
>VYCT01000185.1 GCA_009843785.1 Candidatus Poribacteria bacterium | reverse complement strand
GGGTGTATAATACTATTACTACGTATTTAGAATTAGTATTTAGTAAGCATAATTGTGAACATTCGTGGGAAAGTATTGTCTTATCAGTTATAGAAACCAATTGAACCCTCTTAGATAAGGATCAAATCAGATGAAAACCAATAGATTACACCCTTTAGAACTCGAGGTGATGAAAGTGGTATGGAAACTAACGCATGCCACGGTCAACGATGTCCTTGATAATATTGATCGGAAACTCGCCTATACCACAGTCGCCACCACCATGAAAAGCCTCGAAAAGAAAGGTTTTTTGTCGCATCAAGTGGATGGTAGAACGTTCGTTTATCAGCCTTTGGTCAAAGAAGCAGAAATCACGCATACCATGCTCAGCGATTTGCTGGAACGCCTTTTTGACAACTCAGCCGAAAAACTGGTGAATACACTCCTCGAAGTGCGACACACCAGTGCTGATGAACATAACCGTTTGCAAGCGTTGATTAACAACTATCAACCTAAAGGAGAAGAAACCGATGACTAAGCAAATCCTACTTTCTTTACTCAACTGCTCATGGCAGTGGATGCTACTCGGTGGCTTAATGTGGCTCATTACGGGTTCCGTGTTCCGCAAAAAGCGTCGTTCTAACACCACTGTCCACCTCCTATGGCTGTTATCTTTGCTCAGTCTACCGATCCTGTTCGGTCTAAATCAGTTTGTACCAGCCCTCTCAATTAGCGGTCCAGTCCCTGAATTGACGCAGGTCCACGCTGTTGATATATCTGGGCTAACTGCTCAGACTGCAGAGCTACCAGAGATCGCATCACCTGAAAGCAACACGCAATTCCAAGGGCACGCTGGCACTGGCAGCACATTTTTCTCTACTTGGACACTGACCGACCTCATACTTTCTATTTGGGTTATCGGAACGCTTGCAATGCTTGTACG
The DNA here is from genome assembly GCA_009843785.1 of Candidatus Poribacteria bacterium. Classification (GTDB taxonomy): domain Bacteria; phylum Poribacteria; class WGA-4E; order WGA-4E; family WGA-3G; genus WGA-3G. Next base: position 14,321 of record VYCT01000185.1, on the reverse strand, counting down.
ACTCGTTTTTGGCTTGTATCGCATCCATCAACTCCGACGCAGTGCTGTTGTGGCTGATGACTCGTATCAGGCAATCTGCCAACGATTCGCGCGACAACTGAATATAAAGCGCCCCGTCACCGTCTGTTTCTCGGATCGCGTGGTATCGCCAATCTCATTCGGCTGGTTAGCACCCTGCATCCTGATTCCACGCACGCTGAATTTGGAGCCGTTTGAGTTGGTCGCCGCGCACGAATTAGCGCATGTCCAACGCCTCGATTGGTTGACAAACCTCTTTTCGCATTTGGTCGGTGTTATTTTTTTCTTCCATCCAATTTACCATTTCCTGAACCGCGAACTCGTCCGCGTGCGGGAACGCATCTGTGACGACTGGGTCATCCGATTGACAGGCGCGAGAAAAAACTACGCGCAGTGTCTATTGGATCTGGTGTGCCACGAAGAGCGGACTGTCTCACTCGCGTTATCACTCAATCAACCCTCGCAATTGGAATCTCGCATCGATTCTATTTTGAAAAACAATCGACGGTTGGATGTGGAACTCAAACCGCGTTTGCGGCTGATAGCGGCAACCTTGCTCCTAACCTGTCTACCCTTATTAGCAACGGCACAACTGGTTCCCCTGAAAACTTTCCAAGTCTCACTATTCGCGCAGACACCTCAGCACTCGGAAAAAGCGGTCGATAAGACTGAGAAGAAACCAGACATGGGAAAAGCAAAAACTGGAAAAATGGATGGGAAACAGTACAAAGACGAATCACGTATCACAGTGAAGAACCCAACACTGCTTGAGCAGTCCGAAGAAAACCGAATATTCTCTGGACCGCAGCCCGGGGAAAAACTCCCACCCTTGACAGTAACGGGTGTTGGTGGTAGAATTGACGGAACAACGTTTGATATGACCACGAAAGCAGATGGGAAACCGCTCATCCTCTTCTTGCAAGATACCAATGCAGTTGGCATAAAAGGACTTGTTAACGTGTTTAAATTGCTGCTTCAAATTGACGCTCACCAAAAAAAGCAGAGCCAAGCAACGGGGACCGAAACGCCTAATCAGGGACTTCAGATAGGTGTTGTATTCCTTGCAGATAATCTTGATACCTTACCCGAATGGGCGCGTAACATGTTAAAAGAAGAGATTCCAAATGTGGTATTAACAGGGTTATCTCCCGATGGGCGTGAAGGCCCAGGGAGTTATGGACTGAACCGCAATGTCGCACAGACCGTTCTTATCGCTAAAGATGGGCAAGTGCTACACAACTTCGCTTTCACACAACCGATGCTCTATGCCGATCCATATTTCCTCGGTGCCATCGCACAAGCGATTGAAGTAGAACCTGCCACGTTAGAAAAGTGGCTGAATGAAGCAACAGCGAAACGCAGTGACAAGAAAAAGGTGAAGGCTGTCATCATTAAAGAGACCGACGACACCTCTGGTGATGCGCCTGAATGGGTGGAACTCCGCAATCTAACCGATGAAGAACTGAACATGAAAGGGTGGACATTCAACCTTGTCACCACTGAATTGGATACCGAGGGGAAACTCATCCGAACCACTAACGATGAGAAACTCATCCGATTCACTAACGATGTTGAAATCCCTGCTGGTAAGGTGAAGTATGTCATCATTAACGATAGCGACGGTACCTCTGGTGATACGCATGACTGGATGGAACTCCGAAATCCAACCGATGGGGATACGTCTGAATGGTTGGAACTCCGAAATCCAACCGATAAAGAACTGAACTTAAAAGGGTGGGCACTCGAAATTGTCCCCACCGTATTGGATACTAAAGGGAAGCGTATCCGATTCACTAACAATGTTAAAATCCCTCCTGATGGTTACCTCATTCTGGTTCGCTCCCCAGAATCGCTGAAAAAATTGGGTATTACCTTGGCCGAAGATGAGCAACTCCAGAAGGAAAAAAAGGAACGTGGACCGACAATGGAGAAGGACGACGCTCGCAATCGTGAGCAGGATACCTCGCCGGAAGAACAACTCAGGGAAGCACGGAAAAAACTTGCCCAGATGGAAGAACTCATCAAGCGGCTCGACAAAGATGGCGATGGCAAATTGAATCGAGAAGAAGGTTTGGCAGCTCGCCGCGCCTTAGCAAATCGGGAGAATCAAAACCGATACCGCAGAGAGAACGTTGAAGTGAAAAATCCCGCTGAGTTCAAGAAGATTCAGGGCGCGAAGATTTTCTCAGGTCCACAACCCGGTGAAAAACTGCCACCATTGAAGGTTAAGGGCATCAACGGTGAAACGAAAGATAAAATATTCGATGTCATCGCCAAAGCAGACGAACAACTCCTCGTTCTTTTCCTGCAGGACGAGAGTGGTCTCGGCTTACGCGGGCTGCTTGGCGTTTCTCGTCTGCTCGCCCAAATCGCCGACAAGTCTAAACAGGCGATGCATATAAGTGCTGTGTTTTTAGGCGACACACCGGATACCGTGGAGAATCAAGCCAGCAAATTAGTACCACATATTCCGAGTGGTGTCTTACTCGGTATTTCTCAGGACGGGCGGGAAGGTCCAGGCAGCTACGGGTTGAATCGTAATGTCGCGCAGACGGTTATCATCGCCAAAGATGGAAAAGTGCTATATAACTTTGCTTTCGCGCAGGCGATGCTCCGTCCAGACCCTTATGTGCTTGGGGCGGTCGGAGAGGCAATTGGGATAAAACCTGCCACGCTGGAAAAATGGTTGAACCCCCAAAACCCTATAATCGAAATCAAGAATCCGGCTGAGGGTGGCGAAACTGGCAAAATGCTCCTAAACGGAAATACTGTACAGTTCGATGAATTGCTCGCCCGCCTTCTCAACTTACCTGAAGAACAAAAATCTACGCTTATTATCCAATCCGGACGAGATGTACCGCATGAACAGACCGTCAAAGTAATGGATATAGTAAAAGAGGCAGGTATTGATAAAATTGAATTCGCGATGCGTCCGTCTGAAAATAAGCGCATGGAAAGCAGTAGGGAACAGATGCGCCGCGAGCATTCTGATGAGATTGCAGCCCTTCGCAAACGTCTCAGCGAAGCCACTAAGAAGGTTGAAGAAATGCGCAAGCAAGTTGAAGAAATGCGCAAACGACACGAGGATGCTGTCCCCAATCGTGAGCAGCGTGGTAAAGAAGATTGATAAACGCGTAGGGACGGGACCCACTGTTCCCGTCCCTACGCGAAACAAAGCAGATGCTATTTAAGGAGAAGCCTGATGCATGCAGTAAAACGATGCGATGGAATGAACCGCCGTGATTTCCTTCGTATCGGTGGATTAACAGCACTCGGATTAGGGTTAGGCGACTTTTTCCACCTACAACGCGCTTTCGGGGCACCTCACCCGTACACAGCGAAAGCAAAATCCTGTATCCTGATATGGCTCGATGGGGGTCCCAGTCATCTGGAGACTTTTGATCCAAAACCGGATGCTCCGCAAGAGGTACGCGGCCCCTTAAAAACCATTCCCACAAACCTGACAGGCGTACGCATCAGTGAATGCTTGGAACGGACAGCGGGCATCATGGATAAAATCGCTATCATTCGTTCGATGACCTCGCCGTTAGGCGAACACAGCCTCGGCACCCAATACTTGATGACAGGCTACAAACCGACACCTGCGTTGACGTATCCGACTTTTGGGGCAACAGTGGCACATGTCAGATCTCAAAGTAGCCAGAACGCTTCAGGAGGGACACTCACGGCTTTACCGCCAAACATCGCAGTGCCTAACTTCACGCGTGAAGTATCAGGTAACGGCTATTTACCGAGTGCAACCCGTCCATTTGCTGTTGGCGGTGATCCGAAAAGACCTGACTTTAAAGTTCGCGACCTTGACTTCTATGAAGGGGTTGATTTACAACGCGTTTCCCGGCGGCGGCAGTTCGTCAATGCACTCAACGCATTCAGTCGCGCCAAAGACGCTGATGCATCAACAGTTTCAGACCCAGAGTTAGAACGTGCCTACAATCTGATTACATCGCCGGAAGCCAAAGCGGCATTCACGCTTTCCGAGGAGCCGCAAGAGGTACGCCAGCGATATGGCACAGATGGTGTAAACGGAATCGGGCAGAGCTGTTTACTCGCACGAAGGTTAGTTGAGCGCGGTGTGCCATTTGTGACTGTCAACCATACCGGCTGGGATACGCATCAAGATATCTTCACACTCAAAGAACGTTACCCTACGGATCGGAATGCGCACCTACCCTCTCTCGATCGCGCATTGAGCGCGCTGATTCAAGACCTTACCGATCGGCGCATGTTAGATGAAACCCTCGTGGTCGTGATGGGCGAGTTCGGACGTACGCCGAAGATTAACTCGCAAGGTGGACGTGACCACTGGCCCAACGTGTTCAGTGTGATGTTGGCAGGTGGCGGTGTCCAAGGCGGACAAATCGTCGGCAGTAGCGACGCGCTCGGTGAGTTTCCCAAGGAGCGTCCGGTGACACCTTCGGATCTATCAGCCACAATCTATACGCTGCTCGGTATTGACCCGAGTTTTGAGTTGCATACCAGTGATGGCAGACCTGTCCGCGTCGCGCCCGACGGTGCCAGAGTCGTTTCCGAATTAATGGCTTGACAGTAGTTTGTTAGGAGGAGAAACCATGTTTTTCGCAAAACGGTATCTGAATTACATGCTCGCTATCAGCCTTATTATCGTGCTGAGTTTCGCGATGATAGTGACAAGCGATGCAAAGATTGATAAAAATACAATTCAAGGGATGTGGACATTTGAAGAAGGCAAAGGTGAAACCGTTAAGGACCTTTCTGGCAACGGGAGCGATGGCATCTTTGTCGGCGATGTCAAATGGGCAAAAGCCAAATTCGGCGGCGGTATAGAGTTCAGCGGCGTTGACGCACAAAACCACGTTCGCATCGGAACGAAAGGGGATGCCGATAGTTTAGCAGCCTTGAATTTTAAGGACTCTAAAGGTTTCTCAATCCATGCCTGGATATTTCCGACGGTACCCCCTAACGGAAAATGCGTTATATGGAAAGGACAGGGATGTTCAACCTGGTCGCAGTATCTACTCGGAACCGGTGCGCATGAAAATGTCGGTGGGAGAATTAACCAAGCCTCGTTTCATTATCGTATCAAGAGCGCGCCCGAAAGATTTGAAGCACTCGGAAACCCACTTCCCGAAAAAGAGTGGGTTCACCTTGTCGGTGTATGGGATGGCGCGAAAATCCATATCTACGTTAATGGTGAACTACAGAACAGCGCAGACGCAGTAGGGCAACCTTGGGATTCCCCTGAAGCGGTTTACATCGGCGCAGATGAGGGGTGTAATGCGGGTAAGGGAAGGTGTCATTTCGGTGGCATCATTGATGAAATCGTCATCTTTAATGTGCCACTCTCCAAGGATGAAATTAAGTCGCTCGGCAGTGGCATTGAAGGTGTTTTTGCGGTCGATGCTGCAGGCAAAGCCACTACTACCTGGGGTAAACTCAAATCAGCAAAATAGGCACCTCTCTATTATACACAGTGAATCATGAAAAACGTATTCATTACAAGTCTAATCTTCATTTTTCTATCTGTTTTCGTCCTATCCAACACGCATGCAAAGGATAACTGGAACCAGTTCCGCGGTCCAAACGGAGACGGCAAAGCAATTGCGACGGATCTCCCTACGCAATTTAGCGAAACGGAAAACGTCCGTTGGAAAACACCGATTCACGACAAGGGATACTCATCACCCGTCGTTTGGGATAACCAGATTTGGGTGACAACCGCCCGTGAAGATGGCAGAGAACTCTTCGCGATCTGTGTAGACTTAGAGAGTGGCGACAGCCTACACGATATAAAAGTCTTCGATGTCGCGGAACCGCAACTCGAACATGCGGACCTCAACAGCCATGCCTCGCCTACGCCTATTGTCGAAGAAGGTCGTATCTATGTCCACTACGGCACTTATGGCACCGCCTGTCTGGACACGAAAACCGGTGAGAAACTTTGGGAACGCCGAGACCTCAATTGCGATCACCGTGTACGTCCTGCCTCTTCCCCGATTATTGATGAAGAGACCCTATTTCTGACTTTCGATGGCGTTGACGTGCAGTTTATTGCCGCACTCGACAAGAACACCGGCGACACCGTGTGGTTACAGCACCGAAAAGTTGACTCCAACTTTGAGGATGTGCTCAAAGCCAAGGGTGTTAAGGATATTGAAGCAACGAAAAAAGAGAAGCCAAACGATAACAGGAAATCTTATGCAACGCCAACGATTATCACATATCAAGGAAAGAAGCAGTTGGTGAGCCCTGCCGCAGAAGTTACGATCTCATACAACCCGAAAACAGGCGATGAACTCTGGCGTGTTCGGCATGAAGGGTGGGGGTGGAACGTTGCATGTAGACCGATTTTCGCACACAATCTTGTCTATTTTACAACCGGTGTAGAAAAGCTGCTGTTCGCGGTTGATCCCTCTGGCAGAGGTGATGTTACGGATACGCATATTGTGTGGCACCATCGCAAGGGTGCGCCTGAAATACCGTCGCCTCTTATCATCGACGATTTAATGTTCATGGTTAACGAGGGCGGTGTGGTCTCTTGTGTGGAAGCAAAGAACGGGAACCCGGTATGGAAAGGTCGCATCGGCGGGAATCACTGGGCATCGCCGCTATATGCGGGTGGAAACATCTACTTTTTCAGCATGGAGGGACGGGTATCTGTTATTTCTGCGGGTCGAGCGTTCCAATTGCTCACACGCAACGAGCTTGATGGAGAATTCATTGCATCTGGTGCCGTTGCTGGCAATGCGCTAATTCTGCGTTCGCTTACACATCTCTATTGTATTGAGGAAACAGAACCGTTCACTCAGGCCCGGTAGGTTCGGTAACATTACAAATGAAAACAATCCAATTTACTCTCATAACATTGACAATATCAGCCGTGCTATTCTTGTGCGGTCACGTCCACCACAATATATCCTTTGCAAACGACTTTGCTGCATCAAAACCGTCTGACCGTGTTGACTTTGAAAACGATTTGATACCCGTCTTCACCAAGTTTGGATGTAATGCCGGCGCGTGCCACGGCGCAGCCGCGGGTAGAGGTGAGTTCAAGTTATCACTCTTCGGCGGCAATCCGCAAGCAGACTACAAGGCGATTGTCCGTCAACTCGCTGGCAGACGTATTAATCTGATGCATCCAGACGAGAGCCTTGTCATTCTAAAGCCGACAGCACAAACCCGTCATGGCGGCGGTCAGGTGTTGCACGAAAATTCAGAAGGAGCGCGATTACTCCGCAACTGGATCCAGCAAGGCGCACGTTATGAAACGCTGCGTCGTTTGGAACGTATTGAAATATCGCCACAGAAACATGTGATCACCCATCTTGAAAATCCAATTCAACTCCGAGCCATTGCACATTTCTCAGATGCCACAACGGAAGATGTAACACGATGGACTGTTTTTACGCCAGAGGACAGCTCAGCGGTTGAAATTGATACCTCAACTGCTGCAGCCAAAGTGCTTCGCCGCGGTCGGCATATTATTCTTGCTCGCTATCTCACAGAAGTCGTACCGATTGAGTTCATTGTACCTTTCAATGAGATTCCTATACAGAATCCCCACGATAAAGGTGAAACGTACGTGTCTCCAGAATTGGTTCGGACAAGCATCGACACAGAGATCCTTAAACTACTCTCAACGCTGAGATTACCAGTGTCCCCAGCTGCCGATGATGCTACCTTCTTACGTAGAGTAACACTTGACCTCACTGGCTACCTCCCCACACCAGACGCTGTAACCGCATTTCTCGCTGACACTGATCCACACAAACGGGAAACGTTGGTGGATAGATTGCTGCAGTCAGACGCATTTACCGCGTATTGGACATTACAACTGGCGAAGCTGCTACGGATTGGCGCGCAAGAAAGAGACACACAAGGCGCGTTCGTCTACCACCAATGGCTTTCAGAACAGATTCGCGAAGGCATCGGATATGACGAGATGGCGCGCTCGGTTATTTTGGCAACAGGCGATTCACACGCGGTCGGTCCGGCGAACTTTTACCGCACCGTTAATACCCCGCGTGAACAGGCAGAGTTTATGAGTGAACTTTTCATGGGGGCTCGACTCCGATGTGCGAATTGCCATAATCACCCACTCGACAAGTGGACACAGGACGACTATCACGGGTTAGCGGCAATCTTTGCGAAAATAGAGAGCGATCAGATCGTGAAAGTAAAACCGTCTGGTGAGGTTATCCATCCTGAAACCCGCGAAAAAGCGGTGCCGCGGATCCCCGGTAAGCGGTTCTTGTCTGCCGATGTTGCTGACGGTCGCGCCGAATTGGTGGAGTGGCTCACAGGTTCAGAGAACCCCTATTTCGCGAAAGCCATCGTCAACAGATTGTGGAAGGCGATGATGGGACGCGGCTTAGTCGAACCTGTAGACGATTTCCGGTCTACCAATCCAGCGACACACCCTGAATTGCTAACAGCACTCTCTGATGATTTTGTCGCAAACGGTTATGACCTACGGTACATACTTAGACGCATTGCACTGAGTGCTGCTTACGCCCGCAGTGCAGGGACGCTCCCTCAAAACGCAGAACCAAAAACTCGACTCCGAGATAAATATGAAAGGCACGAGTTTTTGGTTCTGGATGATCGTTTCTATTCGCATGCATTACAAAAACCGCTTGAACCAGAAGTGTTAGCGGATGCAATCTCAGATGTCCTCGGCATACCTGACACCTACGGCAATGAGCCGGAAGGCACTCGTGCTGTCTCTCTATTCAATCCAAACACAGAATCCGAGGCACTTGATATTTTAGGACGATGTGGACGTGAGACCTCATGTGAGAGTGCTACTGAAGGAACGGATGGACTTCAGCGTAAACTGCATCTATTCAACGGTGACCTTCTCAATGCACGCATCGGTGTGCCTGGGAGTCGGCTTGATAAATTGATGTCGGATGGAAAATCGCCGATAGAGATCCTCAACGCGTTCTACCTCGCCGCACTGAGTCGGCATCTAACAGAGACCGAGCAACAGTTTTGGGAACAGCACATTGATGTCAATTCATCTGCCAACTCCCAACGCGCGATCCTTGAAGATATGGTCTGGAGTCTGTTAACTTGCAATGAATTTGTGAGTAATCATTAACCCCGGGTTCAGTAGGTGCGGTTTGATGAAATTTAATTATTTAAATCGGTAATCCCCAGGCCCGGTAGGTGCGGTTTTGCGGCGGACACGCCCCGGGGTATGCCCATAAGGCATTCATACCGTTGATTCATGCGATCTGCATCGCAACCGAACCGACCTGAGGAAAAGGAGATTAATGAATGAAGCGCACACAGCACCTAAATTTAGCAGTCTCCATCTTCAGTTTCATGTTTATCCTTATATTTTCTGCACTCGCTATCTCAGCAGAACCTCAAATCAAGATCGACTTTGAGACGCAAGTCTTACCTATCCTCCAAAACCGTTGTTTCAGTTGCCATAGCGCACCAAAGACAGATCCCAGTGGCGCCATCACGAAATCGAAAGGCGGTGTTCAACTGGACAGCGTGAAAGGGATTGAGATGAGCCTACACGGGGAAGTTATTATCGCTGGCGCACCTGAGGATTCCCGGCTCTATCAACGGACCACGTTACCCGAAGGCGATACCGGCATCATGCCACCGATAGATGAAGGTGAACCTTTAACGACAAAGGAAACCGACCTGATCCGAAAGTGGATTGCGCAGGGCGCAGATTATGGAGAATGGACAGGAAACCAATCCGAGTCCAAACCATCAACGCCTGACCCCGATCCGCACCCACCGACCGTCATGCCGCCGATCACGGCTCTCGCATTTTCTCACGATGGAAAATATGTCGTTGCATGTTCGCAAGCAGGATTGCACATTTACGATTTTCCGACACTCAACCTACAACGGACAATCGAGGTGTCAGCACGCAATATACATGCGCTCGCGTTTTCGCCGGATGGCGATCGGTTGGCGGTTGGTGGCGGGGATCCAGCAACTCAAGGCATCATAGAAATTTTTTCGTGGCCAGAAGGCAGATCGATCCGTAGCCTTAGAGCGCATCGCGATTCAGTCACGGCTGTGGCATGGCGGGATGCGTCATCACTCGCCTCGGCAAGCCTCGACCGGCGCATCATCCTCTGGGATCTGCCGACGGAATCCCCCATCCAACAGTTGGAAGGTCATTCACGCGGCGTATCGTCTCTCTGTTTTCTCAATGATAAGGAAAGGCTTGTGAGCACAGGCGTGGATCAGAGTGTCCGCGTGTGGGATGTGACATCCGGAACATTGATGCGCAATATGAATAATCACACGCTACCTGTACACCACTTGGCACTGCGTCCTGGGACATCGGGACTTCCGATGATTGTCTCCGCAGGCGACGACCGAACCGTTCGATTCTGGCAGCCGACCATCGGACGCATGGTTAAGTTCGCACGCCTCAAGGCAGCCCCGCTGGATGTGGCATGGCTCAACAACGGCGCAAGGATCGTTGCCGCTTGTGCCGATGGTGCAATCCGTCTCGTTGATCCAGATTCCGTAGAAGTTACCGGTGAGATTCAGGCACTGAAGGGTTGGGCTTACGCGCTTGCTGTTCACCCAACGGATGGCAGTATTGTTGTCGGTGGACCGAACGCACAGGTCCGGCGGATTATTCCTAAATAAGTCGTTTCTAAAATTGCCCCCTATAGTGCAGTTGCAAAACGCACCATAGATGTCAATTTAGCGATTTTTTGTCGCATTCGAGAATATTAACTTTACAAATGCCGCCCCTACGGGGCTTAGGTTTTTTGGCTATATGCTGCTATAGACATACCGTCCCCTACGGGACTGAAGAGGGTTTTTGAAGTCTTCAAAACCTCCTCAGTCCTGTAAGGTTTATTTGCTTGGGTGTTTCTTCAGCATGTTTATAGAAGGACGTTTCAAAGAAGTATTCAACCCTGTAAGGGTGGCAGTACACCTTATTGCGACAAAAAAGTGCAATAAGGGTTATGTGCGAATTACTCAGTATTTTTAAGTCTATACGAAATTAAAGTGTGTTTATCTTCTGGAATTGAAGAATCACCTGTAAACTTTATAGCTGCGCCACCAACAAATTTTTTTGATGCTTTATGAACAATGTTGCGTGTCGGGCTATGAACTTGGACTATACCGGATAAAAGTTGAGAGGTATTCTTACAAATCTCAGGTTTAATGATGAATAACCATTGGTCTGGATATTTCTCAAACATTTCTGTGACCGTTAAACGCTTATTATTCATTGCAGCAGTCATGATACTCTCCTATCAGTGTATTATTTTTCACGTTTATTATACTCTAAAACAAAATGATTGTCAATAAAAAACGCACTCGGTGCCTAAACCTTTGGCTTCCGCCTCTGCAAGCACAGCGGCTGCAGCAACCGCATCTTGCACCGCCACACCTACCGATTTGAAGAACGTGATTTCATCGTCCGACTGCCGCCCCAGTTTATCACCGTTAATAATTTCGCCGATTTCAGCATCAATGTGCGCATTCGGAATAATCAGGTCTCCCGCCTCCGCTAAGCAGTCTTCCCGTGAATCCACGACAATCCGGTGTGCGCGTCGGATTGTTACGGTATCGACCTCCCGTTTCTCAGGGACAAACGTGCCGACGGCTGTGATGTGCGTGCCGGATTGTAGAACGTTTCCGTCAAAAAGTGGGGTTGCCGATGTCGTCGCACAAATAACAATATCCGCGTCCTGCACCACCGCTTCTGGCGTAGGGACGAGGTTGACTTCGGGGGCATCTACCATCCACTCCGAAATCTCAGCAGCGAGTTGTGCTGCTGAGGCTTGTGTACGGCTGATGAGGTTAACGCGCGTGACATCCCTAACCGCCAGTACCGCCTGCAACTGTGCCCTTGCCTGAACACCTGCACCAAATACCGCGACCGTTTTCGCGTCCTGCCGAGCCAGCAGATCTGCCGCCACGCCACCCCCAGCACCGGTTCGGATGGCGGTCAGGCTGGCACCGTCCATAAACGCTTTTGGGGCACCTGTGACAGGATCCAGGACCAAGACTGTTGCGGTGATGCGCGGTAAACCGAGGTTCGGGTTATCGTCATAAACCGAGACAACTTTGATGCCGAATTCGCTACGTTCGGGGAGATAGGCAGGCATGATGAGCGTAACGCCTTTGTCGGTAGAGAGATGTTGCCGTGGCGGCGCGATTGCTTTACCCGCCGAAAGTTGACTGTAGGCGTGCCGCATCGCGTCAATCGCTTTCGGCATCGGTAACGCTGCTCGGACATCGGATGCAGAGAGAATTCTGATGGACATACAACTATTCCACGTGAATGACGGCTTCACCTAACACATCCATCTTTGGTGTGATCCCCAACCCCGGTTGTATTGAAGCTGCCATTCTGCCATTCGCGCGTTGTGGCGCGCCGTCCGCCGTGCTAACGGTAACATAACTGTTAAAATCCGTTGCGGTGAAAAGGAATTCTGTCGGTGTACTGTGGGCGAGATGCGCAATCGCGGCGGTTGTAATATCCCCCCCCCAACTGTCTTCGATCGTCATCGCAACGCCGAGTTCAACACAGAGGTCTCTCGCGAGTTTCGCTTTGGTTAACCCACCGAATTTACTTATCTTAATATTCACAACATCCATCGCACGGTCGGCATGACCGCGTAACAATGCATCGATGCTGTCAATCGTCTCGTCAAGCACAAAGGGGTGGTCTGTGCGCTGACGGATCGCTAAGCATTCTTGGTAGGAGAGACACGGTTGCTCAATGTAGACATCCACATCTCTCACGCCTCGCACAACGCGGGCTGCCTGATGCATCAACCAACCGGTATTCGCATCCGCAATGAGGATGTCCCCCGGTTGCATCCGTTCGGCAACGGCGTGGATACGTTCAATATCGGTGTTTGGGTCGCTACCGACTTTTAACTGGAATTTGCGATACCCTTCCGCACGATAGGTTGCAACCTTCGCCGCCATCTCGTCAGGCGATTGTTGCGAAATCGCACGGTAGAGCATGAACTCGTCACCATATCTCCCACCGAGGAGTGTGCAGACGGATTGGTTTGAAACCTTGCCGAGAATATCCCAACACGCCATGTCAATGCCTGATTTCACGTAGGGGTGTCCCTTGAGGGCGATATCCATACGTTGGTTGAGTGGCAGCAGTTGTGTCGGATCTTCACCGATGAGGTGTGGTGCCAGCTCGGCAATCCCCGTGCGCGTCCCTTTGGCATAAGCAGGGAGATAGAACGGTCCCAATGGACAGACCTCCCCGTAACCGGTAATCCCTTCATCCGTTTCAACGGCAACAACCGTGCTATCAAAAACGGATACGGATTTACCGCCCGACCAATTGTAGCTGCCTTCATGCAATGGAAGGTCAACTTGATAAGCGTTAATACTGCGAATTTTCACATAGACTCCAAAAAGCAAATGACAAAATTATCAAGAACATCTCACGGCTATGGGTGTGTAATGCCCGTGTCCCCTGTCCATCCGACTATTGTAAAATAAAATTTCTGTTTTCATCAAACGCAGGAATTCTATCACTACATAAGGATACAACCATCCGGACTTGCTCTTGACTGGAACAAACATCGTTTGTAGTCTCCCTGACGGGTTGTGTGTTGCCCCTTCCAGATCGCGATATCCAAAGTGAATCAGACGAGGGGAGTCTCCGAAACGTTGCGGGTGCTGCCACGCACAGATACCGCGATATTTTACTGTAGAAAACTGTTTAACTTGTGGAGTGGACGCTCGGCATGCGCTTCGCACAAGCCCAAGTCTTTAGACTTGGGTAGTTGACTTATTTCCTCCAATTTCCTTAACATGAATAGTATAGCAAATTCAACATGTAGTGTCAAACTATAGTGAATCGTAAAATATAGAAAGAGCCACCTTCATCACCCAGTAGGTGCGGTTTTGCGGTGGACCCATAGGCCTCAATTTAGCGATTTTTCGTCGTATGTTATTCCAACCGCCCTACAAATGCCGCCCTTACAGGGCTAAAGAGGGTTTTTCAACGTTTTTCTATAAACATACCGTCCCTACGGGACTGAAGACTTCAAAAAACATCTTCAGTCCTGTAAGGACGATATGTTTATAGCAGCATCTGGACAAAAAAGAACCAAGCCCTGTAAGGGCGGCATCGTTATAAGCAATATTCTAAAAAGCCGTGAAAAACCGCTAAATTGACCCCTATCGTGCAGTTCAAAACCAAACCATAGGCATCAATTTAAGAGCAAAAACCCCTCGGCCCCAGGACCGGTAGGTGCGGTTTTGCGGCGTACCATAGGTGTCAATTTAGCAGAAATAAGGTTGTATTTCGTGTGAGAAAAATG
>VYCT01000137.1:12084-15259 GCA_009843785.1 Candidatus Poribacteria bacterium | reverse complement strand
ATGTTACACTGGTGTAACATTTTTAAATCGAAACGCTCATTATCTGAACACGCATTTCAGGCGTGCATAGGAGGATTTTAATGGCAGATGTAGGAAGTGCTGCACCGGATTTCAATTTGACCGGCGCAGTCAATCAAGAAGATACCGAAGTTTCACTCAGCGACTATTCAGGTAAAAATTTAGTCGTACTCTTCTACCCGCTCGCTTTTTCACCCGTCTGTGCTGAGCAGGTACCGGATTTCAACGAGAATTTGGCAGCTATTAAGGCGAAAGATGCTGAAGTTATCGCTATCAACCGCGATTCAACCTTTGCACACAAAGCATGGAGCCAGGAACTCGGTGGTGTCGATTTCCCATTGCTGGCTGATATGAACCTTGAAGTTTCCAAGCAGTTCGGCATGGCACTCGAAGAAGTCGGTATTACCACACGCGGCGTATTCATTATTGATAAGGCAGGGAATATCGCCTTCAAACACGTCGAAAACGCACCGCCGGATAATACGCTAAGCGCAGAGCAGGTCTTGGGTGAATTGGACAAATTGCAGTAGATTTTCCGGATTCAGCCGTATTATCGGCGAAATCCGCAGATCTCAGCTAAACGGAAAGCGGGCGTCAGGTAAAACTTGCAACCCATAATTGTTTATCATGCCGATGCCTGCTTCTCATTTTAATTACGTTGCCTTTGACAATACAATATGGATATGGTATAATAGAATTAATGCGGGTGTAGCTCAGCGGTAGAGCGTCAGCTTCCCAAGCTGAGGGTCACGGGTTCAATTCCCGTCACCCGCTTGTATATCGACTTATAATCGTGTGAAACTGAGGAAAAACATGGCACGAAACCAACGACTAACCAAAGAAGAAATACAAGAAGATAAATTTATTGAAGGACTTCTGAAAATCTACGCTTTTTTGAAGAGTAATCTTCAAACGATTATCGTCGCGGCGGTCGTCGTACTTGTCGCTGTCGCAGCTTATGCAGCGTATTATCAGAATCAAGAGAACCGTCGCGCCGAAGCTACCCTCGCACTACGGCAAGCCACTGAGGCATATAAGACAGCAGAGGAGAGCCTGTTCGACGCTGAAAAATTAGCTGAAAGTGAGGCGTTACTTACAACGGCGCAGACCCAACTTAAAACCGTCTTTGAGAAATACGCAAATACCACTTTTGCTGACAAAGCGCGTTATCAGTACGCCAACACCCTCTATTATCAAGGAAACTACTCTGAAGCACGCACGCAATTCCAGCAGCTCGTTGCACAACACCAACCCGAAAATCAGATGGATAGCTTGTACGCCCAAAAAGCGATCGGCAACACTTATGAACAGGAAGGCGACTATGAAAATGCTATCGCTGCTTATCAGGCGAGGGCGTTTCCACCTACGCCACAACTCTCACCGCAGATTCGGAAGTTCGTGCTGATGGAAGCCAAATTTAACCAAGCACTCGCTTATGGAAAGTCAGGAGACTCAGCGTCCGCTCGCGACACCTATAAAGAGATCGTCGATGAATTCCGAAGCACACTTGAAACTGGACTTACAGAAAAAAGTCGTGAACTGATCGAAGAAGCAAAAGAAGTGATCGCCGCGATTGGCGAACCGCTTGATGCGGATGTCTCAAATCCAAAAAAACTCGAATTCGTCCTTACCGAACCTGAGTTGAACCAAGCCCTCGCTCATAAAAAATCCGGGGACTCCGAAGCCTTACGTGCCGTCTATAACCGGATCGCTGGCGAATTCGGACACACGCTTGAAGTGGGTCTCGCACAAAACAGCGTTGAACACGTTGAATCGGCAAAAGTGGTGATCGCCGCTATCGCCGAACCTTTTGATATTGACATTCCAAAAGCTGAAAAATTGGAAAACGAAAAACGCTACTTTGAAGCTTACGTCGCATACACCGATGCCATTCGGACCTATAAGGTGAGAAAAGACATTCACGGCCGACTCCCCTCGGACCTCCGAAAACAGATCGGTAATTTTGAAAAAGGAGCGATGACGGTCATAAACAGTATTCAAAACGCTCGACGTGCTGAAAATGAGGGAAGAGAAAGCTCCGCACTTTACAGCTACGATCTGGTTGTTGAACTTCAAACATTGGGATTAAATCGTCGCCTCTATGAGAACGCTCTTTTCAACTATAAAAGACTTGAATCTGGTCAATAATTACTTATTTTTTATGAGAGGAGAGCCTCAATGATATACAATAATAGTACTATAACGCTTTATACCCCTAAAGTCAGTAGGATCGCGCTTCTCTGTATGCTTATCTTAATCGCTCTTTCATTCGCACAGATAGCTGAAGCCGAACCGACTGGACAACTCGCTTATGCCGTTAACGGATTTGACGAGAATTTGGGACGTTTCGATTGGAACCTCTACGCGACCGCAATTAAAGACACTAACAATTTGAGTGCTATCTCTCTAAATCACAAAGGTATGTATCCCACCTGGGGACCAAACGGAGATTTACTTTATTTTATACAGTGGCATGGCGGGCAATCCGATGTCTATTCTATTAACCCTGACAACCCAAAGAATAAGAAGCGAATTACACAGATTTCAGGGACATATCGCTTTCTCGCGGCTTCTCCCCATGGGAAATATCTCGCTTTCAACGGTTGGACAATGGAACAACTGCCACAAGACAATCAGATTTGGCTCTTGGATCTCGAAAGCGGCGAGATGGAAGCCGTGACACAAATACCACATTTCGGGTGGCCCTATTCATTCTGGGGCATCTCTTGGGCACCAAATGGAAAACGGCTCGTCTTTTCGCTCTCCAGACCCGGGTGGTTGGAACACCTTTACATTTTAGACGTTGAAACAAAAGAAATAGAGATCCTAACCGAACTCAATAAAGATTTTTATCCCGTCTGGGCACCCGATGGGCAACGCATCCTCTTCTTCAGATGGAATAGAGAATTTGATACCTTCTGCACAATTGACCTTGAATCTAAGGTCATTGAACCGCTGTTTGATGTTGACAAAGCAACTGGGTATTGGGCTGACTGGTCGCCTGAGGGAGACTATATGATCTATTCTCGGTGGGGAACCGTCTATCTATACGACTTCGCAAGTGGGGAGACCGAAGAACTCGTCGAAATAGATGGCAGTGTATTTGTCATAGCATGGTTGCGGGACATTCGGATACTACCCGTCGAACCGAAGAGGA
>VYCT01000137.1:0-12074 GCA_009843785.1 Candidatus Poribacteria bacterium | reverse complement strand
CACAACTTGGGCTAATATTAAAAATAAATAGTTATAAGTTATAAGTCTGTCCTCTTCTGTCCTCTGATGTTGAGCATCTCTTTATAACCGCTAAAGTATGAATGGTTACCAAAAGATATTGAACAATCATAAGCCTCTTAACTGATAACCGATAACTGACAACTGACAACTATAAAGAAAAGGACAAACCTGTGTTAGCCAGCGTTGAAAAAGCGTTAGAATACGATAAGATTAAAGCACTTTTGAAAAAGTATACCGCTTCTCAACTTGGGACCGCGCGGGTCGATACCCTTACGCCGTCTTATGACATTGATAGAATCCGTTACCTGCAGACATTATGTAGTGAAGCCAAATGCTTTCATCAACTCTACGGCGGGATCCCGTTAGCTGGCTTAAGAGACATCCACGGATTACTCAACCATGCTGCCAAAATCGGTTCAATCTTAAACGCTGAAGAACTTCTCGCCGTCCGAAAAGTCGCAAAAATTCCAGGCGACATCCACCGTGTATTTGAAAAACGTGAGCGCGAGGAGTTTCCCAACCTCTTTGCAATCGTGGACGCACTCCCAGATTTTCCTGAATTAGTTGAAGCAATTGATTATTGTATTAATTCAGAGGGGATACTACTCGACCGAGCAAGCCCCGAATTGCGGGCGATCCGCCGCAAATTGTTGCGACTTCGTGAAAATATACATCAAAAACTTGAAGCGACACTTCGATCGCCAGAAGGTCAAAAAGCGATTCAGGAACCCGTCATTACCTCGCGAAACAATCGTTATGTTATCCCGATCAAACAAGAGGCACGCGCAACTTTCCAAGGGGTCGTCCAAGCGCAATCCACAAGCGGAGCAACCTTTTTTGTTGAACCTTTGGGCATTGTGCAGATGAACAATCAGTTACACGAAGCCGCTGAAGCAGAACACCGTGAAATTCAACGCATCCTTCTTACACTTACGGATCACGTCCGAGATCACCTACCCGAATTGGAATCCTCCCTTGAGTTATTAGCAGAGTTCGATTTTTTGAACGCAAAAGCACGCTTCAGCTTAGCCCTGAACGCCGTTGAACCTAAACTGAATACCCGTGCTAACGTCAAGTTGATTGAAGCGCGACATCCATTGCTCGAATGCCATCTTCAAAATGAGCAGCCACCGGATCCTGATGCTGAAGTAGATGCAAATCTACCTAAACAAGTCGTGCCGACAAATATTCATATCGGCAAAACGTTCAAAACGCTAATCATCACGGGCCCAAATACTGGTGGTAAGACAGTTGTCCTTAAAACGGTCGGGTTGTTGGTGCTGATGGCGCAGTCAGGTTTACATATTCCAGCGGAACATGGAAGTAAAATCGCTATTTTTGACCACGTGTTCGCTGACATCGGCGACGATCAAGGGATCGAACAGAGTCTGAGTACCTTCTCTTCTCATATCACGAAGATTGCCGGGATGCTCAAAACAGTCGAAATTTCTAACCAATCGCTTGTGCTCTTGGATGAAATCGGTGCCGGGACAGACCCCACCGAAGGGACTGCCCTCGGAATGGCACTCCTTGATTGGCTCAGCGAAAGACACGTCAATACCATCGTTACAACGCACTATGGCGCACTTAAGGCGTACGCACATACCCAGCAAACTATGGAAAATGCATCAATGGAGTTTGACTGGACAACACTACGCCCCACGTACCGACTGCAGGTCGGCATACCGGGGAGTAGCAACGCCATAAAGATTGCCTCCCAATTAGGAATTCCACCCGAAATCCTTGATGAAGCGCAAACCCATATAGGTAATAACGCCGTCGCTGTTGAAGACTTACTCCTCGAGCTCCAGGAGAAGCAGGATAAATTAGATACCGATCAAAGCCTACTACAAGATAAAATCCGAGATGCCGATGCCGCCTATCAGAAACATACGAAACTCGCTCAAACCTTGGAAACCGAGCGGCAGACACTAAAACAGCAGGCTGAGAATCAAGCGCGTGAAATCGTTGCCGGCGCACGGCGCACCGTGGAAAATCTTGTCGCTGATATACGGAAAAAACAAGCCTCTAAAAAGAGTATTCAAAAGGCGTTCTCAAAAATAGAAACCGCCAAAAAGGCACTGCAACCAGAGCAACCTAAAAAGCAGCCTGCCCCACCGAAGGTGGAAGTCAATGTTGGCGATAAGGTCCGAGTCAAGAAACTGAACCGATTCGGAGAGGTTATCGCCGTTAAATCGCAGCGGAAAACACCCCTCCAGATCCTGGTCGGAAATATGCAAATGCAAGCCGACTACCACGATGTTGATTCGGTTCATCCCAAACAAAAAAGTTCTCATCTCTCAACTTCCGTCCTTGATATTCAATATAGCAAAGCCAACGCAATTGCCGATGAACTCAATCTTCATGGAATGTTTGTAAAAGAGGCGTTAGACATCACCATTAAATACCTTGATGACGCAGTCCTGGCAGGGTTACCATCGGTTCGTATTTTACACGGAAAAGGCACCGGTGCCTTGCGTAAAGCCGTTCATGAGGAGTTGCGTGAAAATACACTTGTATCCAATTATCAATTCGCACCATTTGACCAAGGTGGTGAAGGGGTAACCGTCGTCACATTCAAAGAGTGAACACGACAAAATGTCCCATAGAAACTTTGACGCAAAGAGGCAGGTTCACCGTGAATAACACTCGTAAAGGTCTCGTGCCACGCGAAACGATTGATGAAATTCAGAGTCGAAGCGATATTGTTGATATTATTTCCGAGTGTGGTGTCGCGCTGCGTCCAGCTGGTCAGAGTTATAAGGGACTCTGTCCCTTTCACGATGAGAAAACACCTTCATTTACTGTCTCGCCTCAAAGGCAGATGTTCTATTGTTTTGGATGTCAAACAGGTGGTAATGTTATCACCTTTGTGCAAAAACACGAGGGTAAAGACTTTAGGGAGACTTTGGAATGGTTAGCAGGCAGGCTGAATATCACACTTCCGACTCAAGATCCCCGCGAGAGTGCTAATCAAAAACGGATTAGCTCCTTGGAAAACCTCAACCATTTTGCTGTGGAATATTATCACCGTCAACTCCTCACTGAGCGAGCTGCTGCGCGCGCTAGGCAGTATCTTGAACATCGTGGGGTCCAACCCAAGACACTTCGATCGTTCCAACTCGGATACGCAAAATCTGGACAGCGCGAACTCGTGAAAGTTGCAACAGACAAAGGGTTTACGATCCAACAGTTAATTGATGTCGGGCTGATTAAAGACGAAGACCGGGGACCTGAGGACCGGTTTTGGAACAGGATTCTTTTTCCAATCCAGAATGAACGGGGCACACCCGTCGGCTTCGGTGGACGCGCGCTCTCTGAAGAGCATCAACCCAAATACTTAAATTCGCCCGCAACGGTGCTATATGATAAGAGCAAGATTCTTTACAATCTCGACAAAGCGCGTCAACCTATCTACAAACAGCAGCGGGTGCTACTTGTCGAAGGGTACATGGATGTTTTGATGCTTTATCAGGCTGGTGTTGAGAACGTTGTCGCATCCTCTGGGACTTCTTTGAGCGAAGACCACGCGCGTTTGCTAAAGCGGTTTGCCCCGGAAGTCGTTATCGTTTATGATGGAGATGCCTCCGGTTTTCAAGCGACGCAGCGTGGATTGCACCGGCTGCTTGCCGAAGATTTACGCGTGCAGATCGCACTGCTCCCTGCCGGAGAAGACCCAGACTCATTTACACGGCAGCACGGTGTTGAGGCGTTCACCGAACTTACACACAAAGCCATAAATCTCATCGAATTTCAGATTCAGGCTGCTATTCAGAGTCAGGATATTCACCGGATAGATGTAAAAACGCAAATTGTGAAAGAGGTTACCGAAACGCTCTTAAATCTCAAAAACCGCGTTGAACGCAGCGAGTACATCAAATACGCCGCGCGGGAACTTCATGTGGATGAACGTGTACTTTGGGGCGAATTGCGCGACGCGGGGCTTAAAGAGACTGCCGTCTCTCGTCCGACACCCCAAAAAAGGGGTGTACAGCAGAAACTATCCGCACGGGCCCAAATCGAACATCAACTTATTGAAGCGTTAATCCAAAATCCAGCGTTAATTCCGTACGTCAAGTCCCAATTTGACTGTCAACATTTCACGGAACCGCGCTTCGCCAAAGTCGCGCAATCGCTCTGGGAAGCCACTACAAATGATGATAGTCAGGGAATAGATATCCAGACACTTATCAGTGAGTACCCTGATGAGAATCTGAGTGCTTTCATTTCAGGCGCACTTCTACGCAAGGTGCCCGCGCCGAACCCGAAAGCAAGAGTAGATGGATGCCTCAAGAAATTACGCAATTTCCACCTACAAGACCTTGAGCAACGTGTCCGATCACACGCACGCGCCGAAGGCGCAGATGAGATGGAAACACTTGAGCAGTTGGTAAAACTTTCAAATGAGAGACGCGCCCTACGCAATCGCGGGGTGGACAATACTCACGATGAAAATTTAAATGAAGAAGGAGTTGATAATGAACTTTAAAGACCATCCTACGCTTGATTATCTTGATGTTGACGGAACTGAAGAACTCGGATATGAGGATGACTTGGCTGAAATAGCCGCAGCCAGCAGCGGCTATACCGATGACTCTGTGAAGGTCTACATGCGCGAGATGGGGAAATTTCAGCTGCTTGATAAAACGCAAGAAGTCGAACTCGCGAAACGCATTGAAGCCGGCCATCGAACCGCCCATGAAGCTACCTTCAGCACGGCACTCGCAATTACCGAAATTCGGAAACTGCTCTATAAGATCGTTACCGCTAAAAAACGAGCCTCTGATATTATTGATATGCACGTTTCCAGCACTTCAACACAGAATAAGGAAAAAAAGCTGCGCGAACAGGTCAAGAAGGCATTGCGCGTACTCGAAGCCCTTGAAATGGAACGCCTCACCGCTAAGCCTGCTACGGCCTCTACAAATGGGAAGCGACCTACCAAGAAATCGAAAAACCGCACCAACCTCATTAAGATCCTTGAGGAACTCAAGATTGACCGTGAAGAAATTAGTAAAATCTCTGACCTCGTTAAACAGGCAGAGTATCAGGTTAGCACGTGGGAGACTGAAATCCAGCAGCTCCAGCAGAAGTATGATATTCCGGATGAATGGCTCAACGGGAACAACGACACCGAACCGAAGTTTAAAACAGATTCAATGAGAAGTGCCTATGTAACGATTGTCCGTTTACAGCGCAATATCCGGCAGCATATAAACGAAATTGGCATCTCTCGTCCGCAACTCAAGGCACTTATCCAGCAAATTGACAAAGGTGAATCCGAAGCACAGGACGCAAAGATTGCTATCGTTGCAGCGAATCTTCGGCTCGTCGTGAGTATCGCTAAAAAGCACAGGCACCGGGCAGCTGGACTTGAATTCCTTGATTTGATTCAGGAAGGGAACATCGGATTAATGCGAGCCGTTGATAAGTTTGATTACCAGCGTGGCTATAAATTTAGTACCTACGCGACATGGTGGATCCGACAAGGGATCACACGCGCCATTGCTGATCAAGGGCGAACCATCCGGATCCCTGTCCACATGCACGAACGGATTAACAAAATTCGGCGCGTACAACGCTCACTCTTGCAGGAATTAGGAAATGAACCGACAGCTGAGCAGATTGCTGAAGATCTCAATATTTCAACGAGCAAAGTTACTGAAGCGCTCGCTGTCGCACCAGAAACCGCCTCTTTAGATACCCCAATCGGTGAAGAAGACGATAACCCGCTCGGTGCTTTTATTATGGATGTCGATTCTCCCTCACCCGTCCAAGAGGCAGAATTGAATATCCTAAAAGAGCAGATACAAGATGTCCTCTCCGAGTTGAACGAGCGTGAAAGGAAAGTCATCTCTCTCCGTTTCGGAATTGATGACGGTTACCCCAGAACCCTTGAAGAGGTCGGGACTATCTTCAACGTAACCCGCGAACGCATCCGACAAATAGAGGCGAAAGCACTCCGTAAATTGCGGCACCCAAAACGAAGCCGAAAACTACGCGATTTCGTCCACTAACCAAAACCTAATCCGCCACGCCTCAGTAGGCGAAGTCCCGTTCGTAGTAGGGCAATTTATTGCCCGTCCGTAAGCGCGGTCTGGTTCGTAGTAGGGCAATTTATTGCCCGTCAACCATCCTTCTGATAACCAATAACTCATAAAAAATTTGATTTTAAATTCAGAATATAGTATAATTCTTATATTGAAAAAACGAAGGGCCCATAGCTCAGTGGTCAGAGCCACCGGCTCATAACCGGTTGGTCCTAGGTTCGAGTCCTAGTGGGCCCATATCCATACGGGGGGCGTTAGCTCAGGGGTACGAGCGCTACCTTCACACGGTAGAAGTCACTGGTTCAAATCCAGTACGCCCCATCGTTTGCCGAACCGAGGAGATGGACATGGAAAGGTGGGAGACCCCGAATTTTGTTGAAGCGGGGGTGAAAGCAATTGACTGCGACATCCATAACGAAGTCCCAACTTTGCAGACACTCTACCCCTACATGTCTGATTTCTGGTGCGACTATTGTCAGAACTCTGGCTTTAGGGGAGCCGATGCAAACGATTACCCACGCGGCGCACCACTCACCACGCATCCCGATGCCTCTTCCCCTTGGGACATCGATCTCTCGCATATCCGTCAGCAGTTACTTGACGGTTGGAAGCTTGCATACGGGATTCTTAACTGTGCCTACCGAGTGCAAAGCGTTCATAACCCTGACCTCGCCGCGGCAATCGCACGCGCAATAAACGATTGGCAGATAGAACACTGGCTTGATCCAGAACCTCGACTTCGCGCTTCGCTTGTGATCCCAAGTCAGATTCCAGAACTCGCCGCAAAGGAAATCGAACGCGTCGGCGCGCATCCAGGGTTCGTTCAGGTAATACTACCTGTCCGTTCGCGCACACCTTACGGTAACCGGCTCTACTATCCAATTTATCAAGCAGCCGTCCGCCATAATCTCGCTATCGGTATCCAGTACGGTGGCGCCCCGGGGACACAACCTTCACCAACCGGATGGCCATCAACATTTTTAGAGGAATACGCTGGCATGACGCAGGTCTTCCAAGCGCAAGTCATTAGCCTCGTTGCAGAAGGGATTTTCGACCAGTTTCCAGAACTCCGGGTTGTCCTCATTGAGAGCGGTTTTACATGGCTCCCCGCAATGATGTGGCGGATTGATAAAGAGTGGCGGGGGCTCCGAAACAATACACCTTGGGTCAAACGTCCGCCCTCGGAATACATGCGAAAGCACATCCGGTTTACCTTGCAACCGGTTGACGCACCGCCGACACCGGAGCAGCTGCTTCAGATCATCGGTCAATTGGAATCCGATGAAATGCTGATGTTCTCAACGGATTATCCACATTGGCAGTTCAATACACCCAACGAGGCACTGCCCTCAGAATTGCCCGGATCACTCGCCCGAAAAATTTTGCACGAGAACGCAAGTAATTTCTATCAACTGTTTTAATAGTTGTCAGTTGTCAGTACGATTTTTTCTCCGAAAAAAATCTTTCAGTGGTCAGTTAAAGAGGTTTGTTGTCGCTCGAACAGTATCCTCAACTACC
The DNA here is from genome assembly GCA_009843785.1 of Candidatus Poribacteria bacterium. Classification (GTDB taxonomy): domain Bacteria; phylum Poribacteria; class WGA-4E; order WGA-4E; family WGA-3G; genus WGA-3G. The sequence goes on along the minus strand of VYCT01000137.1, from coordinate 4,485 downwards.
ACAAGAACTCTCTTAACTGATAACTGACAGCCGACAACCGACAACTATTAACTTATGGAGATAAACGCAATGGAAAACACAACAACGAAACGTTTGAAATATCCAATTATTGATTGTGATATCCACAACTCTGTGCCACCGGGCGGATTGTCTCCCTATCTATCCCAGCGATGGCAGGACCACCACAAAACCTTCGGTCTCCGCGGTCAAATCGGCGGATACTATCCGCGGGCGCTACTGAACGCTGCACGCCACGACGCATGGCCACCCTCCGGACTCTCACCCGGAGCAGATTTGGGGTTCATGCAGGAGCAACTCCTAAATGCATGGGATATTGAATACGGGGTCTTGAATCCACTAATCCCTGTCGGTGAGCAGCTGAATCTTGAGTATAGTGACGCACTCGCAAGCGCAGTCAACGATTGGCAAGTTGCCGATTGGGTTGAACCTGAACCCCGTCTACGCGCCTCTATCGTCCTACCTTATGAGAACGGAGATCTCGCCGCTGCGGAAGTGCATCGGTGTGGCCCAAATCCAGCGTTTGTGCAAATCTTGCTCCTCGCCCGGACGCGGGAACCGCTTGGCAACCGAAAATATTGGAAAATCTACGAGGCGGCTGTTGAATACGATCTACCGATCGGTATCCACTTCGGCGGCAATCAGGGTCCCATCACAGGTGCCGGCTGGCCCTCCTATTACATAGAGGACCACGGCGGTATGCCCCAAGCTTTCCACACGCAAGTTATCAGCTATGTCTGTGAAGGTGTATTTGACCATTTCCCGACACTTAAAGTTGTGCTAATTGAAGGCGGGTTCGCGTGGCTCCCACCGCTCATCTGGCGACTGGACGCAACGTGGGAAAAACTCCGTATCGAAATTCCGGACCTCAAGCGCAAGCCTTCGGAATACATCCGCGACCATTTCTGGCTCAGCACACAACCCATGGAAGAACCACCGAAACGTGAATATTTCGAGCAGCTGCTGGAGCAGATGGACATGAACGACAAACTCATGTTCGCAACGGATTACCCGCATTGGGATTTCGATGCCCCCGACCGCGCGTTGCCCGGTTTCCTTGCACCGGAACTGCGCAAAAAAATCTTATCAGACAACGCCCGCAACCTTTACGCATTTGAAAAACGGACTTAATCGTAGGTTGGGTTGAGCGTAGCGAAACCCAACGTGAATTACTGACAACTGACAACCCTATATGCCTAAATACGTAGTAGCAACACCAGACGAAATCCCTCCCGGTGAACGTAAAATCGTCGAAATCGGCGGACGTTCTATCGGTATCTTTAATATTGATGGCGAATTCTTTGCCATCCGTAATAGCTGCCCGCACCAAGGCGGTCCCTTGTGCAAAGGCATCGTCACCGGATTTTTAGAGTCCCCGACCCCAGGCACCTATCACTACACCCGCAAAGGCGAGATCCTCCGATGCCCATGGCACAATTGGGAATTCGACATCAAAACCGGGCAATCTTGGTGGAGTCCTGCCCAACGCCGTGTCAGAAAATACGAAGTCCAAGTCGAAAGCGGCGAGGACATTGACGCATCCAACGCCGAACGCGAAAAAGGTCCCTACGTCGCCGACACATTCCCAGTTTCCGTCGAACAACAGTACATCGTCATCGAAGTCGATTAGACCGTACCGACACCCGCCCTGTAGGAGTGAGTGTTTTTGATTGGGTGTTTTTTCATGCTCGCGATCTTTCCATTTCTCACTCCGAGTCTTCCTGCAAGAACGAACTGCATTTGCTATCCGCCACCCTTCCACCCTTCCAATCTTCCAATCTTCCAACCTTCCAACCTTCTTAATCTTCCCCTTCCCCACCAATTACTTTCTCCTGATCCCCCGGAGAATAAAAATACGAACCCGGTTTCCAATCCCCAATATCCCCAATCAACCGTCGTTGCCGCGGTGTGCATCGCTCCATAAGTTCAGGCGACGCCTTCTCATAATCAAATGGTCGAAAGCATTGATGGCTATAGCAATAGATTAAAGTTTTGCGAGGCTGTTCCGATCGGTTCGCAACAACACCGTGCCAGAGCGCATGCGGAAAAACCGCAGCATCCCCCGCTTTCACGCACAACTGCACCGCTTCAGGAATATAAGGACCGTCCTTAACACCCGTCTCTGGAAAAGTACGATTATGGCTCCCCGGCACAACCGTAAAATTGCCACTATCTGGACACTCAAGATCCGTCAAAAAATAGTGGATTTTGACCTGTAGCGGAGAACTTGATCTGCTAACCCGAATCGTGCGCATCGCCTGCCCACCGTCTGTATGCAGATAGCCTTGATCTTTCGGATTCGGCGGACGCACAATCACCTCCGACATACTCAGTTGGATGAAGTCCCCTATCAACTCACGCACAATCGGAAACGTCACCGGATGATCCATCAGATCAACGAAAATGTCATTATCCTCCATCACATTCCGTTTATCAAAAACAGAATCCGCAGTGACATTCTCACCTTTCCGAAACGCCGCATCCATTTCATCTACAGTCGCTGTCAATGCTTCTACTTCTTTAGGAGAAAGCACCCCTTTCAAAACGAGGTACCCCTCACTCTTCCACTGCTTACGCTGATCCGTCGTCAAAATTCCCATCAAATATAGCCTCCGTCATCCCTTAACTGACAACTGATAACCGATAACTGACAACTAAGCAATAAATTAGACGACAAACAAATCCCTGTCAAGCAAAATAGCGACTCCGCTTTTCTGGCGAGGTACGCTTTAAAATTGATAGGCGCGTTTTCGTGTTCAAGGCTTAGAAAAAAGATTGATATCCCCTCCTTAAAAAGGTATAATCTTATCAAAACTTTAACGCTGTTTTTCACGCATCACACGGAGAACCAGGAGAAACACCGATGGATACCTACAAAAATGGGATCAACATACCTTATGCACCCACAGATGCAGCAGACCTCTACCCTGAAACGGACGGTAAACCCATGGCAGCAAGCGACCTCCACCTCGAAATCCTTATTTGCCTCTTGCAAACGCTGAAGGCACATTTCGCGGACAGACCCGAGGTCTACGTCTCCGGCGATATTCTCACATATTACATCCAGGGCAACCCGCGCGCAGTCGTTGCACCGGATGTCCTCGTCGCTTTCGGCATCGGGCAGAAGAAACGACACACTTACAAAGTTTGGGAAGAAGGAAAGGGGCCAGACTTTGTGATGGAGTTCTCAAGCAAAACCACCTATCAAAACGACCTCACAGACAAGATGGCACTCTACGCTGCACTCGGCATACCGAACTACCTCCTCTATGATGCCGAGGCACTTTATCTGCCTTCCCCCCTGATGGGATTTCAGTTAGTAAAGGGAACCTATGTCCCGGTACCTCCAGGCGATGACGGTGGTATCCATTCAGATGTTCTCGGCTTAGATTTCCATATACGCGAAAGGCACTTAGCGGTTTACGATCCGGTTAACGAGCAATGGCTCCAAACGCCCGCGGAGCAGCACGCCGCACGCGCCGAAAACGCCGAGACACGCGCCGCACAAGCAACCATCGCACGGCAGAAAGCGGAAGAAGAACTCAAACGCCTTCAAGAACAACTTGCCCATTTACAAGCACACACTGATAGTCAATCCTAAACAGACGTTAGAAATCAAACAATTCCATTTTTTGCGCAAATTTAACTTGACTTTTTTTCGAAATTTAGTATGTTTAAGTAGGGCTTACGCAGGTTGCTCTTTTGTAGCATAACCTGTTAGGTTGTGCCCTGAGAACGTCTCTATTTTCGGAAAAAGTCCTACAGATACTCAGCTCCAACGGAGACCGCAACTTTAGAATCAGAACCACACACGTGAAGAAGGTAAACAGATGACATCCATCACAAACCCACAAACTGATACCGATCTCGGAGCAGAACAAAAAGTTGAGCCAACACATTTTCAGAGCGTCCCAATCCTAGATCCCGTCTTTCAAGAAACCTACACTGCACACCTCGAAAAAGAAGAACTTAGTTGGCGCGGATGGATGCCTCAACTTCCTGAAGTCGAATGTCCGGCGAAAACAAAAAAAGAGCTCGTAAACACGCTTACAATCAGACTTCGTGAAGCCCTTCAGGCACGCGAGGACGCTTGGGATAAACAGCTTGAAGTGGATATAGAGGCAGGAAAGTTGGAGCATCTACAAGAGGATGCCCGCCGCGCAAAGCAGGCTGGAAAACGCATTGACCTATAAAACAACGCCCGAATTTTGGAAGTATTATCAGAAACTTCCACGAGATATTCAAAGCCGCGCTGACAAACAATTCCGACTCCTAAAGCGAAACCCGAACCATCCCTCACTCGTGTTCAAAAAAAACGCGGCGCGCGAATTACTGGTCCGCAAGAATTAGCAACAACTATCGCGCCCTGGCAATTCAAGACTAACAAGTTTTCACTTGGGTTTGGATCGTAAAACACGACGAATACAACAGCCGGATAATAGACGCGAGGACGATAGCTGTCATTGT
>VYCT01000183.1 GCA_009843785.1 Candidatus Poribacteria bacterium | reverse complement strand
TCACTTTTTGTCAAGTTTTAAACTTATTGCAAGTCCAAAACGACTAATTCCGTAAAGAAATAATCGTGATGCGTCACCTCGGATTTTTCACTATCTTTCCGAGTCTCTTTCGGATAACAGGGTGCAAACAAGATGGGGACACTACGTCCCTATCCACTGACAGACCCCTCGAGGACGTTCGCGAGGGACATGTCCAATATTTTGACTGGACAAGCGTAACATACACCGTGGAACCCACAAAAAACTCACCACGCTCTGGGGCGCGTTGAAGGTCGACAACACACACAGCAGATAACGTTTCCGCCGCGAGACAACACATTCCCACACAATCCTCCCAACCGAAAATCATATCAATCACAGACATCACAGTTCAGATTTCAACACACGGATATAACCGCCAATTCCCATAATCCCTTGACAACAGCACTCCATGTCAACTATAATTGTCCAAAATCGTTAAACGAAATTAGGAGTCAGTTGCGATGAACCACGCAACACCGAAAGTTACCGTCGTCGGCAGCCTGAACATCGATCTGGTGTGCCACGCAGCTCGGAGACCCGATAAAGGCGAAACACTCATCGGCGATGCCTTCGACATCTTCACAGGTGGGAAAGGATTCAACCAAGCAACCGCCGCTGCACGGTTAGGTGCCGAAGTCACGCTTGTCGGAAGTGTCGGTGCAGATCCTTTCGGAGAGATGCTACTCGCCGCGGCAGAAAATGAACATATTAACAGCAGGTTTATCAAAAGACGTACAGACATCGGCACAGGCGTAGCAACAATCGTCGTTGAACCGGATGGCGACAATAGCATTATCGTCGTGCCACGCGCAAATATGGCACTCACGATAGCAGATATAGATGCTGCCGCGGATTGTATCGCAGACGCGGATGTGCTCCTCCTACAATTGGAAACGCCGATTGCGACATCCGAACACGCAGCAGCAATTGCCAAAAGACACAGCACAACAGTGGTCCTAAATCCTGCGCCTGCGCAACCACTGCCGGATAGCCTTTTGAAATACGTCGATATTCTCACCCCGAACCAATCCGAAACGGAATTGTTGTCGGGGATGAAAGTTAGCAGTCAAGAAGAAGCAAATCGGGCAGCGGAGGTGTTACGCACGCGTATGGTGGATACCACAAACGCCGCTGTTGTGCTAACCCTCGGCGCACAAGGGGCGTTGATGTTGACAGGAACGACATCTGAACGTGTCTCCGCACTGTCTGTTGACCCTATAGATACCACAGGCGCAGGGGATGCGTTTTGTGGCGCGCTCGCAACCGCCCTGGCAAGCGGTGAAACTTTACATTCGGCAGTTGCGTTTGCAAATGCCGCTGGCGCAGCAGCAGTCACTGTCGTTGGCGCGACCCCTTCAATGCCGACACGAACGAAAATTGAACGTCTACTAAAATTAAAAAAATAACAACAGAATAGAAAACCACAAAGGAAAACAACATGAAAAAAACAGTGCCAAATCCCCTACGAATACCCTTTCTGATAATAAAACCCTCTTTTGTAGAACAAACTGTTAGTTTGTTTCGTAGCACAACACATTTCATGAAAACCGGTAAGGCAACATCATTATTTATAAATGGTATTGCAGCTTTAATCATCTGTGCTGCTATCGCAAATCCTATGCCCGAACTCCGGGCTGAGCAAAACCGAGAAGAAGCTGCCGTAATTGAAAAAATGCGAAAAGACTTCACAAAGGTCCTGCGAGAAAAAAAGAAGCCCGCCGAGAAACACCGCGAACTTATCCTGAAATGGCAGAAACAGGGACGACTCGCCACACTCCTAACGCTCTATGAAACAGCAAAAGATAATTCGCAGAGACAACAGTCCGCCTCTCCTGCAATGGATGCCGCATTTTACTACGGTTTAGGCTACGTACACGCCCTTGAGGCTACGAAAACCGATGAGACCTTTGACACAGCGGTTACTTATCTACAACGCGCCCTCGAAATTGAGCCAGATCTGTTTTGGGCACGTTTCAATTTGGGGGGCATCTATCAACAACAAGGCGAAAGCGATGTAGGGCAAAGCTCGCAAGCCTATTTTCAAAAATCACTTACAGAATTTGAGGCGTGCGTCCGTTTAAACCCGAACTACTACCCGGTCTACTATCGAATCGGTGAGATTCACCTGAAACAGGAAGATTACATAGCAGCCCTTCAAGCCTTTGAGACCGCGCGAAAACTCAATCGGAAATGGGAATACCCGCAATACGGCATCGGTTTGGTCTACCTTGCACAAGGTGAAACGGACCGCGCCCGCGAAGCGTTTGAAAATATCACGCATCAAAAGAAAAAGTTCGCACCCGCCTACATCAAACTCGGGCAAGTCCTCGCCATACAAGGCTTTTTCGATGACGCACTCACAGAATACGCCAAAGCCGCACAGCATCAACCTTACGCTGCACAAGACCTCTACGAACTCGCGGTTATCTTTAACGAAAAAGGCAATACAGACGGCGCGATTCAACTCTATCAACGCACAATCGAGACCGAGCCAACCCACGCGCAATCGCATTTCGCACTCGGGGAGATCTTCTACACCAGCGGCAATACCGAGGCAGCACTAAACCATTACCAACAAGCGTTATCCATCATGCCGAGTTTTAAGGACACTTTCTATGAACCGCTGGAACCTTACTTCGCAGGGTTGATAACACCGGATCAAGCAATGCCAATGATAGAGAAAGCGATGTTCGTCCTTCCCGACGATCCGCGTTCCTCCTTTTATGCAGGCATGATTGAAACCGATGCAGGCAACACCGAAAACGCCATCCAACATTATGAGAAAACAATTGAAATCATTGAAGCGGACACAAGTTATCTGCAAGTTGAACTCCCCTTAGGCAATTTCATTGATACTTATTTTAAACTTGGTGAACTCCACCACCAACAAGGTTATATCGACACAGCGGTCCGTTACTTCAAACGCGCGTTGGAACTGAATCCAGCGTTAGCGGACAGATTCATCGTGCAGGGACAGCGTGCTTTCGATGAAGAAAGCTATCAAGATGCCATTGAACCTCTAAATATCCACCTGCTGCTATTTCCCGAAGATGTGAGTGCCACCTACCTTCTTGGGCAAAGCTACGAAGCAAGCGGCGATACAGACAGCGCGATCACTTTTTATGAACGCACCCTGACGTTAGACCCACAACGACCGGATGTGCTTTTCAAAATGGTGCACATCTACCGTGGACGCGAGGCACATCAGCAGGCAGTTGATACCCTAAAGCGACTTATTGAGATCGCGCCTGAAACCACTGAAGCACACCATCTCCTGGCACTGTCCTACCTTTCGCTAAAGCAGCCCAACGATGCGCTACCCGCATTCCTCGAAACTATCCGGTTGCGTCCTGATGATGTCGCAGCGCATTACCACGCGGCAATTCTGTTTGAAGAAAACGGTGAGATAGACAACGCCATCCTGCATTACGAGAAAACAATCACGCTTGATACGACCTTGATTGAAAGCGACATTGGGCGTAACCTACAAACCCCGATGCAAGGGGTCAAGGCAACAGAAGTGGAACCCTTTTTCCGTCTCGGTGCAATCTATCGTCAACGCAACGATGAAGATAACATCCTTCGCGTCTATCAACCCGCATTGGAAATTGAACCCGAACACCCTGAAATCCATCATCTCCTCGCTGTTATCTTTGAAAGGCGCAGCTTGCAAGCCGAGATAGAAAATAAACGAGATGCACGCGAGAACGCAATCCGATACTACGGATTGGCGAATCATTACAATCCTGATAACTTCGACTGGCACTACAGTTACGCACGTCTGCTCGACCGGCACGCTGAAACGCTCGGAGAGGACTACCATAAACACGCTGAAATGGCGGTTACGGAATACACCGCAACTATTGCCCTAAATCCAGACTATGTGGATGCCTACTTCTACCGCGGAATGCTCACATTTCGTTATAGACAGATCGGCAAAACGCTTTACCGCTACAGCCAAATTTTAGAGGATTTCAAACAGGTGGCTCTCCTCCAACCCAAAAACCGTGAGGCGAACTATAAGATCGGTGTCATTTATCTCGAAATTGATAGACACAATCTCGCAAAAGCGGCATTTAAAAATATGCGCTCTTACGCGCCCAAATATAGGGGCATCCACCTACACCTCGGGGAAATCGCAGAATGGGAGCAGGCATGGAAGGAGGCAATCAAATACTACGAAGCCGAAGCCGCCCTCATTCAACAACCCGCTGAAAAAGGGGACGACATCGCCGCCAAGACGTATCAACGCCTCGGAGACCTTTACTACGCGCATGCCTTGGATTACAACAAGGCAAAAGAGACTTTAGAGAAGGCACTTGATTTAGACGACACGCATGTACCAACGTTGCTGAGTTATGCCAACAACTTCTTCAGCATGGATTTACTCGGCGCAGCCGCAGAACAGTTTGAGCGTGTGATACAACTCGAACCGGGCAACTTGACTGCGAACTATAATCTCGCGTTGATGTATGAATATACGGAAAAGCGCGAGCAAGCAAAAGCACAATGGAAACGCTTCCTCGAACTCAATCCACCAGAGCAGTGGAAAATTGAGGCAGAAAAACACCTACGCCAGTAGCGTTATTAGTTTGCATCTTCACAAAAAGGAAACTGATCGTGGAATTTCATAAAAAAGATGGTGTTTTCTTATACAGAGGGGATGCCCTTAGTTGGTATGATAAATGGGAGGTCCCTGTTGTGATTGTCTCCGATGGCCCCTATGGCCTTGGGAGTTATCCTGGCGACCCTCCTACTTCAGAGCAATTGGCTGAGTCGTATGAACCTCATATAATTAAGTGGTCAGAACACGCAACTCCCATGACAACTCTCTGGTTTTGGAATACAGAACTCGGGTGGGCAAACGTTCATTCTACATTAATCAAACATGGTTGGGAGTACCGAAATTGCCATGTTTGGAATAAGGGAATCGCGCATATTGCTGGTAACACAAACGGCAAGACCCTCAGAAAATTTCCTGTAACAACAGAAGTTTGCGTCCAATACACGAAAAAAGCTTTGTTTTATGTCAATGGCACGAAAATGGATATGCAAAGTTGGCTTCGGTACGAATGGGGACGGACGGGGCTTCCATTTTCCAAAACTAATGATGCCTGCGGTGTGAAAAATGCCGCCACAAGGAAGTATTTCACTAAAGATCATCTTTGGTACTACCCCCCACCTGAAGCGTTTGAAAAAATTGCCGAGTACGCAAATAGACATGGCAGCGAAAACGGAAAACCCTACTTTTCTATAAATGGTATAACGCCCCTCACAGGCAGGGAATGGTCAAATATGCGAGCCAAGTTTTACTTTGAGAACGGCATTACAAATGTCTGGCGGGAACCTGCTGTTCGCGGAACCGAGCGATTAAAAAAGCAGCATAAGTGTTTACATAGTAATCAAAAACCCTTGAAACTCATGAACTTATGCATTCGGTCGAGCAGTGACGTAGGCGATGTCGTATGGGAACCCTTTGGTGGTCTCTGTTCAGCAGCAATTGCTTCACATCAACTGAAACGGAAATGTTACGCAGCCGAGATTCACACAGATTATTTTAAAACAGCCATTGAGAGACTCTCAAATTACGACATCCAACAGGAGTTAGCATTCTATGACAATTCCGGTCGAACCTAAGAGGAATCCACCGCGGCGCAACGAGGCTATCTACAAAGTGTACGAAGGTGTACGCGAGGCGCTCTTTGCACTTCCCACCTACTTTCGGTCGGATACATCCATAGAAGGGATATTGGCGACAGATATCTTTACTTTAAATGCTGCATTCGGAGCAACTATTGAAGACCAAGTCGTTTCAACATTGAATCGGATGCGGGAAGTTTGGGACCCCAATGAGAAATTTATGTATCATAGATTCGTCAGGCAACCACAGACATTTCCAGACGTTTTGTTGAAAAGAGATATCAGCAAAACAGATGAACATGAGAGTGAGATTTTGTTGGGGATTGAACTAAAGAGTTGGTATCTATTAGCAAAGGAAGCGGAGCCGAGTTTTCGATTCCAAGTAACCCCAGCCGCTTGCGCCAAACAGGACTTGATCGTCGTGATTCCTTGGGCTCTCAATAATGTAATTTCAGGCTATCCTAAAATATTTCCACCGTATGTGGAATTAGCGAAGTATGCAGCAGAATATCGCAATTACTGGTGGAAACATATTCGGAAAACAAAATCAAGCATAGAAATCATGAGTCCGCAAAACGTTTCTCCGTATCCCCAAAAGAGTGATAAAATTTCTGATAAGCCCGTATTTGATGGCGGGAATAATTTTGGGAGATTTGCAAGAACAGGAATAATGGATAGTTATTTGGAGATAGCAAAAAGAGAATCGTTGTGTGGAATCGGTGCGGAACATTGGTTGAGCTTTTTCAAAATTTTTCAGGAAGAAAGAGACGAAGAATCCATAAAGGCAGAACTTAGAAAACTGAGAACGTTGGTGACAGGTACGGACCGAGAGGATGAATCTGATCTCATGGATGCCTTAGAAAAGATATTGTCAGGAGTAGATACGCTCTTGGATCAGAACCGAACAACGTAATTATTTAACACTCAGAATGTTGTTAAACCAATCCAATTATTTCACACTTGATAATAAGACAAAGAACGCGCATACAACGCTTCAGACTGCTTTTATCGGATGTCAGATTGAGCATCACCATCAAGTTGCCTCCACCAACGATATCGCCATTGCACGTGGAAAAGCAGGCGCGGTAGAGGGAACGCTCGTCATTGCGGAACATCAAACTGCAGGACGCGGAAGATATGGTAGGAAATGGGAAGCACCACCGGGCAAATGCCTCCTTGTGTCAGTTGTCCTGAAACACCGGCTGCTGCGTGCCCAAGTCGCACTTCCAAATCTCGTTGGCGCAATCGCGATTGCCCGCGCACTTCAGACAACGCACGGACTCGACGCGCGGATTAAGCCACCCAACGATGTCCGGATTAAAAAGAAAAAGGTGGCGGGTGTCCTCACAGAACTCGCCTATGATGACCAGCAGCACCCGTTTTTTGTCTTAGGCTTCGGCGTGAACGTCAATATCGCTCTGGAGGATTTTCCGCCTGAACTGCGTGAAATCGCAACCTCCGTGGGAATAGCGTCTGCAAACTCTGAAGATCAGAACACCGAAATCTGTCGTGCTTCGCTGCTACATGCGATACTTCACCAATTAGAAGATACCTATCTGCAGCTGAAAGCCGGTGAGACTGACTTAATCATGAATCAGTTTGAGGAGTTGCGGGAAAAATGAAAGTAGTGGTTAGTGCCTGTCTTTTAGGCGTTCGCTGCCGATATGACGGTGGCGACAGCCGAAATGAATCAGCAATCAAACAGAAAGAGACGGATGATCTGATCCCCGTCTGTCCCGAAGAGGCGGGTGGATTGCCAACACTACGCCCCCCAGCAGAGATTGTCGGTGGCGACGGCGATGATGTCCTCAACGGCAAGGCGAAAGTTATGACTGCTGATGGAACAGACGTGACTGCGGCATATTTGAAGGGCGCACATCACGCCTTACAGGTTGCGCAATCACACGGGGCAACGCAGGTGATTCTCAAAGCAAGGAGTCCGTCCTGCGGGTGCGGAGCCATCTACGACGGCAGCTTCTCAGGCACACTCACAACCGGCGATGGTGTAACCACTGCCCTCTTGAAACGCCACGGTATTGCTGTTACTTCCATGTAATCCCGCAAACAATATTTAGAGAAAAAATATCCACAGCCTAAGAGAAGCACTGAATTAATCAAAAACCGGGGTCCTCACCCGTTACTGGAAAGGGCGTGAAACGAAGTGGAATGGTGCCCAGATTTAATAGTTTAAAAGGCATCGAACCTGTTCTCCTATGTCAGGGCTTCGCATCAACGACTCGCCGACAAGCATTGCATGAATACCGGCTGCCTGCAGCTTCATTACGTCTTCACGCGCGTAGATACCACTTTCACTCACGACAACCCTATCCGCGGGAATCTCTTCACGTAACTGAAACGTTGTCGCAATATCCGTGTGAAATGTACGCAAATCACGGTTGTTGATCCCAATAATCTGCGCATCTACGTCCAACGCAATCGCCAATTCTTCACGTGTATGCACCTCCACCAAACACGCCAGCGACAACGACGCTGCGACCTCCATGAACGTCTCTAACTGTGATGCAGTCAACGCCGCTACAATCAACAGGATAGCATCTGCACCCGCAACACGCGCTTGGTAAATGTGATACGGATCAATCGTGAAATCTTTCCTTAAAAGCGGCACATCAACAGTGTCCCGAATTGCGCGCAGATAGTCAAGTTCACCTGCAAAAAAATGTTGATCTGTAAGCACAGAAATAGCAGCCGCCCCATTTTTCACGTAGGTTTCGGCAATCGACACTGGATGGAAATCTTCGCGGATAATACCTTTACTGGGCGACTTCTTCTTCACCTCTGCGATAAGTTTGACTGTCCCGCTCCCTGTGATAGCACCCCGAAAATCTCGCGTCGGTGGAAGATTTTCAACCTCCGCTTCCAGGTCCGCGAGCGGTATCTGCGCCTGTTCCGCTGCTAACTCTTCCTGTTTATGCGCTATGATTGTGTCTAATATCAATCCGTTTATTCTCCTATCCATAATAGGCTAATCATTCGACATTGATTTTAGCCCTTCTAACTTCGTTAGTGCTGCGCCTGAATCAATGGATTCGTTTGCAAGTTCAATGCTGGCATCAAGACTATCCGCTTTCCCACCCGCAACAATCGCTGCACCAGCATTTAGGACAACAATATCGCGCTTGGGTCCCTTTTCACCTTTTAAGATATTGACGGTAATCTCAGCATTCTCCTCGGGGCTACCCCCCAAGAGCGCGGCAGGCTCCGCTTTCGGGATTCCGAACGTCGTTGCATCAAGCGTGTAAGTCTTGACAGCACCGTTCCGCAGCTCCGAGACACGCGTCGTCGTTGTCGTCGTGATCTCGTCTAAACCGTCATCCCCATGTACAACAAAGGCATGCTGGCATCCAAGGTTGTTCAACACATTCGCGTGCGTTTCAGTGAGTTCCGGCGCATAAACGCCAAGCACCTGTGCCTGTGCACCTGCCGGATTCGTCAGCGGCCCCAAGGCATTGAAAATTGTTCGGATGCCGATCTCTCGCCGCGGTCCGATAGCATATTTCATTGCACCGTGCAGTGCCGGGGCAAATAGAAAGCCGATACCGACTGCGTCAATGCAGTGTCCAACGTGTTCAGGACTAATTTCAATATTTACGCCTAACGCCATCAGGACATTCGCACTACCACTCTGTCGCGTTACGCCTCGATTTCCATGCTTCGCGACCGGCACACCTGCCCCTGCAACGACGAAAGCGGAAGTTGTCGAGATGTTGAAAAGACTCAGGCCTGTGCCACCCGTGCTACACGTGTCAACAACCAATGGATGCTTCGTCGAAACAGGCGTGGCTTTATCACGCATGACGCGCGCGGCACCCGTAATCTCCTCTATTGTCTCACCTTTAAGCCGTAAAGCCGTCAGAAAACAGGCGATCTGCGCGTCTGTCGTCTCACCTTCCATGATCTCGTTCATCGTCTCAATCATCTCAGCTTCGGTTAAGGCTTTCCCCGCCATAACCTGCTGAATCGCTTCTCGAATCATCCAATTTTCTCCTGATTATGGTTGTCGGTTATCGGTTATCGGTTATCAGTTAAGAGGCAAACGCTTGTGATAGACCCAAGCCTAAAGACTTGGGCTTCCGCAAAGTTATGCGAAAGCACTTGTGGAATTCAGAGCCAGACTGGTGGACTCAACAGTGTAGCCTACTAAAGTCTTATCAACAAGCGTAGGTCTTACATCACCTAACTCAAGAGAAGCTAACCCTTCTCGTAAGATATTAACAGCAGCATTATGGTCACGATCAAGAAGTGTCTCACAATCGGGACACATCCACTGCCGATCCGAAAGCGTCAAACTCTTATTCTTATAGCCACAAACTGAACAAGGCTTGGTGGTTGGCACCCAACGCCCTATTTTATAGAAAATACGGTTCCGTTTGTCGGTTTGATGTTTCAGTTTAGTCAAAAAACTGCTAAAAGAAAGATCCGAGACTTGTTTGCCCCAGAGTTTCTTCATCGCAGCGATATTCAAGTTTTCAAAAATCATCACATCAAACGAACGACACAATCTGACGGCAAGTTTCCAGTGATGTTCAGCCCTTTGGTTCGCCGTTTTTATATGGAGACACCCCACAACTTTTCTTTGCCGTTCATAGTTATTTGAACCTTTGACTTTTCTCGACAAACACCGCTGCTCTTTGGCAAGTTTCTTCTCATGCTGCTTGTAAAACATTGGAGACTTATATTTTTCACCATTAGCACCAGTCAGGAAATCTTTGATGCCAATATCGAACCCTTCCGCTTTACCAGTCTTAGGTTCAGGCACAGATTCCACAAAATCTTCACTAATCGTCAAATATATTTCGCCAATCGCGTCGCGCGTAAATGTAACTCGCTTTATTTCACCGACAATCCGGCGATGCATAGAAAATCTATAAGTCATACCCCCGGCTATCAACTCATAAACAGGATATTTACGTTGACCTTTCTGTTTAGGCAAGATTTGATGGAGTTCAACTTGAGACCCATCAAATCTAATCCCCCGATGATGTTTGGCTTTCTTAAACCGGGGGCGACCCCGACCCAGCGTTTTCATTTCTCGGTAAGAACGTGCCAAGTCTCTAATAACTTGTTGAAGACTCCACGCATAAGGGATATTCCAATGCTGATACTTCTCGAGTTTCTTCAACTTCGTCAAATGGGCGCTCATCTGTTTATAGGAAAGCCCTTTCCCATACATTCGGTAATAGCGGCGAGACAAGGCGATGAAATGATTGCGCACAATCCCACAAATATCCATCTGTTGATGGAGTAATGCGAGGATAGGATGAAAAAAAGGTTTATACTTTGTGTTTCTCATGGTCTCTGAAGTCTGAAATCTTTAACCTGTGAACAGTGGGTCGGAAACCGACACATTACCAAGTGGTAACACTGATGATGTCTACCCACTTGATATTTATGTTATACTCTATTTTTAGGCGATCGTCAAGTTTTTTTCACACAGCCGCTTAACCGCTACTACATCCCAAACCTAAAGGATTGGGATGTAGTAGCGGAAGATTTAATAATAAAGTCTTTCTCTTAATCGACAACTCTCACTGCGAGGCAAACTGAAAGATTTTTTGAAAAAAAATCGTACCGAAAACTATTAAAATAAAAACCGGTACATCGGTTGGTTCGTCGTAATTCCTATGATGCTCCATACACTGCCGACAATAAATTCACCTAAGATTAGGCCGAGAAAAAACGGAATAAGTTTTCGGTGCGCACTCACACCCCCGTGCCGCAGAATTATCCATTTGATGACGGAACTCACCAAAATCGAAAACCAAAATACATTCATCGACCAGCTGCTGGAAATCGCGAACCCAGCAGGGTGAAAGGGCCACCAAAAAAGTCGCATCCGCATTATCATTAAAAAGCCGGTAATCAGAAAACCGATACACATCGCGACAATTGCCGGCACATCTGGAGCCCTCGGCGAAGTTAACCAACTTTGGAGCCGGTTGAACGGTCTCCCCGCGAACCAATCGCGAGCCCCTTCAACGTAAGAAATATGATAGAACGCCCAGAAAGAAGCAAATGTGCCGATAACAATCGCAATGCACATCGCTATCAACAACCGTCGATTAGAAATGCCTGTCCGTTCCGCTAATTTAAATCCCTCCAAGATGTGGGGCATCGGATGTCCACGATAGGCACGGTTAAAAAAGAACAGATATGCCATTATCGTCAAATTGTGTGGCCCGAGCAACCGCGTGCCAAAGATACGGGGCATCATCTCATCGGGGCCAATGAAATGCAGATCGTGGACCGGCGAACCGAGTTCTGCGCGCATCCGGGTTACCGCGGTAGAAATCGCATAATAGATGCCGAAAAACACGAGGATCGCCCAGATAGACATACCCGCTGTTTTACAGAACCCGACGATAAAGATAAGACTTGCGATCAATCCTAACACCGTCACCCGATAGGACATCGGTTCGTCGGAATCGTCAACACGCGGGTCGTTTTTAAACAACTTGCGTCCAACTTGTGCCAGATGCTTTCGCGTCGCGACAATCGCGATCACAAATAAGCCGAGATAGGCACCGAAGGATTGCTCATCCGTGAACGGGAAGTTCGGCATACCCCGTACCCCTAAAGCATCTCCAAAGACGCGCTCCACCTTCCAAAAGAGGTAAAAAAACCAGCATGAAAACGACAGATCCAGCGGAATGAAAAAAGCGATACCCACTGCGAACGGAAAGACAGCGATAGGGGTCCACCCCACTGCACTCCACGGTTTCTGTGTAAAGAACGGACGTAAATCGTAGAGTCTCCCCCCCAAACTCGGCACAGTCGGAAAAAGATAATGAAGCCCGTTGAGGATGTCAATTGCCCCTGCAATCCCGAACCCAAGCCACATCATTTTATTTGTCAACAAGTTCGTTCTACCGCCACTTGTCAATTCAAGCGGCAACTGAATAATGGGATAGCTCAGTTTCTCATGCTCTGTCCACTGCTTCCGAACGAGACTGTTGATACACACCATCAGGAATACCATTACACATAGAAAGCCTCCCCAAGCAACTGTTGTCGTCAGCCACCCTTGGACAGTTTCCCATTCGTAAAGGGTTGTCTCACCGCGATAATATTCCGTTAAAAAAAGCCGCTCCTTGACAACCATCCAATCCGGGATATACCGATGAAACAGGTCTGCCCAGTCATTTTCTGGTGTCGCGTACCAGAACGCGTACGGAATCATCGGGATCAGGACGCGAAGTACATCGTGCCCTGCCAGTGAAGAAGCGATCGCCAGCATGACGTAAACCGTCAGCAATTCGCCCTGTTGCATAGCGATCCCAGGAGCGACCCGTACCAAGACGAGGTTAACCCCCATGATAACAAAAACGCAGAAAATGACGTTAAAATAGAGAGAAATAGTCGTCGGATACCCTTGCCCGGCAGAGTCCAGAATCCAGTACATGTTCGGGATGACAAGGAGCGTGCCGAGTAAAATCGCTCGCCATGATGCGCCAAACTTAATGTTTCGACTATTTTGTTCGGGAAATGCTCTGAATCTATAAGGTTCTGAAGTTAATTCGCTTTTCAAATCGCGTCGGGCTTCCTCTCTTTCATACGTCAGTATACCTGTGTTTAATAGGCGATTTTTGACAGCGTCGCGAACTTTTAAGAAGAACGGTACACTGCTTGCTTTTGAATATTCCGTTCGCGCCTACAATAAAATAAAATTGATTTGAAATTTTTTCGGTATGTCTTGTATAATACAGAAAATGATTTGAACCTCAACAGCAGATCGAGGTTACTTTTGGCGAAGCTTGCAACGCCGGGGTCCCCGCCCGTTACTGGGAAGGGGTAAACTTGCTATTAAAAGCCAGTACACTAAAAGGATAAACTCTATGGATACGACAACAGATCTTAAGGAAGCAGCAGTCTTTACACCACAGCACAAAGAATTTGTCGAAAACAACGGGTATCTGTTAATTAAAAACGCCTTGCCCGCCAATGTCGTCGCGGAAATTGATGCCGCTGTTGACGAAGTTTACGCCAAAGAAGAAGCCGCGGGGAACCTTGAAGCAGGCGGTAAGTTGAATCTCCGTAACTGCATCACGCACCACGAGGCGTTCCTCCAACTCCTTGATTGGCAGAAGACCGTGCCGCTCGCCTACGGCGTACTCAATTGGAACGTACAGATGATTACATCGCACCTCATCGTGCTACCGCCAAAGGAGGAACCACCGCCTGAGGTAAAGAACCGCATTGGCTTGCACCGTGACGGCGGCACGTCACATGCTGAAATGCAGGAACCCCACCCGCGCATCATGCTTAAGATCGCTTACGCTATCAGCGACCAATCCGATCCCGCTTCAGGCGCGACCGTACTGGTACCCGGAAGTAACCGATTGACAGGTAGACCCCCAACCGATCCAGATACGGGTTGGGCACGCGGTGCTATTTCTATGAATGTCAACGCCGGAGATGCGTTCCTCTTTGAACAACGCACATGGCACGGTATCGGACACAACTGGTCCGGTATGCCCCGCAAAACCATTTTTATGGGATACGCCTACCGTTGGGTCAAACCGATGGATTATATCACGATGCCTAACGAACTCGTTGCCAAATGCAACCCGATCCAGAAGCAATTAATCGGAGTCGTCAGCGATCCGATGAGTTATTATATACCGCAAGACCAAGATGTACCCCTGCGCGCCACGCTCAACTCGGAAGCATAACAACGGACAGACGTGTACACCGCGAATGTGCCGCATTCACTATTCAAGCTTGCTCTTGAGTGAAAGACTATAATCGAGAAGCGCATTCGCGTAGGGCATATTGTGAAGCCCATACCCGCTATCGCCTTTAACCATGTCGTAGTTCAACTTCGCATCAAGGTAGTCCTGTGAAGTTTTGTCAGGCGCAGCATCCAGCATCGTTTTGACGGCTTGCATCTTCGCCTCTATCTCAGCACGATATTGTGGCAACTTCGTCTCCATACTGTTATCCACACTATCGTGACAACCCGCAGTACTGCATACCGACAACTCGGCGGCAAATGTATGTCCACCGTGTTTCGCAATAGCCTCAGGGTCATCTTTCGCCATGTGGCAGTGTACACACCGCTTTTTCATGACGCGTACATGTGGCGACGGCATCCGTTTTACGCCTGCGCCCTCGCGCCCAAGGAACATCTCCGACTGTGATTGGTGAACGATGCCAGCACCCGCACAACCGCAGTCCATTTTATGGCAGCTGACACATAACTTTTTCGCGGGTTGCACCAATAAGTGTTCTAATTTGCTCGTGTGGGAATGGCATGTAGAACAAGAAACAGCATTCACCGCCGTCTCTATGTTATAAGGATGCCCCGGATAGACCCGCTCGCTAAAGATATCGTAACCAGCGGAATGGCAGCTCAGGCAGGATGTCTGCACCTCATACGGACCCTCAATCAGGTTCACAAGGGCGTGTGAGTGTCCTGCGTGTTGCCATTCTTGGTAGGCAGGTTCGCTCCCGTGACACTTAGCACAGCCTTCAGCAAAGGGTGTTTTTGTGTTAGATAGGTCATTCTCTACAGGTGCTGCGTGGAGCGTCCCGATCTCATCGTAGCCACAGAGCGCAAAAAGGGCAATCGTTCCCATCAGTACGGATAACCCTAAAAATAAGAAAACCTGTTTCATGAGTTATATTGTCCTCGTACA
Organism: Candidatus Poribacteria bacterium; assembly: GCA_009843785.1. Classification (GTDB taxonomy): domain Bacteria; phylum Poribacteria; class WGA-4E; order WGA-4E; family WGA-3G; genus WGA-3G. The sequence continues at coordinate 160 of VYCT01000183.1, read as the reverse complement.
TTTTATCTTTTAAATCGTTGGGCTATGTCGCTTACGCAATAGCTCTTGATAGTAAATATCATACCTTATCTGCCGAAATATGTCAACACCTTTTACCAGAGAAAACAGAGCCATTCAATTGTCGGTGAACCTTCACAGAAGTAAAGGTAAATTATTCTAT